>NZ_AHHC01000047.1:0-36725 GCF_000242655.1 Pseudomonas sp. PAMC 25886
CAGGGGCAGAGCCCTTTGCTTACTTTGGGGCTTTTCCAAAGTGAGTCGCTGTAAGAGCGAAACCATAGGTGGCCGTTACCCGAATAACGGATATGTACTCAATCACAAGGCATCCCTGAGAAACCCCGGCGCGATATACCGCTGATAATGCGCCTCAGACAAAATAAAAAACTCCCGATCAATGGCATCCCGCAATTCAGGCAACCCCCACTCCCGAAATTCCGGCATCAACACCATCCCATAAGCCTCAAGATTGCTGATCACCCGCGCCCCCCGGGCAATCAACTGATAGGCCCAGCAGTACTCCGACTGATGCGGCACAAACCGAATCTTGCGCTGTTCAAGCTGCCCCCGAAGCATTTTGGGGTCAAACACCTCAACCTTCCCCGCCATCACCTGCACCAACAACTGCTCCAGCCTCAGCCAGACCGCACGTTTTTCCTCCTCGTTGTAACCGTTCCACTGAATCACCTCATGGTGAAACCGCTTACACCCCCGGCACACAAGATCGCCGTAAACCGTGGAGCACAGGCCTACGCAGGGGGTCTTGATGGTTTGGTTGGACATGGTCGACAACGCACAAATCAGCGAAACAGTTGCACATGTTAGCCCTTTGTCTAAGGTTCATCACCCTGCAAACTTGGCGCGGCAACTTACGTTTAGAAATTTTTTGCCGTAGAATCACCCGGCCTTGTAAGGCGCCAATAATCCGTTGGAAGCTGTTTTCAAAGCGTCACGAGCACAGTCGTTCCTAAAGAACGGTGTTGGCGATGGTTATTTACCCGGTAAATAGCCAGCGCCAACCCTCATCAGCTCCGTTCTGCAGGCGTAAAACTTTGAAAGCAGCTTCTGTGAGGATTGCCGGCAGCGCTGGCTCTACGGCCCAAAAAGCCCCCGAGCGCATGCGTGCCGTGCATTTCTGGATGAGCGTCCCGTGGGACCACTGATGAGGGTAATAACTGTGCTTGAAGCCTACCGCAAACATATCGAAGAGCGTGCAGCCCTGGGTATTGTTCCCCAGCCGCTTAATGCCGAACAAACCGCAGGCCTGGTCGAGCTGCTGAAAAATCCCCCGGCTGGCGAAGAAGAATTCCTCGTTGACCTGATCACCAACCGCATTCCACCAGGCGTTGACGAAGCTGCCTACGTCAAGGCCGGTTTCCTGTCTGCCCTGGCCAAGGGCGAAGCCACTTCTCCCCTGATCGACAAGAAACGCGCTGTTGAACTGCTCGGCACCATGCAAGGCGGCTACAACATCGTGACCCTGGTCGAGCTGCTGGACGACGCCGAACTGGCGCCCGTCGCTGCCGCCCAACTCAAGCACACCCTGTTGATGTTCGATGCGTTCCACGACGTCGCGGAAAAAGCCAAGAACGGCAACGAACACGCCAAAGCCGTGATCCAGTCCTGGGCCGACGGCGAGTGGTTCAAGAACCGCCCGACCCTGGCCGACAAGATCAGCCTGCGCGTGTTCAAGGTGACTGGCGAAACCAACACCGACGACCTGTCCCCTGCCCCGGACGCCTGGTCCCGTCCTGACATCCCGCTGCACGCCCTGGCCATGCTGAAAATGGCCCGTGAAGGTATCGTGCCGGATGAGCAAGGCAAGACCGGCCCGATGAAGCAGATCGAAGAAATGCGCGGCCAAGGCTTCCCGATCGCCTACGTCGGTGACGTGGTCGGTACCGGTTCGTCGCGTAAATCGGCCACCAACTCGGTACTGTGGTTCTTCGGCGACGACGTTCCTTACGTGCCGAACAAGCGCGCTGGCGGCTTCTGCTTCGGCAGCAAGATCGCTCCGATCTTCTACAACACCATGGAAGATGCCGGCGCACTGCCAATCGAGTTCGACGTCACCAACATGAACATGGGCGACGTGATCGACCTGTACCCGCATGCTGGCAAAGTCACCAAGCACAACAGCGATGAAGTCCTGACCACCTTCGAAATGAAGACCCCGGTCCTGTTGGACGAAGTCCGTGCCGGCGGTCGTATTCCGCTGATCATCGGCCGTGGCCTGACCGAAAAGGCACGTGCCGAGCTGGGTCTGCCACCTTCGACCCTGTTCAAACTGCCGGAAGCTCCGGCTGAAAGCGACAAGGGCTACACCCTGGCGCAGAAAATGGTCGGCAAGGCGTGCGGCGTGGCTGGCGTTCGTCCAGGCACCTACTGCGAACCGAAGATGACCACCGTGGGTTCCCAGGACACCACCGGTCCTATGACCCGTGACGAACTGAAAGACCTGGCGTGCCTGGGCTTCTCGACCGATCTGGTAATGCAGTCGTTCTGCCACACCGCGGCCTATCCAAAGCCGATCGACGTGACCACCCACCACACCCTGCCTGACTTCATCATGACCCGTGGCGGTGTATCGCTGCGTCCAGGCGACGGCATCATCCACAGCTGGCTGAACCGCATGCTGCTGCCGGACACCGTCGGTACCGGTGGTGACTCCCACACCCGTTTCCCGATGGGCATTTCGTTCCCGGCCGGTTCCGGCCTGGTAGCGTTCGCCGCAGCCACTGGCGTTATGCCACTGGACATGCCGGAATCGATCCTGGTGCGCTTCAAAGGCGAAATGCAGCCTGGTATCACCCTGCGTGACCTGGTTCACGCCATTCCTTACTACGCGATCCAGGCTGGCCTGCTGACCGTAGAAAAGAAAGGCAAGAAGAACGCCTTCTCCGGCCGCATCCTGGAAATCGAAGGCCTGGACAACCTGAGCATCGAACAAGCCTTCGAGCTGTCCGACGCCTCGGCTGAACGTTCGGCTGCCGGTTGCACCATCAAGCTGTCGAAAGAGTCCATCACCGAGTACCTGAACTCCAACATCACCCTGCTGCGCTGGATGATCGGTGAAGGCTACGGCGATGCGCGTACCCTGGAACGTCGTGCCCAAGCGATGGAAGCCTGGGTTGCCAACCCTGAGCTGATGGTTGCCGATGCTGACGCCGAATACGCTGAAATCATCGAAATCGACCTGGCCGACATCAAGGAGCCTGTGCTCTGCGCGCCAAACGATCCGGACGACGCCCGTCTGCTGTCGTCGGTACAAGGCGAGAAGATCGACGAAGTGTTCATCGGTTCGTGCATGACCAACATCGGTCACTTCCGCGCTGCCGGTAAACTGCTGGATCAGGTCAAGGGTCAGCTGCCTACCCGTCTGTGGCTGTCGCCGCCGACCAAGATGGACGCTCACCAACTGACCGAAGAAGGCTACTACGGCATCTACGGCAAGGCTGGCGCGCGCATGGAAATGCCGGGCTGCTCGCTGTGCATGGGTAACCAGGCACGTGTAGAGCCGAACTCGACGGTTGTGTCGACGTCGACCCGTAACTTCCCGAACCGCCTGGGTGACGGCGCGAACGTCTACCTGGCTTCGGCCGAGCTGGCGTCGGTGGCTTCCATCCTGGGTCGCCTGCCGACCGTCGAGGAGTACATGGAATACGCCGCGAAGATCAACACCATGGCCAGCGACGTGTATCGCTACCTGAGTTTTGACCAGATCGCCGAGTTCCGTGAAATTGCTGCAAGCGCCAACATTCCTGTGGTTCAAGCCTAAGGTTTTGTTGCTGTAAACGAACGCCGCGTATCGTCAGATGCGCGGCGTTTTTTTATGCGCCTCGATTGAGGCCCAGACCTTGTCCTGCGCCTGCGTGCACGGCGTGCCTTCCGGGTGCGACTGGATCGTGGCGATCACCGCCCGCAACTCGGCCTTGCTCTGGTCCATACGGGCCTGCAGCTCTTCTATCTGCGCAATCCTGCGTTCCAGCCTCAACACGATATCGGCGCGCCTGGCCTCGCTCGGCGAGTCGTCCGGCATCAGCGCCTTCAACTCCTGCAAGCTGAAACCCGCCCGCTGAGCGCCCTGGATCAATTGCAGCGTCTGCAACGTCTGCGTGGGATAACGGCGATAGCCATTGCCTTGCCGCTCGACCTGGATCAGCCCCTGGGCTTCGTAAAAACGAATCTTCGAAGCAGCCAAGCCACTGCGTTCCGCCAGTTCACCGATATTCATCGCCTACCCCATTGACCTTAAAGTTACCTTTAAGCTTAGCCTGAGCGCTCCCATTGTGAGGAGTCAAGCATGTCGCCCTTTGAAGCATTGCAATTGCCCAACGGCCAAGTCGTCAGTAACCGCATCGCCAAGGCGGCGATGGAAGAGAACATGGCCGATGCCGACCAGGCGCCTTCCGAAGCCCTGATGCGCCTGTATCACGCCTGGGCCGAGGGCGAACCCGGCCTGATCCTGACCGGCAACGTGATGATCGACCGCCGAGCCATGACCGGCCCCGGTGGTGTGGTGCTCGAAGACGAACGCCACCTGGACGCGTTCCGCCGGTGGGCCACCATTGGCCGGGCCAAGGGCGCGCAGTTCTGGGTGCAGCTCAACCACCCGGGCCGCCAGACCATGGCCAACCTCGGCCAGCAGGCACTCGCGCCTTCTGCGGTGCCTCTGGACCTGGGTGGCTTCTCGAAGATGTTCGCCCAGCCCAAGGCGATGACCGAGGAAGATATCCAGGACGTCGTCACGCGCTTCGCTACCAGTGCACGCCTGGCGGAAAAAGCCGGCTTCAGCGGTGCCCAGGTCCATGCGGCCCACGGCTACCTGCTCAGCCAGTTTCTCTCACCCTTGAGCAACCAACGCACAGACCGCTGGGGCGGCTCCGTGGAAAACCGTGCACGACTCCTGCTGGAGGTGATCAAGGCCGTGCGCGCCGCCGTGAGCGCTGATTTCTGCGTGGCCGTGAAACTCAACTCCGCCGACTTCCAGCGCGGTGGCTTTGACGCCGCCGACGCCCGCGCCGTGGTCGAACTGCTCAACCCGCTGGCCATCGACCTGCTGGAGCTGTCCGGCGGCAGCTACGAAGCCCCGGCCATGCAAGGCGAAGCCCGCGATGGGCGCACCCTGGCCCGCGAAGCGTATTTCATCGAGATGGCCAGCGACCTGGCGCAAGTCGCCCGCATGCCGGTGATGGTCACCGGCGGGATCCGGCGCTTGCCCATCGTCCAGCAAGTACTCGACAGCGGCATCGCCATGGCCGGGATCGCCACCGCCCTGACCCTGGAACCGCACCTGATCAAGCAATGGCGCGCAGGCCGTGACCTCAACCCGCAACTGCCGCCGATCCGCTGGAAACGCAAACCCCTGGCCAGCCTGGCGAGCATGGCGGTGGTGCGCTATCAGCTACGCCGCCTGAGCCGTGGCCGACAGCCCAAACCCGGCGTGGCGCCACTGCTGGCGTTGATCAAGGACCAACTGTTTATCGCCCGGCGCACCCGCCAATATCGCGCCGCGATGACCAATTCTTCACATTAACCGGGGAGCATTCAGCGCCATGGAACTGTCCTCTACTGATCAGCAGCTTTTTACCCTCACTGACGATTGGAGTTCTTCATGGCGAAAATCACCCTGGCCCAGCAATTGGCGACCACCCTTGAACAGGCGGGCATCAAGCGCATCTGGGGCCTGACCGGCGACAGCCTCAACGGCCTGACCGACTCCCTGCGCACCATGGACAGCATCGAATGGATGCACGTGCGCCACGAAGAAGTGGCCGCGTTTGCCGCCGGTGCCGAAGCCGCCGCCACCGGCGAGCTGACGGTGTGTGCCGGCAGTTGCGGCCCCGGCAACCTGCATTTGATCAACGGCCTGTTCGACTGCCATCGCAACCATGTGCCGGTGCTGGCCATCGCGGCGCAGATCCCCTCCTCCGAGATCGGCCTGAACTACTTTCAGGAAACCCATCCCCAGGAGCTGTTCAAGGAATGCAGCCACTTTATCGAGCTGGTGACCAACCCCGAACAGATGCCCCACGTGCTGCACCGCGCCATGCGCTCGGCGATCCTCAATCGTGGCGTGGCCGTGGTAGTGATTCCGGGTGATGTGTCGCTGCTGGAAGTGGAAGACACCTTCAAGCCGTGGCCGGCCCTGCTCGCGCCACGTACGCTGCCGGCGGAACAGGACCTGCAACGCCTCACCGACATCCTGGAACACAGCGGCAAAGTCACCCTGCTGTGCGGCAGTGGCTGTGCGGGCGCCCACGATGAGGTGGTGGCCCTGGCCGACGCCCTCGGTGCGCCTGTGGTGCATGCCCTGCGCGGCAAGGAGCACGTGGAGTGGGATAACCCGTTCGACGTCGGCATGACCGGCCTGATCGGCTTCAGCTCCGGCTACCACGCCATGCTCAACTGCGACACGCTGATCATGCTCGGCACCGACTTTCCGTATCGCCAGTTCTACCCCACCGACGCGAAGATCATCCAGGTCGACCGCAACCCGCAGGCCCTGGGCCGGCGTGCCACCCTGGACCTGGGGATTGCTGCAGACGTCAGCGAAACAATCCAGGCGCTGCTGCCGCGCCTGACCCGCAAGACCGATCGCAGCTTCCTCGAAACCTCGCTCAAGCATTACGAGAAAGCGCGCCAGGGCCTGGATGACCTGGCTGAGCCGTCAAAGGCCGGCCGCCCGATCCACCCGCAATACGTTGCGCGCCTGCTCAGCGAACTGGCGGACGACGACGCAATCTTCACCGCTGACGTTGGCTCGCCTACGGTATGGGCGGCGCGCTACCTGAAAATGAATGGCAAGCGCCGGCTGATCGGCTCGTTCAACCACGGCTCGATGGCCAACGCCATGCCCCAGGCCATCGGCGCGCAAGCGGCGTTTCCCGGGCGCCAGGTGATTTCGATGTCCGGCGACGGTGGCTTCACCATGTTGATGGGCGACTTCATCAGCCTGGCGCAGTTGAACCTGCCGGTGAAACTCGTGGTGTTCAACAACTCGTCCCTGGGATTTGTCGCCATGGAGATGAAGGCTGCCGGCTACCTGGATACCGGCACCGAGCTGAAGAATCCGGACTTTGCCGCCATGTCCAACGCCATGGGCATCCTCGGTATTCGGGTCGAGCAGTCCGAAGACCTCGAACCTGCCCTGCGCCGCGCCCTGGCCCACGACGGCCCGGTACTGGTGGACGTGGTCACCGCCACCCAGGAACTGGTGATGCCGCCGAGCATCAAGCTGGAACAGGCCAAGGGCTTCAGCCTGTACATGCTCAAGGCGGTGATGAGCGGGCGCGGTGATGAGGTAATCGAGTTGGCGCGGACCAACTGGTTGCGTTGATAGCGCCATAGCGGCTGACCGCACACAAAAAAGACCCCGCCTAAAAAGCGGGGTCTTTTTTCGTGCGGCCTGTCAGCCGTGCTGTTTTTCGACCCACTTGCCATAGGCGTCGATAAACGCCTGCAAAAACGGCTTGGTCTTTTCCGAGACCTTGCCCGACTCGTCGAACACGCTGCCCGCACCGCCCAGGTAGGCTTCCGGCTGCTGCATGCATGGCACATCGAGGAACACCAGCGACTGGCGCAAATGGTGATTGGCGCCAAAACCGCCGATGGCACCGGGGGACACACTGATCACCGCACCCGGCTTGCCACTGAAGACACTTTGGCCGTACGGGCGCGAACCGACGTCAATCGCATTCTTCAATACACCCGGTACGGAGCGGTTGTATTCGGGGGTCACAAACAGCACCGCGTCGGATGACCGCACGTGCTGGCGGAAAGTACTGTAGGCTGCCGGCGGTGCAGCACCGTCGATGTCCTCGTTGTAGAGCGGCAAATCGCCAATTTCGACAATGTTCAACGTGAGATTGGCGGGCGCCAACTCGGCCAATGCCAGGGCGACCTTGCGATTGATCGACTCTTTTCTCAAGCTGCCGACCAGTACGGCAATCGTGTAGACCTTGCTCATTGGGGGTTCCCGGTTTCTGACTTAAGGAGCTTGTAGTTATAGAGCCTGCGCGGCGCTATCACCAGCGTGTTTTTGCAATCTCCAGGGACGTTCACACCGCAGACGGATTTGTAAGTAATGTCTGAAAAAGTCAACGAATAGTATTTTTTTTCAATAGGTAAACTACCCCGCTCTCCTACGGTCTACAGAACCGCAAATCGAGTGTTTATCTCCAGAGGTTCTAAACAGATGGCAGCAGTACTTGTCGGACAGTTCCATGCCAGAGACGCGGAAGGTCGCGTTTATTCGGTGCATGAGTTCCAGGAATCCAACCCGCCCCAAGGCGACCTGACTGGCTCGGCGCCCACCATTACCTACAAGCTGGCCATTGGCGATCGTGTAGAAAAACTGGACGGCGATGAATTCAGATTGATTCAGTCGGGCACCATCATCACCCGCGAATCCGCAACGACCCACGCTTCATAAGACCTCGCCGTAACGCAACGTCTTGGATGTGTACCTGCTCAGTCCTGGCCATACGTGGCATGGTGACTGGGCCGGGACGGATCGCAGCGTTCAGCTTCCCCAGCCGTTCATGCCCATCAGCATGGTTATAAATCCCATCAGTACCAGACCCAGGCCCAGCGGCCACTTCAGGTAGCGGCTCCACCCCGGTCGAAGTTCGAAAAAGCGCCACACGCCTTCGCGATGCCTGGCAATCACCCGATCCCCCCAGATCATTCCCGCAATGCCCCCCGTCAACACCAGCAAGCCCATGCAGGTCAGCGCCGTATTGAAAGGTGCCTTGCCGAGTTGTACCTGCGTTATTTCGATCGGATGGTCGCTATCCTCTCGCCTGACCTCGACCGTGGCCTGCCCGCGCTCACCCACCACACGGTACAAAGACTGCGTATAGCCGGGTGTATCGCCATGAACGCCACCGTAGCCCGGGTAGAGTGTCACACGCTTTAGGAGCTCAACGGATGAAACGGTCCCCACCTGCGACGTGACCTGCGCCTGTGAGCGAATAAACGCCTGAAACGCCAGGTTCGTCGGATCTTTTTCTTCGTAATGCTTGACCACTACGCCCAAAGCCACCACCGCCACGGCTGCCAACAGCCAGTTCCTGGCACGTCGTGAAACGCCGGAGGCGCCGCCGATGCTACTCGCCATAGGCAATGTCCACGTTGTCGCCTTCACCACCCAGCGTCCGGTCCTTACCGAACGAAAACAACTCAAAGGGCGCGCTCGGCTGGGTAGCCGGGAAATGGTACTGATAGGCCACGCCCCAAGGGTCTGTGAGGATATCCTCCTTGAGGTACGGCCCCTTCCAATTCGCCTCGCCTTGAGGCTGAACCGTCAGCGCGCTCAGGCCCTCGTCATCCGTTGGATACCGCCCCACATCCTGGTGAAACTGCTCCACCGCCTTGCCCAGCGCACTCAACTGGACCTTGGCCGTGGCGATTTCCGTTCGGGTCACGTCGCCAAATAGCCGCGGCCCCACCGCAACCGCCAGCACGCCAACCACCAGCACCACCACCAGCAGGTCCCACGACGAAAACCCGCGCGTGTCTGTTTTACCGAGCATCGATAAGGCTCCCCCTTGGATCCTTGGGTTGATACGCCCTTTGTATGACCTGTTGGTTGCAGGCGCCAGGGGCTTGATCGTGCAAGTCTAGTTGGGCCGTTCCCGCGCCGGGTCTTTTTTCAACGCCCGGGCCCAAGCCATTGAATCCACGTCGCACTGAACATAGACTCCGGCCATGCGTTTACGTCATATCGAAGTCATTCAAGCGATTTTGCAGACCGGACACCTCGGCACCGCCGCCGAATGGTTGCAACTCCCCGTGGCCGATGTGGAGGCGACGCTCAAGGATGCCGAGCTGCAACTGGGCTTCATGCTGTTCGCCAGTGTGCGCGGACGCTTGCAGGCCACCCGCGAAACCCTTGAACTGCAGGGCCAGATCGCCCACCTCTACGCCGCCCTTGAGCCGGTGCAGCGCCTGGCCAGCAGCCTGAAGCACCATCATGCCCCGCCCTTGCGCGCGCTGTGCACCCCGCCCCTGGCCAATCAGTTGTTGCCCCAGGCGATCGCCGTGCTGCGCCGACGCTTTCAAGACACGCCGTGCAACCTGTCCAGCCACTCCACCCGGGATATCGTCAAAAGCCTGCTGCTGCACGAAGCGGACCTTGGCCTGAGCCTGCACGACCCGGAACACCCGCAAATCCACAGCACTCCACTGGCCCACGGCAAGCTGCAATTGCTTGCGCCCCATGGCTGGCTGAAACCGCGGCAGAAGTACATTGCACTGCAAGAGTTGGCCGGGCAGTCGATGATCGGGCTGGAGGGCCAGGACCCGCTGAGCCGCCTGCTGGACAGCAAACTGCAAGCCCTGCGCCCGCTGCCGGTGGTACAGACGCGGGTGCAGACCTACCAGATGATGCGCAGCATGGTTGAAGCCGGGGAAGGTCTGGCGATTGTCGACCCGTTCACCGCCACCGGTGCACGGGAAGCCGGGCTGGATGCTTGCCCGTTGTCACCCCCGATTGGGGTGACCTTGTATGCGTTGACGCTGGAAGGCAGCGCGGCGTCGCCCGCCTTGAATGCGCTGCTGGAGATTGTCACCGAGAAGGCCGAAAGCCTGCTGACAAACACACTCTCCTGACCAACAGAGATAAATGTGGGAGCTGGCTTGCCTGCGATGCGGACACTGCGGTGTATCAGTAACACTGAGGTGATGCTATCGCAGGCAAGCCAGCTCCCACACTGAATCAGCGCCCGGCTTCAGACCGCTTCCAGCTCCGACCTGAACAACCGATACCAGAAAATCGCCACCTCGCGGGTCTGCGGATCGATCCCGCGATAGCGCAGGTGGTCGATTCCGCCCATCACATACCCGCAACGCTCGTACAACCGGCAGGCACCGAGGTTGTTGTTCTGGGTTTCCAGCATCATCCCCGGCAGGTTCTTCTTGCGGCTCCAGAACTGCGCCACGTCGAGCAACGCCTTGGCCACCCCGTGGCGCCGCGCGGGCAATACCACTGCCAGTTCGTCCACATGGGCAAAGCCGTTCCAGTTGGTGCTGACCACGATATGCCCCACGGGCCGGTCATCCAGGTACGCCATGAACACCGCACTGTCGGCCGCGTCACGGAAGCTGGCGAACTCCTCGGGGTCGATGCCATAGCATTTGCGGTACGGCACAATGCGCTCCACCGCCCACTGATCGACGCGTTTGCCCATCTCCGGCATGCCGTAGGCGTTGACCTCAAAGCTGAAGTCGTTACCCCACACGTACGCGTCAAATCCTTCGTCAGCCACCCGGACACTGAGGCCCGGGTACTTCGGGTTCATCACAGCTTGCATAAACATTCTTAACCCTTGATGCAGTCGACGGTGTAACAACGACCAGTGCCGTCGTCTTCGTGTTGCAGTCCATGCACATCCGCGACAAAGCCGGGGAAACTGCTATCGAACGTCCTGGCAAATGCCAGGTAATCAATGATCGAGCGAGTCGATTCGGTAAAACGCTCCCCCGGCATGATCAATGGAATGCCCGGCGGATAAGGCACCAGCATGACCGCTGCAACGCGTCCTGGCAAAGCGTCGATGGACACCGCCTCGACTTCGCCCTTGACCAGCAGGTCGTAGGCATCGGCCGGTTTCATGGCGATTTCCGGCAACACGGTGTACATCCGCTTCAGGTGCTTGGCCGTGGCATTACTGCGGTAGCAGCCGTGCAACTGATCGCACAGATCCTTCAAGCCCAGGCCCTGATACCGTGCCGGCCCCTGCGCAAACACCGAGGGCAAGCAGCTGGCGAGGCTCACGTTGGCGTCATAACTGCGCTTGAATTCCAGTAATTCGGTGAGCAGGGTACTCCACTTGCCTTTGGTGATGCCCATGGAAAACAGCACGAGGAACGAATACAGCCCGGTCTTTTCCACCACCAGCCCACGTTCCCAGAGGAATTTACTGACCACCGCCGCAGGGATTCCGCACTCGCTCAGCGCCCCTCCGGCGTTCAGGCCGGGCATCACCAGGGTGACTTTTATCGGGTCCAGCAACACGTAGTCTTCGGCGATATCGCCAAAGCCATGCCACTCCGCCTCGGGTTGCAGCAGCCAGTCCGCCGTCACCACCCGGTCGATGCCCGCCACCAGCGGCGGCTGCCAGATGGAAAACCACCAGTCTTCGGCGGCAATGTGCTGGCGCAGGTTGGCCAGGGCGCGACGAAAGCTCAGGGCTTCATCAAACATCTCTTGCAGCAATGAACGCCCCGCCGGGCCTTCCATCATGGCCGACGCCACGTCCAGGGAGGCGATGATGCTGTACTGCGGCGAGGTGGAAATATGCATCATGAAGGCTTCGTTGAAGCGGTCGCGGTCCAGCTTGCGCACCCCGCCATCCTGCACATGGATCATCGAGGCCTGGCTGAATGCCGCCAGCAGCTTGTGGGTGGAATGGGTGGTGAACACCAGCGGGCTGTCGGGCGTGCGCGAGGTGCCCATGCCGTAGCGACCGGCGAAGAACTCGTGAAACGCCGCGTAGGCGTACCAGGCTTCGTCAAAGTGCAGCACCTCGACGCTGTTGCCCAGTTGCTGCTTGATCAGCTCGGCGTTGTAGCACAGGCCGTCGTAGGTGGAGTTGGTGACGACCGCCAGCTTGACCTTGGCCGGCCGGCCACGGGTCAGCTGGCTCGCGTCGATCTTGGCGCGGATCGAGTCCGAGCTGAACTCGCTCAGGGGAATCGGCCCGATGATCCCCAGTTCATTGCGCTCCGGGCACAGGTACAGCGGGATCGCGCCGGTCATGATGATCGAATGCAGCACCGACTTGTGGCAGTTGCGGTCCACCAGCACCAGGTCATCACGGCCCACCATGGAGTGCCAGACGATCTTGTTGGCGGTGGACGTACCATTGATCACGAAGTAAGTGTGATCGGCGCCAAAGTTACGTGCCGCACGGGCTTCGGCCTCGGCCAGCGGCCCGGTGTGGTCCAGCAGCGAGCCGAGTTCCGGCACCGACACCGACAAGTCCGAACGCAGGGTGTTTTCCCCGAAGAACTGATGAAACGCCTGCCCCACCGGGCTCTTGCGATAGGCCACGCCACCGCCGTGACCGGGGGTGTGCCAGGAGTAATTGGAGTCCGCCGTGTGCTGCACCAACGCCTTGAAGAATGGCGGCAACAGGCCATCCAGGTAAGCCCGCGCCGCCCGGGCCACTTGCCGGGCGAGAAACGGCACGGTGTCTTCAAACAGGTAAAGAATGCCCCGCAGCTGGTTGAGTTCGCTCATGGCATCGGCCGGGGCGTTTTCCAGGGTGACTTGCTCACCGAGGGCGAAGATCGGCAGGTTCGGTGCCCGTACCCGCGCCAGGCGGATCAGCTCCACCATGTTTTGCATCAGGTGGGTATTTTCCCCGGCCCCTTCGGCGGCAATCAGCATGCAGGCCAGGCCGTGATGGGTGGAAGCCACCAGGCGGCCCTCGGCGTAGTCCACCGCCGAAAAGATACTGAAGCCCTCCTGTTCCAGCTCCCGGGCGATGCCCCGGACGCGGTCGCCGGCAACGGTGTCGGCCTTGATGTCGCGGTGTACGATCAGAACCGGGAACTTCAGGTCTTTGTACATGAGCGCTTGGCGTCCTGAGGGCTATGCCTTCAGGGTAGAAGCTCGGGGCCGATGTGGCGAATGAAGATGTTCAACCGGTCTTCATAAAGCGCCGTCGATGACCTCGCGCAACACCAACGCCGCGTCCATAGCCTGCTGGCGAGTTGCCAGGTTGGTGAAGCCCATCAGCAGGCCTTGCTGGCGACCGGGCTCGATGCTCCAGCCAGACACGGCCTGAATTCCCAGCCCCGCACGAGCGGCGGCGGCCGCGATCGCCTGATCAGAGACGTCCACCCGCAGCCGCGCCAACAAGTTGATCCCGCCCGACTGCTCATCCACCTGCAAAAACTCCCCGCAATGACTGGCCAACGCTTCCACCAGGAAACCGCGCCGCACGGTGTAGAGCTGGCGCATTTTTTTCAGGTGCCGGGTGAAATGGCCTTGTTCAAGAAAATCGGCCGTGGTGGCTTGCAGCAATTCAGCGCTGCGGTTTTGCAGGACGCCGGCGCTGGCCTCAAAGGCCGGGCGCAGCGCTTGAGGCACCACCAGATAGCCCAGGCGCAACCCCGGGAACAGCATCTTGCTGAAGCTGCCCGAGTAGATCACCCGGTCGGCAGTGTCCTGGCTCTTGAGCGCCGCCAGAGGTTGGCCCTTGTAGCGAAACTCGCTGTCGTAGTCGTCCTCCACCACCCAACTGCCATGGGCCTGCGCCCAGTCGAGCAAACCGAGTCGCCGGGTGGCACTGAGGGCCACCCCCAGCGGACTTTGGTGGGCCGGGGTGACAATCGCCAGCCGCGCCTTTGGAGCGCGCCGTACGCCCGCCTCCACATCAAGCCCGTCATGGTCCACCGGCACCGCTACCAACTTCACGCCCAAGTGGAGTAACAATTGCCGCGCATGCAGGTAGCCCGGGTCTTCGAACCAGCAGTCCTGGCCGGCCATCTGCAGCGCATCACACACCAGCGCGAGGCACGCCGAATAACCGGCGCACACAAACACCTGCTCCGGTGAGCATTCCACGCCCCGATACAGCGCCAGGTATTGCGCAATCGCCACACGCAGCGAACGGGCACCACGCACGTCGCCCATGGCCAGGCTGTTCACGTCGATACGCCGCACCTGGCGGGTGACCAGCCGCGCCCACAACTTGCGCGGGAAACTGTCGAGCGCCGGCAAGCCCAGTTGCAGCAGGCGCAGGTTGGATGCCGGTGCCACGGGTTCGGATGCCACCGGCAGCGTCTTGATCGACCGCTGCGGCAGTGCCTCGGCCACCACCGTGCCCGCTTGGCCGCGCGCGAGGAAAAAGCCTTCGCTGACCAGCAACTGATAGGCCGTCTCCACGGTGCCCCGGGCCACCTTCAGTTCCTGGGCCAGGCTGCGCACCGACGGCACTCGTTCGCCGGGGCGCAGTTGGCCCTGGTCGATGGCCTGGCGAAAGCGCCGATAAATCTCCTGGTATTTGGGCAGTGACGACATCGTTATCCGGCTCACAGTCAATCAGCCCTGAAGTCTGATCTTGTCCCAACCCGCTTGTCCATTCTTGGCCCTATTGAGCCGGCGACCCGGCCGCCAGACTGGCGGCATCACTTCACGACAGTCAGGAGCCACCCCATGCAACACCGTCTCGACTACGCCCAGGCGGCGCCCGTCGGCTACAAAGCCCTTGGCTCGGTGCACAGCTATATCCACGGCTGCGGCCTGGAGAAGGAATTGATTGACCTGGTGTACCTGCGGGTCTCGCAACTCAACGGCTGCGCCTATTGCCTCGACTCCCATTCCCGCGACCTGCTCAAACAGGGCGTGAGCCTGGAAAAACTGATGCTGCTGGCCGCCTGGCGCGAAGCCTCGCCGCTGTTCACCGCCCGCGAATCCGCAGCCCTGGCCTGGGCCGAGTCAGTCACCCGGGTCGCGCAAACCGAGGTGCCGGACGCGGACTATGCCGAGGCCACCGCGGTCTTCAGTGCCAAGGAAATCGCCGACCTGACCCTGGCCATCGCCCTGATGAACGCCCTGAACCGCGTCGCCATCAGCTTTCGAAAAGTACCCGCAGCGGTGAAAGCCCACCTGGAGCACGGCCACCATGAATGATCACGTGGAGTTCGTGCACATTGAAACCGACGCCGACTGCCAGGCCTGCTTTGCCGTCATGCAGCAACTGCGGCCCATGCTCAGCGACCCGCAAGCCTTTACCCGGCAAATCCAGCGCCAGCGGGACAACGGCTACCGCCTGCTGGCCGCCCGGGAAAACGGCCAGGTGCTGGGCCTGGCCGGTTATCGCCTGACCGAAAACCTGCTGTATGGCCGCTTCATCTACGTCGATGACCTGGTGGTAGATGCTTCTCTGCAACGCCGGCGCCTGGGTGAACAACTGCTGGACCAGGTACGCCAGCAAACCCGCAGCCTGGGTTATCGCTACCTGGTGCTGGACACGGGCATGCACATGGCACTGGCCCAGCGCTTCTACTTTCGTCAGGGCCTGCTGCCGCGGGGAATGCACTTTTCCCAGGACCTCAGCCAATGAGCCGCGCCCTGCTGCTGAGCTTCAGCCCCCATGGCAAGGCCGCCCAGACCTTCCGCCTGGCTCGCGCCCTGCTCCGTGAACAGGCGCCAGAGGCCCAGGTGACCGAGCGTGACTACGGCGGCCAGGCACTGCCGCCGCTGACCCGGGAATACGCCAGCGCCCTGACCACGCCCGGCGGCCTCAGTGGCCCGGCAACGGCGCGCTCCGAACAGCTGATCGTCGAGCTGGAGGCCTGCGACCTGTTGATTATCTGCACCCCGGTGCACAACTTCACCCTGCCGGCGGCGCTCAAGTGCTGGATCGATCATGTGGTGCGTATCCACCGCAGCTTCACGGTCAGCCCGCAGTTTGAAAAAGTCGGCCTGCTCAAGGACCGGCGCACTTTTGTATTGGTGAGTTCCGGAAACTCACGGAAAAGCCGTGAGCCGGACTTCCTGAGCCCGTACCTGCAGGCGATCCTCGCAACCGTGGGTATTCACACCGTGCGCTTCGTCTATCTGGGCGCCATGGTCCGGGGCGAAGCGGCCGTCCAGCGCAGCCTGGCGCAGGCCCACGAACAGTTGTCCGGGGCGTTTGACCGGCAGACGGGAGGCCACGCGACAATCAGCGCTGGCGCGTAAAATTAATGGCGCTAGAATCAGCGCCATTTCCTCGCCCGCCTCCCTGACTTGAGCCACCCATGAGCTTTAATTTCGACACGATCCACTCCCGCCTCGGCACCGGCAGCACCAAGTGGAGTCGTTACCCGCAAGACGTTCTGCCGATGTGGATTGCCGACATGGACATCGCCGCGCCACCGGCTGTGCTTCAGGCGCTGCACGAGCGCCTTGGCCAGCAAATCCTCGGCTACAGCGTGGCCTGCGATGGCGTGCGCGAGGCGATCGTCGCCGACCTATGGGCCAAGTACGCCTGGCGCGTGCAGCCGGATGAGCTGCTGTTCCTGCCGGGGGTCGAGCCGGGTTTCAACATGGCGCTGCATGCGTTTGTGCAGCCCGGCCAACCGGTGGTGCTGCAAACCCCCAACTATCGCCCGATCCGCCTGGCGCCGGGCCACTGGAACCTGCCAAAAATCGAAGTGCCGTTTGAACTGAGCGCCGAGGGCGAGTACCTCACGCCGTTGCCGGCCATGCGTGAAGCCCTCACCGGCGCCGGTGCGCTGCTGTTGAGCAACCCGCACAACCCGATGGGCAAGGTTTTCCCTCGCGAAGAACTGCTGGCCGTGGCCACCGCCTGCCTCGACCAGGACGCGCTGATCGTCTCCGATGAAATCCACGCCGAGCTGTGCTTTGACGGCCGCCGGCACATTCCCACCGCCAGCCTCAGCCCCGAGATCGCCCAGCGCACCATCACGCTGATGTCGGCGAGCAAGGCGTATAACGTCGCCGGGCTGAAGACCTGCTTTGCGGTGATCCAGAACCTGGAAATTCGCGAACGCTTCAACCACGCCCGTTGCGGCATGGTCGACAGCGTCAGCCCCCTGGGCCTGGAAGCCACGCGCGCAGCCTATAGCGACTGCGGCGACTGGCTGGAAGCGCTGGTGGCCTACCTGCAAGCCAACCGCGACTACCTGCTGAACGCCGTGCAAACCCGCCTGCCCGGCGTGGTGATGCATGCGCCCCAAGGCACCTATCTGGCCTGGCTGGATTGCAGCGCCCTGGGCCTGGACGACCCGCAACAATTCTTCCTCGAACAGGCCAGGGTCGGCTTGAGCGCCGGGATTGAATTCGGCGATGACAGCCAGCAGTTCGTGCGCCTGAACTTCGGCTGCCCACGGGCGATGCTGGAAGAAGGCATTGCCCGTATGGAACGCAGCCTGCGTCACCGTTAAGGCGCAATTCACAACTTTTCGCAACGACCACCGAACCCCTGCTGTTACTGTTTTTGCCGATTCGTCCCACCGGTAACAGCAGGAGTTCCATGGCATGACGACCCAGCCGCTCAACCGCTCGACCGACCCCAAGGCCCTTCCCCTCACACCGCCCAAGTCCGGCGCGGCGTTCCATGTGCTGCTCAAGAACAGCGCCAACAACAAGAAGGTCGAGGCCGGCGACAAAACCGCGCAAGGGCTCGCTGCCAGCAAGGAACAAGGCTACGAACTGGCCGCCAAGGACGCCGCACCGCCCACCACGCTTGGCGACTACAAGGCCATCGGCCCGGCGGACGAAGTCGGCCCCGGCCTGATTCGTTATGAAACCCAGGACGGCAAGAAAGTCATCGTCAGCGAAAAAGACAGCCCCGAGCTGTTCAAGCAAGTCAGCGCCGACTTCAAGGCACTCTCCGGCGTCAACGCCAGCGAAGCCGCCGGCTACCAGCGCCTGGGCGGCGACGCCACGGCCCCGGAAAAGCTCGGCGACTACAAATCCCTAGGCCCACCGGACGAAACCGGCCCGGGTGTGATCCGCTACGAAACCCAGGACGGCAACAAGTTCGTCATCAGCCAGCGCGACAACCCCGAAGCGTTCCAGAAAGCCAAGGAAGCCTATGAAAGCTTCACCGGCCTGGCCAGCAGCGAAGACGCCGGCTACAAGCGTGCCAGCGACAACGAAGTGTGGCCACCCTACGCCGGCACCACCGTCGGCCCCGAGGATGAAGTCGGCCCGGGCCTGATCCGCTTCGAAAGCAACGGCCAGAAAATGGTCGTGGCCCGGGACGACAACCCCAAGCTGTTCGATTACCTGGCGGGCCTGCACGAGGTCTACACCCACCCGGACAAAAAGGCCGCCGTGGAGTCCGCACTCAACGACGGCTCCACCCTGGCGGACGCCAACACCCAACCGCCGGAACTGAATGACTACAAGGGCTTCGGCTGGATCGAAGGCCAGCAAGGCAATGTACTGACTTATGAAACCCACGACGGCACCAAAGTCGTGGTGTCGGCCGACGTCAGCCCGGAACTGTTCAAGAGCGTGGCCACCGCCCAGGACACCTGGAGCAAGATCCACTCCAGTGAAGACGCCGGCTACAAGCTGGCGGGGCCGAATGATTTCCTGAAAAACACCGAGATCACTTTCGGCTCCCCCGATGAACTGGGTGACGGCCTGATCCGCTATGAAACCAGTGAAGGCAAGGTCATCGTCTCCAAGGAACTCAGCCCGCAGCTTTACGACGAAGTGGTCGCCAAGTGGGAAGCCTGGAGCGCCGGCACCGTCGACGAAACCCGCGCCAAGTACAACCTGCCGAGCAACGACGAACTGGACGTGCTCAACCTCGACACCGGTGTGCACGCCGACAAGGACGACGATAAATCGCCGACCCAAAGCGTCAGCGAACTGGCCACCACCGAACTGATCGACACCTACCGTGCCGGGGTCAAGGACGGCTCGATTCCCAAGGACGACCCGCGGGCCAAACTGGTCCGGGCCCTGGAAGCCCAGGCGGCCTACCAGAACGGCCACGGCATCACCGGCTACGAAGAATCCAAGCGCCCGTTCAACACCACCTGGCGCGAGTTCGATGACAAGCAGACCGAACTCACTTCAGCCGACATGCACGACATCATCGACGGCAAGGCGGTGCAGGAGCAGATCGGCGAACTGTTCAAAGACCCGACCGTGCAGGCCGACTACAAGACCAAGATGGACGACGCCATCAGTCACCTGCCCAACAAGGACGAGATCAAGCAGAAGCTCCTCGACCTGACCAACAACCCCGACTACGTGCTCTACCTCAAGGACCTGCAAAAACAGGGCAAGAGCCACGAAGCCCAACAGGACCTGAGCAACACCCTCACCTCGCTGTCGCTGTTCGACCCGGAAGCCGCCACCAAGGCCGCGCAGAATATCCAGGCCGACGGCCTCACCACCGACCTCAACGAGATCCTGTCGGACCCGAGCAAGATCTCCGACGAGAACAAGGAACTGGCCACCAAGGACCTGTTCGGCCTGCTCAAGGGCGTGCTCAAGGGCAACCTGCTGGACTTGCCGCGACGCAGCCAGGAAGTGCTGGAGAAATTCCTCAACGAAGGCCTGGAGGGCAAGGAGAAATCCTCGGCCGTGACCAAGGCCCTGGAAGAACTCGGCGATGTCTACAAGAACAGCGGCACCATCAGCGAAGCCGACGTGAAAACCGCCCTGAGCAAACCCTATATCCCGGTGGCGGATCGCGGCATGCTCGGCGAGGTGTTCAACACCCTCAACAGCAAAGGCATCCTCGGTTCCATGGGCGCCGGCGTCAGCCTGTTCTCGGGGATTTACCAACTGGTGGGCAAAGGCGGCAAGCTCGGCGAAACCCCGGCCCAGCGCATGACCATCGCCAAGGACTTCCTGAGTTTTGCCGGCGGCGCGAGCCACTTCGTCAAGCTCGGCGACAAGATCGGCGAAGCGCTGGGCAAGGGTGGCCTGGTGGATTTCCTCGGCCTGGACAAGACCCTGCCGGAAATCTGGGGCAAGGAAGGTGCGGCCGGCAAAGTCATCGACTTCAGCAAGCCCACCGAGATCGACTCAAAGGTCAGCAAGGAAATTGCCGCGGCCCTGGACGCGGTTCCCGACAGCCAGTACGACGGCGTCGCCAAACTGTTTGGCGAAGGCGATAAAGCCGTGACCGAAGCCACCGAAGGCCTGGCCACCCACCTGGATGACGGCCTGAAGGCTGCCGGTGCGGCCAAGCTGGGCGCTTCCCAATCGGCGAAGATCGCAGGTTCGGTGATCAAGGTGCTGGGCCCGGCCACGGATATCGCCGGTGGTTTTGCCGATATCGTACTCGGCGCCCTGGCGATCAAAAGTGGCGTGGACAGCAAAGACCCGTTGGCTCAGGCGGCGGGTGGGTTGCAGGTGGCGGGCGGTGCGTTCGGTGCATCGGCCGGCGTATTGGGTGCGGCGGCGCTGTTTGGCGCAGGCACGGCGGCAGCGCTGACCGGCCCTTTGTTCCTGGTGGGCGTGGTGTTGGCGGTGGTGGGCGGGATCATCGGCTACTTCGTCGACCACAACAAAAAACAGAAGGCCACCGAGAAGGAAAACGACTGGTACCGCGACCTGGCGGGCGACGGTTTATTGCAGGACAACTGGGCGGACAAGGTCGAATACGCCCACTACGAAATCCACCACTACCACGGCCGCGACACGCCGACCGACGACAGCCTGTTCCGCTTCCAGCAATCGGAGTGGGAACACTTTGACGCGACACCGCAAAGCGGCGGCTCGTCGAGCAACCGGCTGGATGGGGATTTGCACAAGGACTACAAGGACCCGAGTGAAAAGCCCAAGGAACTGCCGGATGCCTCGGGTGAGAAGCCCGGGTCACGTCCGTCTGGAGGCGGCCCTCGACTCAACTAAATCTACACAAATCAGTGTGGGAGCTGGCAAGCCAGCTCCCACATTTGGATTGGGTTCACAACTGGATTGCAGTCACAGCTTGGCGATAGACACTTCGGTCGATTTCACGAAGGCAATCACTTCACTGCCCACCTTCAATTCCAGGTCGCGCACCGAGCGCGTGGTAATCACCGACGTCACGATCCCCGACGCGGTTTGCACGTCGATCTCGGACACCACTTCGCCGATCAGGATTTCCTTGATCACGCCTTTGAACTGGTTGCGCACGTTGATCGCTTTAATGGTCATGTCGGCTTTCCTTTGGTCTGTTGGGTCAATCCGCACGAATGCGCAGGCACTCAAAGTGCCCTATTCGTGAAAACAACAAAAGGAATAAATAACTCTTTATTTATTCCTTAAAAACATATGCAAGCTGTTGCGCAGCCAACAGTGATTCAACAAAGTGCCCTCTCCCATCACAACGCCCCTGCCCCCAACCCCAATAGAAACGGCCCCGCGCCTACTGGCACAGAGACTGCATATTCCTATAACGCATGATGGAACATGCCATATGAATTTTCTGAATATAAGAAAAGCCTTCTCTTTCCCGCCTTGCCCGGAGCTGTTCCATGAAACCCTTCGCCAAAACCCTTCTGGGCGCCTGCGCCCTCGCCCTCAGCCTGCAACCTCTGGCCCATGCCGCGGAAACCGACCCTGCGCAAGTCAACCTGGACTATGCCTATTACTCGCCGGTGAGCCTGGTGCTCAAGCACTTCGGCTGGCTCGAAGAAGCACTGCCAAAAACCAAGGTCGGCTGGGTGCTGAGCCAGGGCAGCAACCGTTCCCTGGAATACCTCAACAGCGGCGGTGTCGATTTCGCTTCGTCCGCCAGCCTGTCGGCGGTGTTGAGCCGGGCCAACGGCAGCCCGATCAAGTCGGTGTATGTGTACAGCCGCGCCGAGTGGACCGCACTGGTGGTGCGCAAAGATTCAACCTTCAAGAGCGTGAGCGACCTCAAGGGCAAGAAAATCGCCGCCACCAAAGGCACCGACCCGTACCTGTTCACCCTGCGCAGCCTGCAGAAAGCCGGCTTGGCCAAGGACGACGTAGAATTGGTGCACCTGCAACATCCAGACGGCCGTACCGCCCTGGAGAAAGGTGATGTCGACGCCTGGGCCGGTCTTGACCCGCACATGGCCGCCAGTGAAATCCAGGCCGGTTCGCGCCTGCTGTACCGCAACAAGGACTTCAACAGCTACGGCGTGGTCAGCGTCACCGAGACGTACGCCAAGGAGCATCCGCAGACCATCGCCAAAGTGCTCGGCGCCTATGAAAAAGCCCGCAACTGGGCGGTCCAGCACCCGGATGAATTTGCCAAGCTGCTGGCGGACGAATCCGGCCTGCCGCTGGAAGTGGCCAAGCTGCAACTGTCCCGCACCGACCTGAGCAGCCCGTTGCTCACCGCTCAGGACGTGGTGTCCTCCAAGGCTGCTGCGCCGATCCTGGTATCGGAAGAACTGGTACGCCGTGGGGTGAATGTGGATCAGGTGATCGACCAGTTGATCGACCCAAGCTTCGGCCAGGCCTTGCCTCGTCCATAAGGGGAGCGTCATGAGCAGCAAAAGCGAAGCCCTGCCGGTCCCACGGACACCCACGATCACTGTCCAGCGCAGCGCCTGGCCACGCCGGCTCAAGGGCCTGGCGTTGCCGGTGTTGATCCTGGTGATCCTTGAAGTGGTGGTGCGTATCGGCTGGCTGCCGTCCTACCAGATGCCGGCCCCCAGCGAGATCGCGGTGACCCTCACCGACCTCGCCGAAGGCGCGTTATGGAAACACATCAGCGCCAGCCTGTTGCGGGTACTGCTGGGGTTCGCCATCGGCGCCAGCCTGGCCCTGGTGTTTGCCGCCTGGGTCGGCTTGAGCCGCGAGGCCGAGGCGTACCTGGAACCGACCTTCGCCGGCCTGCGCTCTATCCCGAGCCTGGCGTGGGTGCCGCTGTTGCTGCTGTGGCTGGGCATTGATGAGACCTCGAAGATCGTGCTGATTGCCATCGGCGCGTTCTTCCCGGTGTACCTCAATGGCGTCGCGGCGATTCGCGACATCGACCGCAAGCTGGTGGAAGTCGGGCAGATGTATGGCTTCAGCCGTACGCGCCTGGTGCGCCGCATCCTGTTGCCCGCCGCCCTGCCCGGCTTGTTCACCGGTTTGCGCAGCGGTTTGAGCCTGGCCTGGATGTTCCTGGTGGCGGCCGAATTGATCGCCGCGACCAAGGGCCTGGGTTACCTGCTCAGCGATGGCCGGGAAACCTCACGGCCCGACATTGTGCTGGCGGCGATCATTGTGTTGGCCCTGTTGGGCAAGATCAGCGACGGCCTGCTGGCCGCCCTGGAGAAACGCTGCCTGGCCTGGCGCGACACCTTCAACGGCCAAGGCCCGGAGAATTGAGCATGAGCGAAGCGCTACTGGACATTCGTGTCGAGCGTAAAAACTTCGGCGCTACCACGGTGCTGACCAACGTCCACCTGGCCCTGCAACCGCGTGAAGCGGTGAGTTTGCTGGGGCCCAGCGGCTGCGGCAAAAGCACCTTGCTGCGGATCGTTGCCGGGCTGGAAAAGGACTACCAGGGTGAGCTGTCGCAGGGCGGTGGCGAGGTCGCATTTGTGTTCCAGGAGCCGCGCCTGATGCCCTGGCTGACGGTGGAGCAAAACATCGGCTTCAGCGATGACAACGGCTATGACAAAGCCTGGGTCGCGCAGTTGATTGACGAGGTGGGGCTTACCGGTTTTGGCCAGGCACTGCCCAAGGCGTTGTCGGGCGGCATGGCGCAACGGGTGGCGATTGCTCGCGGGCTGTATTCGCGGCCGCAGGTGTTGCTGCTGGACGAGCCGTTCAGCGCGGTGGATGCGTTTACCCGCATGAAGCTGCAGGACTTGCTGCTGCAATTGGCTGAGCATCACGGGATCGCCCTGTTGCTGGTGACCCACGATGTGGACGAGGCGCTGTACCTGAGTGACCGGGTACTGGTGATGGATAACCGGCCCAGCAGTATTCGCCAGGAACTGGCGGTGGAGCTGGAGCATCCGCGGGACCGGCGGGATCCGCTGTTGGCGCGCCTCAAGGCACTGGCGTTGACCGAGTTGCAGCGGGCGCATGTGATCTGAAACGCACGTGTTGGGGGGGTAAGTCAGGCTGGGGTGTATATCCGTTATTTGGGTGATGGCTGATATGGGTTCCGCTCTTACAGCGGGTCACTTTTGAAAGGAGCCCAAAAGTAACCAAAAGGCTCTTGCCCCACCACTCGGCACCTCGCTCAGGCTCGGTGTGCCCTCTCTCCGGTACTACTCCGCGGGCCGCCGCGACGGGGCGTCCCTGCCCCGTCGCGGCTAAACCGGCGTCCTGCCGGTTTACCCGCTCCGTACCCTGCGTTCGGCCAGCGTGGTTTAACGGGGCGCCTAAGATCAAGATCAAAAGCAGATCAAGAACACAGCGGCCTACAGGCCGGCTTGAGTGGTGTGAAGCAAAGGCAAGATCAAAATCTAAAGCCAGAGCGGGCACGGTCAAAAATGTGGGAGCTGGCTTGCCTGCGATGGCCTCGCCTCAGTGCATCTGAAAAACCGAGTTGTCTGCATCGCAGGCAAGCCAGCTCCCACAGAAAAGCAGAGCTGCAGCAGTTTCAGATTTGGTTTTCGCTTTGGCTTTTGCTGTGGCTTTTGCTCTGGCTTCTACCACTCAAGCCGGCCCGTAGGCCGCTGTGCTCTTGCTTTTGATCTTGATCTGGCTCTGACTGCCCCAATAAGCCCGAGGCCGAACGCAGGTGGTGCGGAGCGGGTAAACCGGCAGGACGCCGGTTTAGCCGCGCTGGGCCAAGGATGGCCCATCGCGGCGGCCCGCGGAGCATCGCCGGAGTGAGGGAACACCGAGCCTAGGCGAGGTGCCGACAGGCGGGGCAGAGCCTTTTGCTTACTTTGGGGCTTTTCCAAAGTGAGTCGCTGTAAGAGCGAAACCCTAAGCCGCCGTTACCTAAATAACGGATATGTCATCAGACAGCCGTTTTACGCGCCGTCAGCGTCACCCAATACCGCGTACGCGACTGCACCTCCAGCGGCATCGTCGACGCCAGCAACGCAAGAATGCGATCAGTATCGGCCAACTGAAAACTCCCGGTCACCCGCAGCGCTTCAAGGCTCGAGTCCCAACGCATCACCCCCGGCCGATACCGCTCCAACTCCCGCAAAAAATCGCCCAGCAGCTGGTTCTGCGCGGTCAACACCCCCTCGCGCCAACCCAGTTGCAACGCATCAAACGCTACAGCTGCGCCCATACCGGACGCCTGCAAACGCGCCTGTTGCCCACCTTGCAACGTCGCCACTTGCCCCCGCAGGTCCTGCACCTGCACCGCGCCCTTCAAGACCGACACCAGGCACCCGGAAGACAGCTGCCGCACACACACCTCAGCCTGGCTGACAATCACCTGGCCATAACGCGTCTGCACCGTCAGCGCACCAGCCCCCGGCACCGTCAACGCCATCTCGCCTTCCACCAGCGTCACACGGCGCCGGGCCACGTCCACATCCACCGCACTCGCGGTGTTCAGTTGCAGGCTGCTGCCATCCGCCAGCGACACCCGCTTGCGTTCGCCAGTGGCGGTATGCAAATCGGCGCGCCATGCATCGATCGGCAATTGCCGGCTGAGCAACCACGCAGCCGGCACCAGCGCGGCCACGCCCAACGCACGCTTGAGCACCGCGCGCCGTCCCGGTTGCGGGCGATCAAGGCTGGCCATGGCCAATGCCGGTGGCAACTCGGTAAAACGCTGGCGCAACAGTTGGGCTTTTTGCCAGATTTGTTCGTGCTGGGGATGGCTGTCGCGCCACTGCTGCAGGCTGGCGTGATCACGCTCGGTGGCACTGCCAGACTCCAGCAACGCCAGCCACTGCGCCGCCGCACGGGCGAGATCCGGCGCGCTGCGGCTCACAGGTCCACCAGCAGGCAATGCTCATAGGCCTGGGCCATGTAGCGCTTGACCGTACGCTCGGAGACCTTGAGCCGCTCGGCTATCTCCCGGTAGCCCAGGCCTTCCAGTTGGCTCCACAGAAACGCACGACGCACCACCGGTGGCAAACCGTCGAGCAGTTCATCCAGGGCTTGCAGGGTTTCCAGCAGCAACCAGCGCTGCTCCGGGGACGGCACGCAGTCTTGCGGCAAGTGCGTCAACGCGTTGAGATACGCCTGCTCCAGGCTGCGCCGCTGGTGAAAGTTGACCAGCAAGCGCTTGCCCACGGTCACCAGGTAAGCCCGGGGCTCCTGCAATTGTGCAATCGGCTGGGCGCTGGCCAGCACCCGCAGGAACGTGTCCTGGCTCAGGTCGGCCGCATCCCAGGCATTGCCCAGGCGCCGCCGCAGCCAGCTTTCCAGCCAGCTGCGGTGGTCACGGTACAAGGTGTGAAGACTCGCTTCAGCCAGGTGCGTCGGCAATACAGCATCATTCATGGCAAGTAACCTGCGCGGCGCGAGTTAATCTCAAATGAGATTCATTCTATTTAATATCCCGCCGGCATACCACGTTCTTTTACACGCAGCGTTTAAAGCATCGCGGCCTTCTGTCGGAGCATGTCGATAAACAGCCCCAGCTCGCGGCTCACCGGGTCGCCCTTGCGCAACAGCATCCCGAACGGCGCCAGCTGCACCTCCAGCACCACCGGCAAGGCCACCACCAGGCCCATTTTCAGGTAATCCCGCAGGGCGCTTTCCGACAGCACCATGATTGCGTCGGTGAGTTGAATCAGTTGTTGCATGGAATACACCGAACTGCACTCGATGATGTCCGCCGGCTGCGGCAAGGCCAGGTGTTGCAGCGCTTCATCAAACCCGATACGCGCCGGGCTGGTTTGCGGTTGCAGGATCCACGGCCAGTCGCTGACCAGCTCCGCCAACGGCAAGTGTTCGCGCTGCGCCAGGGGATGGCCGGCGTGCACCACCACCAGCATGCGTTCATTACCCAGGGGCTCGAAACTGTAATGCTCGCTGTCGGTGGCGGCATTGCGCCGGGCGATGGCCAGGTCGATGCGGCCCTGTTCCAGCAACTGGATCACCTGGTCGCTGGTGTCGCCCATGATGCGAATGCGCATCTGCGGGTTGAGCGACTTGATCTGCGCGATCGAGTCCATCACCAGGTCCGGCGCCGCGCCCATGATCGTGCCGATCGACAAATACCCATAGCCGCCCTGCTGGCGCACCCTCAATTCCTCGGCGCAGCGATCGAGGCCGCTGAGGGCGGATTCGGCAAAGCGAATCAGCTCCTTGCCCAGCGCCGTGGGGCGCATGCCCCGGGGCAGGCGCTCGAACAGGTCACAGGCGAACATGTCCTCGATCTCCCGCAACATGCGCGTCGCCGCCGGTTGCGACATGTTCAGGCTCTGGGATGCGCGGTGCAGGTTCTGGCTGGAACTCAAGGCCACCAGCATATGCAGATGCTTGTAACGCAGGCGGTTGAACAGGCTGCGGGAGATCGCGGGACTACTCATTGTTTTCCTTGTTATCGATACCCTGAGGTTATCAGTTGTAAGCGAGATTCGATTTGTAGCGCATAGATCGAGCGCCGTACAGTCCTTCCCATAAGAACAAAACAACCGGACTGACCCATGAAGACCCTGCCTGCGTCTCTGCTCGCCAAGATTTCCTGGCGGCTGCTGCCCTTCCTGCTGTTGATGTACATCATGGCCTTCCTCGACCGCGCCAACGTCGGGTTCGCCAAGCAAGCCTTCCAGGCCGACACCGGCCTCAGTGATGCCGCCTTCGCCTTTGGTGCCGGGGTGTTTTTTGTCGGCTATGCGCTGCTGGAAGTGCCGAGCAACCTGATCATGCATCGCGTCGGTGCCCGCCTGTGGATGTGCCGGATCATGGTCAGTTGGGGCCTGGTGTCCGCCGCCATGATGTTTGCCCATAACGAAACCAGCTTCTACGTGTTGCGCTTCCTGCTGGGCGTGGCCGAAGCCGGGTTTTTCCCCGGTGTCATTCTCTACCTCACCTATTGGTTCCCGTCTGCGGTACGCGGCAAGGCCATGGGGTTCTTCTACTTTGGCGCGCCCCTGGCCTTCATCTTCGGCAGCCCGCTGTCGGGCCTGCTGCTGGAGCTGGACGGGTTCTCCGGGCTGCACGGCTGGCAATGGCTGTTCGCCGTGGAAGGCCTGATGGCCACGGCGGTCGGCATCTGGGCCTATTGGTACCTGGACAACCGCCCCGCCGATGCCAAATGGCTGACCGTGGCAGAGCAGCGCCAGATCCAGGACCTGCTGGACCGCGAAGACCAACACAAAACCACCCACGGGCGCAGCCTGCTGAATGTGCTGTGCCAGCCCAGCGTGCTGTACCTGTGCCTGGTGTACCTGCTGATCCAGGCCAGCGTCTACGGCGTGGTGTTCTACTTGCCCACTCAGGTCAGCGGCCTTTTGGGCACCAGGGTCGGCTTGATGGTGGGCCTGGTCTCGGCCATTCCGTGGGTGTGCGCGCTGTTCGCCGCCTGGTGGATTCCCGGCTATTCCGACCGCACCGGCGAGCGCCGCAAAACCGCGTCCCTGACCCTGTTGATGGCCGCCGCCGGGATTGCCTGCTCCGTGACCTTCGCCAACCCGCTGCTGGGCATGCTCGCCCTGTGTTTCGCCGCCTCGGGATTTATCGCTGTGCAACCGGTGTTCTGGACTTTCCCCTCCAGCTACCTGGCGGGCAGCGCCGCGGCCGCCGGCATCGCGTTGATCAACTCCTTCGGCGCCCTCGGCGGGTTTATCGCCCCGGTGCTGAAGAACTGGGCAGAAACCGCCTTCCACTCCCCTGCGGCCGGCCTCTACCTGCTGTCCGCCACCACCGTGCTCGCCGCCTTGCTGGTACTCGGTATCCATTCGCCAGGCCAAAAAGCGACGAACACGCCGGCCACTGTTTAATCAAGGAGTCACACCATGGGCAACATCACTATCAAGCACGTACGCGCCTTTGTGCTGCGCGGCGGCGGCGCGGACTACCATGACCAGGCAGACGGCCACTGGATCGACGATCACATCAGCACCCCCATGAGCAAATACCCCGAATACCGCCAGAGCCGCCGCAGTTTCGGGATCAACGTACTCGGCACGCTCGTGGTGGAAATCGAGGCCAGCGACGGCACGGTCGGGTTTGCCGTGACCACCGGTGGCGAGCCCGCCGCCTACATCGTCGAGAAGCACCTGGCGCGCTTCCTGGAAGGCGCCCGTGTCACCGATATCGAGAAAATCTGGGACCAGATGTACCAGTCCACCCTGTACTACGGGCGCAAGGGGCTGGTGATCAACACGATCTCCGGTGTGGACCTGGCGCTGTGGGACCTGCTCGGCAAGATCCGCCAGGAGCCGGTGCACCAGTTGCTCGGCGGCGCGGTGCGGGACGAGTTGCAGTTCTACGCCACCGGCGCCCGCCCGGACCTGGCGCAGAAGATGGGCTTTATCGGCGGCAAGATGCCCCTGCACCACAGCCCGTCGGAGGGCGAAGAAGGCCTGCGCAAAAACCTCGAGGAGCTGGCGACCATGCGCGAACGGGTCGGCCCGGACTTCTGGCTGATGCTCGATTGCTGGATGAGCCTGGACCTGAACTACGCCACCAGACTGGCAACCGGCGCCCACGAATTTGGCTTGAAGTGGATCGAGGAAGCGCTGTCGCCCGACGACTACTGGGGCTATGCCGCCCTGCGCAACAACGTGCCCAAGGGCATGCTGGTCACCACCGGCGAACATGAAGCCACCCGCTGGGGCTTTCGCATGCTGCTGGAGATGGGCTGCTGCGACATTATCCAGCCGGATGTGGGCTGGTGCGGCGGCTTGACCGAGCTGGTAAAAATCTCCGCCCTGGCCGACGCCCACAACGCGTTGGTGGTGCCCCACGGCTCGTCGGTCTACAGCTACCACTTTGTCGCCACCCGCCATAACAGCCCGTTCGCCGAGTTCCTGATGATGGCGCCCAAGGCCGATGAAGTGGTGCCGATGTTCCACCCGCAATTGCTCGGCGAGCCAGTGCCGGTGAAGGGCCGCATGCGCCTGTCGGTGCTCGACAAGCCCGGGTTTGGCGTGGACCTCAACCCCGATTGCCAACTGCACCGTCCGTATAACCGCTGAGGACTCCTGCCATGAACATGCCCCACAACGCTTTCAAGGCCGCGCTGCGTAAAGACGCCGCGCAATACGGGATCTGGGCCGGTTTCGCCACGGCCTATGCCGCCGAAATCGTCGCCAGCACCGGTTATGACTGGATGCTGATTGACGGCGAACACGCCCCCAACACCGTGCCCAGCGTGCTCAACCAGCTCCAGGCCGTGGCGTCCTATGGCACCGCGCCGGTGGTTCGCGCGGTGAGCAGCGACGCCAACCTGATCAAGCAACTGCTGGATGTGGGCGCCCAGACGCTGATGATCCCGATGGTGGAAACCGCCGAACAGGCCCAGGCCCTGGTGCGTGCAATGCGTTATCCGCCCCACGGCATTCGTGGTGTCGGCGGCGGCTTGACCCGCGCTACCCGCTGGGACGGCGTGGCCGACTACCTCAACACCGCCCATGAACAGCTGTGCCTGATTGTGCAGGTGGAGTCGCGTCTCGGGGTGGAAAACGTCGCGGCGATTGCGGCGGTGGACGGTGTGGACGCGGTATTTATCGGCCCGGCCGACCTGTCCATCGGCCTCGGTCACGCCGGCAACCCCGGGCATCCCGAAGTGCAGGAACGTATCCGGCACGCGGTCGACGCCACGCTGGCGGCCGGCAAGGCTTGCGGCATCCTCGCCCCCAACGAAGACGACGCCCGCCGTTACCAAGCCTGGGGCTGCCAGTTCATCGCAGTGGCCATCGACATCAGCCTGTTGCGCCAGAGCGCCATGGCCGCACTGGCCCGCTACCGCCCCGTCGCCGACGCCCAGGCGCCGTCACGCACTTACTGAGGAGCTGCCCATGTCATCCGTACCGGTCTACCAGAATTTCATCAACGGCCGTTTTACCCCCAGCGATGCCCACCTGGAGGTGTTGAACCCGGCTACCGGCGCCCTGCTGTCGAAGGTCCCGGCGTCCACCGGTGAAGACGTCGACCAGGCCCTGGCCGCTGCCCGTCATGCGCAAAAAGACTGGGCCCGCAAACCCGCGATCGAACGCGCCTGGCACTTGCGCCGCATTGCCGCCAAGCTGCGGGAAAACGTCGCCCACCTGGCACGCACCATCACCCTGGAGCAAGGCAAGGTCACGGGCCTGGCGGAAGTCGAAGTCAACTTCACCGCCGACTACCTCGACTACATGGCCGAGTGGGCGCGACGCATCGAAGGCGAGATCATCACCAGCGACCGGCCCAACGAAAACATCTTTCTGTTCCGCAAGCCGCTGGGCGTGGTGGCCGGCATCCTGCCGTGGAATTTCCCGTTCTTCCTGATCGCCCGCAAGATGGCCCCGGCGTTGCTGACCGGCAACACCATCGTGATCAAGCCCAGCGAGGAGACGCCCAACAACTGCTTTGAGTTCGCCAGACTGGTGGCCGAAACCGATCTGCCAGCCGGGGTCTTCAACGTGGTCTGCGGCGATGGCCGCGTCGGTGGCGCCCTCACCGCCCACAAGGGCGTGGACATGATCAGCTTCACCGGCAGCGTCGCCACCGGCTCGCGGATCATGGCCGCCGCCGCGCCGAACATCACCAAGCTCAACCTGGAGCTGGGCGGCAAGGCCCCCGCCATTGTCCTCGCCGATGCCGACCTGGACCTCGCGGTAAACGCCATTCGCGCCTCAAGGATCATCAACAGCGGCCAGGTGTGCAACTGCGCCGAGCGGGTGTACGTGGAGCGCAAGGTGGCCGACCAGTTTATCGAGCGCATCAGCGCCGCGATGGCTGCCACTCGCTATGGCGATCCCATCGCCCAGGCCGATGTGGAGATGGGCCCGCTGATCAACCGCCAGGGCCTGGACAGCGTCAATCGCAAGGTGCGCACCGCGCTGGGCCAGGGTGCATCGCTGGTCACCGGTGGGCAGATTGCCGACCTGGGCCAGGGCTTTCACTTCCAGCCCACGGTATTGGCCGGTTGCCGCGCCGACATGGAAATCATGCGCGAGGAGATCTTCGGGCCGGTACTGCCGATCCAGATTGTCGACGACCTGGATGAGGCCATCGCCCTGGCCAACGACTGTGACTATGGCCTGACGTCGTCGATCTACACCCGCGACCTGGGCAAGGCGATGCAGGCGGTGCGCGACTTGTCGTTCGGCGAAACCTACGTCAACCGCGAGAATTTCGAAGCCATGCAAGGCTTCCATGCCGGTGTGCGTAAATCCGGAATCGGCGGCGCCGATGGCAAGCACGGCCTGTATGAGTACACCCATACCCACGCGGTGTACCTGCAGGGCTGAGGTGGTGCAACGGGCCCTGGCGCGGTAGCGTGCGGGCCCTTCCCGATCAATTCTTCCGACAAGGATTGCGCAATGCCTCTTACCCCTTACAACGGCCCGATCATCGACAGCCACTTGCACCTGTTCGACCCGCGCCGCCCCCAGGGCATTCCCTGGCCCGAACCCGGTAACGCGCTGTATGCCGCGCATTTGCCGGCGGATTATTGGGCGCTGGCGGGCGACCATAACGTGATCGGTGCGATTGCCGTGGAAGCCAGCCCGTGGCGCGACGACAACCGCTGGCTCCTGGAAACCTTGCGCAGCGATCCACGCCTGCTGGGTTTCGTCGGCAACCTCGACCCGCTGCACAGCGACTTTGCAGCAGACCTTGAAGCCCTGGCCCATGAACCGCTGTTCCTCGGCCTGCGCTACGGCAACCTGTGGGACCGCGATCTGCTCGACGACCAGACGCGCCCCGGCTTTATCGACGGCCTGCGCCGCCTCGCCGAATACGGGCGCAGCCTGGACAGCGCCAACCCGAACCCACGCCTGATCAAAGGGCTGCTGCACGTGAGCGATGCCTTGCCCGAGCTGCGCATCATTGTCGATCACCTGCCCAACGCCAGCGTGCCGGCCGGTGAAGCATCGGCGTACCACGCCGACCTGATGCGCCTCGCCGAGCGGCCCAATGTGTTTGCCAAACTGGCGGAAATCCCCCAGGTCGGCCCGCAGGGCCTGATCCTTGACCCGGCCTTCTATAACGACCGCCTGGCGGTGCTGTGGGAAGCCTTCGGCGAAGACCGTTGCTTCTTTGGCAGCGACTGGCCCAACAGCGATCACCTGGCCAATTTCGCCACCACCCTGGGCCTGGTGAAAGCCTGCCTGGCGGGCAAACCCGAGGACGTACAGGGCAAGTTTTTCCTGCACAACGCGGTGCGGATCTACAGCCCCACGCCACCCCACGGAGGCCAGTCATGCAGACCCGAGCCTTTCGCATGAACCTCAACCCCGGGCAGCACGCCGAGTACCGTCGACGCCATGACGCGATCTGGCCGGAACTGGCCCAGGCCCTGCGCGATGCCGGCGTGGTGGACTACCGGATCTACCTCGACGAAGCCAGCAACGCCTTGTTCGCCGTGATGACCCACGAAGACCAGCACCGCCTCGACACCTTGCCTGGCACCGCGCTGATGCAGCGTTGGTGGCAGTCCATGCAAGACATCATGCCCAGCCACCCGGACGCCTCGCCCGTCAGCGTGGATTTGATCCCGATGTTCAGCCTCACCCCAGGCTGAATCAGCGCGGTACCACAACAATAAAAAAGGATTCGACTACGTGGAAATCATTCTCTTCGGTGTGATCCTGCACTTCATCGGCGGCTTCGCCTCCGGCAGCTTCTACATCCCCTACAAAAAAGTCCGCGGCTGGGCCTGGGAAAGCTACTGGATCACCGGCGGCCTGGTGTCATGGCTGATCGTGCCGCTGATTGCCGCGCAACTGACCGTGCCCGGCTGGGCCGACATCCTGCGCCAGGCCGACACCAGCACCCTGCTCTGGACGTACCTGTTCGGCGTGCTCTGGGGCATTGGCGGGCTGACGTTCGGCCTGACCATGCGCTACCTCGGGTTGTCCCTGGGCATGTCGCTGGTACTGGGCCTGACCTCGGCCCTCGGCGCCTTGATGCCGGCGCTGTACCGCGACCTCTTCACCGACTCCACCGAAGGCACCCTGACCTCAATGCTCGCCTCCCAGGGCGGGCATTGGGTGCTGTGGGGCGTGGCGGTATCGCTGGTGGGCATCGCCGTGTGCGGCAAGGCCGGGCTGATCAAGGAACGGGAAGTGCCGGAAGCGGTGAAATTCGCCAGCATCAGCGAGTTCTCGGTGGCCAAGGGCATGCTGGTAGCGGTGATATCCGGGGTGCTGAGCGCGTGCTTCAGCTACGGTATTTCAGCCGGGCGCCCACTGGCTGCCGCGGCTGTCGAGCACGGCGCCAACAGCCTGTTCCAGAACAACGTGACCTTCATGGTGATCATGTGGGGTGGCCTGACCACCAACGGCCTCTGGTGCCTGTGGTTGAACTGGCGCAACCGCACGTTCCACAACTACACCGACCGCAGCACCCCGCTGTTAAGCAATTACCTGCTGGTGGCGTGCGCCGGAACCCTGTGGTTCCTGCAGTTTTTCTTCTACGGCATGGGCGAAAGCCGCCTGCAGAACGACGCCAGTTCGTGGGTGCTGCACATGTCGTTCATCATCATCGTGTCCAACGGCTGGGGGCTGTATTTCCGCGAATGGCAAGGCACCAGCGCTACCAATAAAAGCGTATTGGTGGCCGGTATCGCGGTGATTCTCGGCGCTATCGCCATGGTCGGTTACGGCAACTATCTCGGCTGAGGCCGTTTGTTTTCGAGGAGTTCATTTATGTTACTTGCAGATAAAACCGTGATTATTACTGGCGCTTCCCGGGGTATCGGACGCGCTGCTGCCCGTGAGTGCGCGCGCCAGGGGGCTCGTGTGGTGATTGGTCATAGTGGCAGTGGCCAGGGGACTGAGGCGGCGTTTTCGTTGATCGAGGAAATCAAGGGGTTTGGTGGGCAGGCGGTGGAAGTGGGCGGTGATGCGGCGGATCCGGACACGGGTGACAAGCTGGTGGAGGGTGCGCTCAAGGCATTCGGCAGTGTGGATGTGTTCGTCAACAATGCCGGGATTTGCCCGTTTCATTCCTTCCTCGACATGCCGCGCGAGGTGTACCTCAAGACGGTCAACACCAACCTCAACGGCGCCTACTTCGCCGTGCAGGCGGCGGCCAACCAGATGAAAAACCAGGGCAAGGGCGGCGCGATCATCGCCGTCAGCTCCATCAGCGCGCTGGTGGGTGGCGGGATGCAAACGCATTACACGCCGACCAAGGCCGGGCTGCACTCGTTGATGCAGTCCTGTGCGATTGCGTTGGGGCCGTATGGCATTCGCTGTAATTCGGTGTTGCCGGGGACGATTGCTACCGACATCAACAAGGAGGATTTGGCGGATGAGGAGAAGTTGGCGTACATGACGTCGCGTACGCCGCTGGGGCGGTTGGGCGAGCCCGACGACGTTGCTGGCCCCATTGTGTTTCTTGCTTCGGATATGGCGCGGTATGTGACCGGGGCTTCGCTGTTGGTAGACGGGGGGTTGTTTGTCAACTTGCAGTAGCTTTTTTTGGGGGGCATATCCGTTTTTTGGGTGATGGCTGGTATTGGTTCCGCTCTTACAGCGGGTCACTTTTGAAAGGAGCCCAAAAGTAACCAAAAGGCTCTTGCCCCACCACTCGGCACCTCGCCTAGGCTCGGTGTGCCCTCACTCCGGCATTACTCCGCGGGCCGCCGCGACGGGGCGTCCCTGCCCCGTCGCGGCTAAACCGGCGTCCTGCCGGTTTACCCGCTCCGTACTACCTGCGTTCGGCCAGCGTGGTTTAACGGGGCGCCTAAGATCAAGATCAAAAGCAGATCAACAGCACAGCGGCCTACAGGCCGGCTTGAGTGGTGTGAAGCAAAGGCAAAATCAAAATCTAAAGCAGGCACGGTCAAATGTGGGAGCTGGCTTGCCTGCGATAGCATCGCCTCGGTGTACCTGAGAGACCAAGTTGTCTGCATCGCAGGCAAGCCAGCTCCCACAGAAAAGCAGAGCTGCATCCGTTTCAGATTTGGTTTTCGCTTTCGCTCTGGCTTCTGATCTGGCTTCTACCACTCAAGCCGGCCTGTAGGCCGCTGTGCTCTTGCTTTTGATCTTGATCTGGCTCTGACTGCCCCAATAAGCCCGAGGCCGAACGCAGGGATTGAGGAGCGGGTAAACCGGCAGGACGCCGGTTTAGCCGCGACGGGGCAGGGACGCCCCGTCGCGGCGGCCCGCGGAGCAATGCCGGAGTGAGGGAACGCCGAGCCTTAGCGAGGTGCCGACAGGCGGGGCAGAGCCCTTTGGTTACTTTGGGGCTTTTCCAAGTTGACCCGCTGTAAGAGCGGAACCATAAGCAGCCGTTACTCAACCAACGGATATACACCCGATCAATGCGCAATACACACCGACTTCAACTCGGTATAAGCCTCAATCACCGCCCGCCCAAACTCCCTCCCCATCCCCGACTGCTTCACCCCGCCAAACGGCATCGCCGGGTCCAGCAGCACATGCGCATCCACCCAAACCGTCCCCGCCTCGATCCGCGGCACCAGGTTCATCGCCTTACCCAGATCATTGGTCCAAAGGCT
>NZ_AHHC01000046.1:0-567 GCF_000242655.1 Pseudomonas sp. PAMC 25886
CCCAAAAGTAACCAAAGGCTCTTGCCCCACCACTCGGCACCTCGCCTAGGCTCGGTCGTGCCCTCACTCCGGCTTTGGACCGTGGGCCGCCGCGATGGGCCATCCTTGGCCCAGCGCGGCTAACCCGGCGTCCTGCCGGGTTACCCACGCTCCAAAGCCTGCGTTCGGCCAGCGTGGTTTAACGGGGCGCCTCAGATCAAGATCAAAAGCAGATCAACAGCACAGCGGCCTACAGGCCGGCTTGAGTGGTGTGGAGCAAAATCAAAATCTAAAGCGGGCACAGTCCCCCTGTAGGAGCTGGCTTGCCTGCGATGGCATCAACTGGGTGCATCTGAAAAACCGAGTTGTCTGCATCGCAGGCACGCCAGCTCCCACAGAAAAGCAGAGCCGCATCAGTTTCAGAATTTGGCTTTCGCTTTGGATTTGCTCTGGCTTCTACCACTCAAGCCGGCCTGTAGGCCGCTGTGCTCTTGCTTTTGATTTTGATCTGACTGCCCCAATAAGCCCGAGGCCGAACGCAGGGATTGAGGAGCGGGTAAACCGGCAGGACGCCGGTTTAGCCGCGAC
>NZ_AHHC01000045.1:0-243742 GCF_000242655.1 Pseudomonas sp. PAMC 25886
CCCCTGTAGGAGCTGGCTTGCCGGCGATGGTCGTTAACGATGACGCTGGCGTCCTGAATGAACGCGGCGCTCTCAGGTTTTTCGCCGGCAAGCCGGCTCCTACAGAAAAGTAGCTCTGCTTTCGCTTTGGCTTTTGCTGTGGCTTCTACCACTCAAGCCGGCCTGTAGGCCGCTGTGCTCTTGCTTTTGATCTTGATCTGACTGCCCCAATAAGCCCGAGGCCGAACGCAGGTGGTGCGGAGCGGGTAAACCGGCAGGACGCCGGTTTAGCCGCGCTGGGCCAAGGATGGCCCATCGCGGCGGCCCGCGGAGCAGCGCCGGAGTGAGGGAACACCGAGCCTAGGCGAGGTGCCGACAGGCGGGGCAGAGCCCTTTGCTTACTTTGGGGCTTTTCCAAAGTGAGTCGCTGTAAGAGCGAAACCATAAGCCGCCGTTACCCAACTAACGGATATGTACCCAAAACCACCTCACCACCCCAACGACTCAAACAACCCAGGCACCCCCTCCAGCGTCGGCAAAATCGCATCCGGCCGGTAGTCGGGCAGCAATGTGCGACCCGTTCCCCGGTCGATCCACACGCAGCGAAACCCGATATCCCGCGCCGCCGCGTGATCCAGATGCGGGCTCGCGCAAATATGCACCACCTCCTCAAGACCCACCCCCAACTGCGCATGGGCATGGTCAAACAACCGCCGATCCGGCTTGTAGGCCCCGGCCTGCTGGGCTGTGATCACCCGGTCAATGGTCCCGCCCAGTTGGGCAACGTTGCCGGCAATCACATCGTCATCCGTGTTGGAGACGATGCACAGCTGGTAGCCCATGGCCTTCAGCTGCTTAAGCGTCTGGACCACCTCGGGGAACGGCGGCATCGCACCGATGCGGTCCGTCAGGATCGCAGCGTCGTGCGCATCGGCTGGCAAACCCAACTCCTGCAGCGCCTGCCGTAACCCAAGCCCCGCCAACGTCCGAAAGCTGCGATGCGGCGGCGTTTGCTCCAGCGCATGTTCATGGCGGTCATACACGCTGATCAACGTCTCGGTATCGACCCTGTGCGCCCCCTTGGCGGTGAGAATCTCGTCGATCGCCGCACGCAAGCCTTCATCCCACTGGATCAACGTGCCGTAGCAGTCAAAGGTCAGCCAGAGCGGGCGAGGGGAGTGTTCAAGGGACATGGGGCACCTGTTCAGGGAAGTCAGTGATGACTGAAGCATAGGAACAGTACCCGTCAGTTGGAAATTAAATTACCCTCTTCAGCTCAGTTGAATTATCGATATGAAGGTCGCGCCATGTTTGATCTCGAACTGCTGCACACCCTGGTCTGCGTCGTGGATGAAGGCAGCTTCACCCGCGCTGCCGAGCGCGTGCACCGCACTCAGTCCACGGTCAGCCAGCAGATTCGCAAGCTCGAAGAGAGCGCCGGGCAGATGCTGTTGGTGCGCGACCGCTCCGGGCAACAGGTCAGCCCCACCGAGCAGGGCGAGTTGCTCACCCACTACGCACGCCGGTTGCTGAACCTGTCCCGGGAAGCGCGAGACGCCCTGAGCACCGAAGCCAGCGTGGTGCCGGTGCGCCTGGGCGTGCCGGAAGATTTCGACGCCGTGCGCATGGCCTCGATGCTCAGCGGGTTTGTGCGGGCGCGTCCCGAAGCGCGGCTGGAAACCGTCAGCGGCATGAGCACCGACCTGCGTCGGCAGCTGGACGCCGGCGAAATCGACATCGCCCTGGTCAAGCGTGAAACCAGCAGCGGCGACTGTCACGCCAGTTGGCCCGAGCCGCTGGTGTGGGTGAGCGGCCAAGACCAGGACCTTGACCTCGAGACCCTGCCACTGGCGCTGTTCCCCCAAGGCTGCATCTACCGCCAACGTGCCACCCGTGCCCTGGACAAGGCCCGGCGCAGTTGGCGGGTGGCGTTCGGTAGCCATAGCCTGACCGGGATTCAGGCGGCGGTGACCTCCGGGTTGGGGCTGAGCATTTTGCCGGTCAGCGCCGTGCTCGCCAGCCACCGCGTCTGTACCGAACTGCCACCGGTGCCGCCCTCGGAACTGGCACTGGTCAGTGGCGCCGAACGCCTGGGCCCGACGCACCAAGGCCTGATCGAATTCCTGCGGGAAGAGATTTCACTGCCACACACTGGTGCATCTTATTGATTGCATGCAACTTTTTGTGGCGAGGGAGCGTGCTCCCGTTGGGCTGCGCGGCAGGCCCAGCACCCTAATAAATAGCAGGCTAGCTAATTGGCGTGTTAATTGCCTTGGGTTATGGCAATTAGACATCACTCCCGGAGTTCGCCATGAGCAGCCTGTCGAGCAGCACGATGCAGTTATCTTCCGCCGAAAAAAGCTGGCTGCCCTGGTGGGGCAAGACCGGCAAGTTCGCCATGGGCTGGTCCTGCCGCCTCAACCGCAGCGTGTACCCGGTGATGGAGCAAACCTTCGAGGCCATCGCCGAAACCCGGGTCAAGCTTTTGCAAACCTGGACCCGGGAACAGTGGGAACACCTCAGCGAACTGGCCAGCGTGCTCACCCGCGACCCCGTGCTCACCGATAACAGCCTGCTGCTGGACAAACTGCAGCAGGCTGGCGACTTCTCCGAACTGTTTATCGTCGACCTCAAGGGCGAGGTGCTGACCACCACCTGGAACCCGTCCGCTCACCGCACCCTGAACCATCAAGCCCTGGCCGCCGGTCTCAAGGCGCCGTTCCTTCATGGCCCCTACAGCGACCCGCTGACCTTGCAGATCGGCCCTTCGTCCTCGCGTTTCCATGACGAAGTGACCCTGATGTTCTACCAACCGTTGACCCGTGAGGGCAGGGTGCTTGGCTGCCTGTGCGGGCGAGTGCCCAACGATATCCTCGGGGATTTGATCCAGCGCGAGGCCGGGCATATTTTTCCGGAGTCCGGCGATAACTACCTGTTCATGGTGCAATCGCGCTTCGACCCGGCGCTTCAGCCCGGTATCGCATTGTCCCGTTCACGCTTCGAGGACGGCGCCTTCACCCACGGCGAAAACCTCAAGAGCGGCGTGCACACGCCGTGGAAAACCGTGCAGATCCAGCGCCACACCGAACTGGAATTGCGCTTTATCGACCCGGCCACCCAACAACTGCACCCCGGTGTGCGCGAGACCATTCGCAAGGGCTCGAACCTGTTTGTCACCTATCCCGGCTACTCCGACTACCGCCACATCCCGGTGGTGGGCAAGGGCGTGACCTTTGAACTGCCGGGCTCGCCGGACCGCTGGGGCATGATGTGCGAGGCCGACCTGGAAGAGGTCTACCGCCGGCGCTCCCTGAGCCACGGCTTGATGAAACCTTACCTGGCGACCATGGCCGGTCTGTTTGCCTGCAATTTCCTGGTCCGTCACTACAGCGGCTTGCCCGCCGCCTGGACCGATGCGTGCGAAGTACTGAGCATGGTCGTGGCGGCCATGCTGTTCAGTCGCCTGGGGCCCAAGCGCCTGGCCGCCCGCCTGAATGAAATGACCGAAGTGATCCGCACCATCGCCGAAGGCGAAGGCAACCTGCGCCAGCGCCTGGACAGCGGGCGCATGGTCAATGACGAGACAGGCGACATGAGCCGCTGGATCAACAGCTTTATCGACCGCCTGGATTCGGTGGTCGGCCAAGTGGTCAAAGCCAGCCACAGCGTCGGCAACACCAATCAGTTGATGCTGGGCCGCAGCGAGGCGGCCGGGTTGATGTCCCATGAAGTGGCCGACGCCACCCACCGCATGATGATCATCGTTGAAGAGCAACTGGGGGAAATCCAGCAAGCCTCGGTGAGCGCCGAGCAAATGAAGCAGGCCATGGACGAGGTGGTCAGCCGCGCCCGCGAGCAATTCCTCGCGGTGCAGGTCGGCACCCAGTCGATTCGCGATGTGGTGCAGCGCTCCTCCGAAAGCGTGCAACTGCTGGACAGCCGCATGGCGCAGATCAGCAACATCACCGGGTTGATCAGCGACATCACCAACCAGACCAACCTGCTGGCCCTGAACGCGGCGATTGAGGCGGCCCGTGCCGGCGAGCATGGCCGCGGTTTTGCGGTAGTGGCCGACGAAGTTCGCACCTTGGCGTCGCGCACCTCCAAGGCCGCCGAAGACATTCGCCAGATGGTCGAAGGCTTGCAGAGCGAGACTCGCAAAGCCGTAGGCTTCATGGAAAACGGCGTAACCAATGTCGACAGCAGCCTGCGCCTGGCCGAGGATGCGTCGTCAGAAAACGTGCACCTGCACCAGGCGGTGGAGAGCATGTTCAGCATCATCCAGCAGCTCAATGCCCGCAGCCTCGACTATGGCAAGACCATCAAGCAGGTCAGCCACTCTTCGGAGCAGATGCGCCTGACCGTGGGGGTGTTGCAGACCAGCGCGGAAACCGTGCGGGTGAACGCCAACAAGTTGCAGAAGCTGGTGGGCTTGTTTGAGGTCAGTGGGGCTGCGGCCTGACCAGGCCACGTTTCTCCAGCAACAGGCGCTCCAGCTCCTGCATCGGCAACGGCCGGCTGAACAGATACCCCTGGATCTGATCGCAGCCGGCTTCCCGCAGGAACTCCAGTTGTGCCTGGGTTTCCACGCCCTCGGCCACCACTCGCAGCTTCAGGCTATGGGCCAGTTCGATGATGGTGCGGGTGATCGCCGCGTCCTGGGGGTTGCTGGTGACTTCGCGGATAAACGCGATATCGATTTTCAGCGTATCAATCGGAAACCGCCGCAAGTAAGCCAGGCTTGAATAACCAGTGCCGAAGTCATCGATGGAAATCTTTACCCCCATCGCCCGCAGCCGGTGCAGGCTGGCGATGGTGTGCTCAGTGTTTTCCATCAGCGAGCCTTCGGTGATCTCAACCTCCAGCCAATGCGGTTCTACGTTAACCCTGGCGAGGGACTGGGTGATGTCGGCAATCAAGTCTCCTTCGATCAATTGATGCCCCGACACGTTGACCGACACTTCGACGGCACCCACCGCACTGGATTGCCACTCGGCGATCTGGCGGCACACGTTGTCGATCACCCAGCGACCGAGCACCACGATCAACCCCAGGCTCTCCAGGATCGGAATGAATACCGCCGGAGACACCGCGCCATAGCCAGGCCGGTCCCAGCGCAGCAAGGCTTCAAGGGCACATACCTGACCGCCGGCCAGCTCGACCTTGGGCTGGTAGTGCAGTACGAATTCTTCACGTTCGACGGCCAGGCCCAGGGCTTTTTCCAGCTCCAGGCGAGCCAGGTCTCGGATGTTCAACCGGGCGGCGGCATGCTGGTGATGTTGCAGTTGCTGCTCCAGCATCAGGCTGTGATTTTTCAGCCGGTCGCCATGGGCCTTGAGCCGCAGCAGGTTACGCACCCGCAACCACAACTCGACCCGTTCCACCGGCTTGCTGATGAACTCTTCGGCACCGTTTTCCAGTCCGCTCAGGCGGGCGCTGGGCTCACTCAGGGCCGAGAGCATGATGATCGGGATGTTGGCGGTGGTCGGGTCCTGCTTGAGCTGGTTGGCCACTTCGTAGCCGTCCATGCCGGGCATCATGATGTCCAGCAGGATCAAGTCCGGCGGCTGTCGCGCCACCAGTTGCAAGGCTTCTTCACCACTGGCGGCGCTCAAGGTCTGGTAACCCTCGTGACGCAGCAGGGTTTCCAGCAGCTTGCGCACCTGGATTTCATCATCAACGATCAACAGCGTTGCGGGTTGGCTGGCCATGGAGAGGACTCACGTCAGAGGAGTAATGTTTTGTTGCAGCAGCGTGTCGATCACCTGGTACAGCTCTTTGTAGCGCAGCGGCTTGATGATGTAGGCGTCGCAGCCGGCCCGCAGGGTTTTATCGCGGTCTTCCTTCATGGCCATGGCGGTCAGGGCGATCACCGGGATGTGCGCGGTGTGCGGGTCCTGCTTGAGCAACGACGTGGCCGCCAGGCCATCCATGCCGGGCAACTGAATGTCCATCAGGATCAGCGCCGGTTGTTTTTCCCGGGCCAGGGTCAGCCCGGTCTCGGCATCGGCGGCCCACAACACGCTGTGGCCGGCGTTCACCAGCAGCAGGCGGGCGAGGCGCATATTCGCCTCGTTGTCTTCCACGATCAGGATTTCGGCCATGGGGCCTCCGTATCCGCGGCGCGGTGCAGCGGCAGCCACACCACAAAGCGGGCGCCGGCACCTTCGCGGCTGGCCACGGCGACGCTGCCGCCGTGCAGGTCGGTCAGTTGCTTGACCATCGCCAGGCCCAGGCCCGTGCCTTCGAATTTACGCGCCAGGCTGCTGTCGATCTGGCTGAAGGCCTTGAACAACTTGCTCATGTCGTCCCGGGCGATCCCGATTCCGCTGTCGCTGACGCTCAGCTCCAGGAACTGTTGATGCGCGCTGGGCTGCAGGGCAAAGCCGTGGGTGGGCCAGTCGCCGGGAATCTGCCCGACTTGCGAGCGACTCACCTCACGCACCGACAGGGTCACGGATCCGCCGTGCTCGCTGAACTTCACCGCATTGGCCAGCAGGTTGTAGATGATTTGCTTGGTCTTGCGCAGGTCCAGCTCCAGGGTGCCGAAGTCGTCCGGGCTTTCAAGCTTCAACTGGATACGTTGCAAGGCGGCCTTTTCCCGCACGATCAGCAGACTGTTGGCCAACAAGCCCGCCAACTCCACGGCTTCCAGCTCCAGGTCCATCATCCCGGCCTCGACCTTGGACAAGTCGAGGATGTCGTTGATCAGCGACAGCAAGTGCTGGCCACTGGTGAAGATGTCGCCAATGTATTCGCGCTGGATATCGCTCATGTCGCCCACCAGGCCGTCCTTGAGCGCCTCGGAAAAACCGATCACCGCATTCAGCGGCGTGCGCAGCTCGTGGGACATAGTGGCCAGGAACTCGGACTTCATGTGGCTGGCGTGTTCCAGTTCCAGGTTCTTTTCTTCCAGGGCGCGCTCAAAACCTTTGCGTTCGGCTTCTTCCTGCTTGCGCGCGGTGTTGTCGGTGCCGATCAGCAGATAGCCGATGATCGCATCGCTTTTATTGCGCAGGGCCGTCACCGAGACCATGGCCGACAGGCGACTGTTGTCCTTGCGGATATAGGTCAGCTCGTAGATGTCTTCGATGCCCCGGGAGGCCTTGAACACCAGGGCTTCAAAGCCCGGCGTGATCGGCGTGTCCAGTTCCAGGCTGAGTGCGGCGGCGCGGGTGATCAGTTCGGCGGGGTCGGAGATGTCGGCCGGGGTGACGCGGTTCAGCACATCGGCGGCGGCATACCCGAGCATGCGTTCGGCGCCGACGTTGAAGATCTGGATCACGCCTTTTTCGTCGGTGGCGATGCTGGAGAAGTAGGCGCTGTTGAAGATCGCGTCTTGCAGGGCGCCGGTCTTGAGCAGGGTTTTCTGGCGTTTGAATTCGACGATTTTTTCGGCCCGGGATTGGGGTTCGGGCGAGGTGTCGAGAGCAGGTTTTTCCATCGCAGGGCATTCCGTGAACTTCAGGCCCGACACCGCCGAAGGCCGTGCCGCAGAGCATGCTCACAGAAGATCGCACGGGTGCGATGAGGAGGAGATGAGGTCTTTTGACAATAGCAGACATTGTGGCGATTTGATGGCTGAAAACATCCCCCCGGAAGCTTTCAGCCCTCAAATGAATAGATTCAGCTCAATACCGCACACTGTGAGCGCAGAAACAACGCCGTGGCCTGCAGATAGTGGTCAGGCGTTAACCAAATGAAGGTTTATTCATCTGATGAAACGTTTAATCAATCGATAAAAGGCCTACGCAAGCGCTTGCGTAAACAAATGTATCTGATTAGAGTCGGCAGCAATCAGGTCTGCCGATGGCTGTCATCGGCACACGCTTGAACACAAAAATAATAAAACCAGGAGCTCAGTCATGAGCCTTGACCCCTTGCTTGAAATGCAGGGCATCAGCAAGACCTTCAATGGCCTGCGGGTGCTCAAGAACGTCAGCCTGAAAGTCTATCCCGGTGAAATTCACGCCTTGATGGGTGAGAACGGCGCCGGCAAATCGACGTTGATGAAGATCCTCTCCGGTGCCTACCAGGCCGATGACGGCGGCACCATCCGCATCGATGGCCAACCCGTCGCCAGTTACAACCCAGCCTCCGCCAAAGCCCTCGGCATTGCCGTGATCTACCAGGAACTCAGCCTGTGCCCGAACCTCACGGTGGCCGAGAACATCTACCTGGGCCGTGAACTGCGCCGTGGCTGGACCATCGACCGCAAGGGCATGGAAGCCGGGGTGGCCGAGGTGCTGGCAAGGCTTGGTGCAGAATTCACACCCAGCACCCGCGTCGCCAGCCTGTCCATCGCCGAGCGCCAACTGGTGGAAATCGCCGGGGCCCTGCATGCCCACGCGAAAATCCTGGTGATGGACGAGCCCACCACGCCGCTTTCATCCCGGGAGACCGACCGCCTGTTCGCGCTGATCAAACAGCTGCGCAGCCAGGGCCTGGCGATCATCTACATCAGCCACCGCATGGCCGAAATCTACGAGCTGTCGGACCGGGTTTCGGTGCTGCGGGACGGCGAGTACGTCGGCGAACTGGCGCGGGACGTGCTGTCGGCCGAGGTGCTGGTGAAGATGATGGTGGGCCGCGACCTTTCCGGTTTCTATAAGAAAGAACATGCCGCCTACGACCCGGGCCAGGTGGTGATGCGCGTACGTGACATGGCCGACGGCAAGCGCGTGCGCCACTGCAGCTTCGACCTGCACGCCGGTGAAGTGCTGGGCATCGCCGGACTGGTGGGCGCCGGCCGTACCGAGCTGGCGCGACTGATCTTTGCGGCCGACCCTCGTACCTCCGGCACCCTTGAGGTGGTCGGCAAGACCGTGACGCAGTTGCGCAACCCGGCGGACGCGATTCGGGCCGGCGTGGTGTACCTCACCGAAGACCGCAAGGCCCAGGGCCTGTTTCTCGACATGAGCGTGGCCGACAACATCAACGTGTGCGCCTGTGTGCCGGATGCCCATGCCGGCGGCGTGCTCGACCGTGGCCACGGTGCGCAGCGGGCACGTGATGCAATCAAATCGCTGTCGATCCGCGTGGCGTCGGGCAAGGTCAATGTCGGGGCGTTGTCCGGCGGCAACCAGCAGAAGGTGCTGTTGGCGCGGCTGCTGGAGGTCAAGCCCCATGTGCTGATCCTCGACGAACCTACACGGGGCGTGGACATCGGTTCCAAATCCGAGATCTACCGCATCATCAATCAACTGGCCAAGGCCGGCGTGGGCATCATGGTGATCTCCAGCGAGCTGCCGGAAATCATCGGCACCTGCGACCGCGTGCTGATCATGCGCGAAGGGCAACTGGTGGCCGAAGTGGGCGGGGCGTCCGGGCTGGATATTTCCCAGGAGGCGATTATCGACCTCGCCACCGGCAGCGAGCAGGTGGCGGCCCATGGCTAATTCAAACACGAGCGGGAGCAACACCATGACTGTGGCAACGATCGGCAAGGCTGAGCGTATTCGGGAACTGATGCGCACGGTGGGCATGTTGCCGGTGCTGGTGTTGCTGCTGGTGGGCTTTGCCCTGGCCAGCGAAAACTTCATGACCGTGCAGAACCTGTCGATCATCACCCAGCAGGCGTCGGTCAACGTGGTGCTGGCGGCGGGCATGACCTTTGTGATCCTCACGGCGGGCATCGACCTGTCGGTCGGTGCAATTCTCGCCGCCTCGGCGGTGGTTGCGCTGCAAGCCTCGATGTCGCCGCAATTCGGCATGTTCGGGATTGTGGCCGGGATCGGCTTCGGGCTGTTGCTCGGCCTGGTCAACGGCGGCCTGATCGCGTTCATGCGCCTGCCGCCGTTTATCGTCACCCTGGGTGCGCTGACCGCCATGCGCGGTTTGGCGCGCCTGTTGGCCGACGATAAAACCGTGTTCAACCCTGACTTGCCGTTCGCCTTTATCGGCAACGATTCAGTGCTCGGTGTGCCATGGCTGGTGATCATCGCCGTGGCCGTGATCGCGCTGTCGTGGTTCATCCTGCGGCGCACGGTGATGGGGGTGCAGATCTACTCCGTGGGCGGCAACCCGGAAGCGGCGCGTCTGTCGGGGATCAAGGTGTGGAAAGTCCTGCTGTTCGTCTATGCCATGTCCGGCGCTTTGGCCGGTCTCGGCGCGGTGATGAGCGCGTCGCGCCTGTTCGCCGCCAATGGCCTGCAACTGGGGCAATCCTATGAACTGGATGCCATCGCGGCGGTGATTCTCGGCGGCACCAGTTTTACCGGCGGCGTCGGCACCATTGGCGGCACGCTGATTGGTGCGCTGATCATCGCGGTATTGACCAACGGCCTGGTGCTGCTGGGCGTCTCGGATATCTGGCAATACATCATCAAGGGCATCGTGATCATTGGCGCGGTGGCGCTGGATCGTTATCGCCAGTCCGGTGCACGGACCTGATTTCACTCAAACAACAATCACAAGAGAGTCATCATGAACTTCAAACGCATGTTTCCTGTTGTCGCCTCCCTGGGCGTTGCCGTGTTGATGTCCCACGCCGTAGAGGCCCGTGAGCTGAAAGCCATCGGCATCAGCATGGGCTCCCTGGGTAACCCGTATTTCGTGACCCTGGCCGACGGCGCCACGGCCCGGGCCAAGGAGCTGAACCCAGCCGTCAAGGTGACCTCGGTGTCGGCCGACTATGACCTGAGCAAGCAGTTCTCGCAGATCGACAACTTCATCTCGTCCAAGGTCGACCTGATCCTGCTCAATGCCGTCGACCCGTCGGCCATGGCCTCGGCGATCAAGAAAGCCCGTGACGCCGGGATCGTGGTGGTGGCGGTGGACGTCGACGCCAAGGGCGTGAATGCCACGGTGCAGACAGACAACGTCGAAGCCGGCAAGCTCGCCTGCCAGTTCATCGTCGACAAGCTCTCGGGCAAGGGCAACGTGATTATCCAGAACGGCCCGCAAGTGACTGCGGTGACCGATCGCGTCAAAGGCTGTAAAGCGGCCCTGGCCAGCGCGCCGGATATCAAGGTGCTGTCGGACGACCAGGACGGCAAAGGCTCACGCGAAGGCGGCTTGAACGTGATGCAGGGCTACCTGACGCGCTTCCAGAAAATCGACGGCCTGTTTGCGATCAACGATCCCCAGGCCATCGGCAGCGACCTGGCCGCCAAGCAGCTCAAACGCAGCGGCATCATCATCACCTCCGTGGACGGTGCGCCGGACATCGAGAATGCCTTGAAGACCGACACCCTGATCCAGGCCTCCGCCAGCCAGGACCCATGGGCCATGGCTCAGACGGCGGTCAACGTCGGCAATGACATTCTCAATGACAAACAACCTGCCGAAGCGGTTACCCTGCTGACCCCAAAACTGATCACCCGCGACAACGTCGGTTCCTACAGCGGTTGGTCCAGCAAACATTAAGCGCGCGCAGGAGTGAGTACCGTGGCAACCATGGAGGATGTGGCAAGAATTGCCGGGGTGTCGACGTCGACGGTTTCGCACGTCTTGAACGGCACCCGCAAGGTCAGCCCGGACACGGTGCAAGCGGTGCAGAGCGCGATCAGCCAGTTGGGCTACATCCCCAATACGCTGGCGCGCTCCCTGGCGAGGTCCACCACCAACACGATTGGCGTGGCGATCTCGGCGCTCTCCAACCATTACTTCAGTGAAACGGTGCACGCGATTGAAACCGAGTGCGCCAAGCACGGCTACATGATGCTGTTTGTCGATACCCACGACGATCCCGAGCAGGAGCTGCGCGTGGTTACGGCGCTGCACCACCGGCGGGTGGACGGCATTCTGCTGGCGCCGTCCACCGGTTCGCTGGCCCTGGAATACTTGCAGGCCAATGAAGTACCGGCGGTGTTGGTGGACCGGATGATGAGCGACCGTTTCGATCAGGTCGGGGTGGAAAATACGCTGTCCACCCAGGCCCTGGTGACGCACTTGATCGAGCATGGCCACCGGCGCATCGGTTTTATTTCCGGGCGGGCGGGGCTGGGCACTTCCGATGAGCGCGTGGCCGGTTATCACGCTGCGTTGCAGGCGGCAGGATTGCCGCTTGATCCACAGTTGCTGGTCAATGGCGGCTCCAGCAGTGAGCCGGCGCGCCACGCCACCGCGCAGTTGCTGGCCCTGGAGACGCCACCCACGGCAATCATGGCGGGCAACAACCTGATGACCCTCGGTGCAATGCATGCCTTGCGCGATGCGCGCATCGAGGTGCCCGGGCAAATGGCCCTGGTGGGCTTCGATGATTTTGACTGGGCGGACTTCTTCGTACCGCGCCTGACCCTGATCGCACAACCGGTGCAGGAACTCGGCGCGCGTGCGGTCAACCTGCTGCTTGAGCGCATGGCGTCGCCCAAGCGTAAAAAACACAGCGTGCGGCTCCCGCCCACCCTGAAGATTCGTAATTCATGCGGCTGCCCCTGATATGAACAACCCGGTTTCCCTTGGCATTGATCTTGGCACCTCGGAACTCAAGGCGATCCTGATGGACGAGCACGGCCGCGTCCTCGCCCATGCCGGTGCGCGCCTGACGATATCGCGCCGGCACACGGGCTGGTCCGAGCAGGCGCCGGAGGATTGGTGGCACGCGTGCCTCAGCGCCCTGGACCAGTTGCGCGCGGATCAGCCGCAGGCTTATGGCCGCGTGAGCTGCATTGGCTTGTCCGGGCAGATGCACGGCGCCGTATTGCTGGGGGATGACGACCGGGTGTTGTACCCGGCCATCCTCTGGGATGACTCCCGCGCCATGGCCCAGGCCGAAGCCCTGGGCCGCGAGTTTGCCGAGGTCACCGGCAGCTTGCCGATGGCCGGCCTCACCGCGCCGAAACTGCTGTGGCTGCAGCAGCACGAACCCGATGTATTCGAGGCAATTGACTGCGTACTGTCGCCCAAGGATTACCTGCGCCTGCGTTTGAGTGGTGAGCGTGTGAGCGATGTGTCCGACGGTGCCGGCACGTTGTGGCTGGACGTGGCCAACCGGCAATGGTTCGAGCCCATGCTGCGTGCAACAGGTTTGCGATTGGCCCAAATGCCAAGGCTGGTGGAAGGCGGGGCGGCCAGTGCTCATTTGAACGCTGCGGCAGCGCTGCGCCTGGGCCTGGCCGAGGGCCTGGTGATTGCCGGCGGTGGTGGGGACAACCCGGTGGCGGCGGTGGGCATCGGCGCGGTGAATGCGGGGGATGCGTTTATCACCCTTGGTACCAGCGCGGCCATTGTTGCGATCACCGACCACGCGGCGGGCAATCCGGCGAGTGCCGTGCATAGCTTCTGTCATGCACTGCCCAATCGCTGGTACACCATGGGCGCCATGCTGGCCGGAGCCAGTTGCTTGCGCTGGGTGACACGGTTGACGGGCGCTGTCGATGAGCAGGCGTTGCTGGATCGCGTGCAGGCCGAGTTGCCGATCGGGCAGGCTGTGGCGGTTTCCAATCCGTTGTTCTTGCCGTACCTGGCGGGCGAACGTACGCCCCATAACGACCCGTTGCTGCGCGGTGGTTTCATGAACCTGGGGCATGACTGCACGCCGGCGATGCTGGGTTATGCGGTGATGGAGGGGGTCGGGTTCGGGCTGCTGGATGCACTGAATGCGGTGCAGTCAGCCGGCGCCACGGTGGGCGCCTGCGCACTGGTGGGCGGTGGCGCGCGCAGTGAATATTGGGCGCAGTTGCTGGCCAATATTCTTGAGCGGGAGATCTACACCTTGCACGGCAGTGAACTGGGTGCGTGTATGGGGGCGGCGAAGCTGGGGTTTGTGGCGAACGGGCAGGGCGCGGCACTGCTGAGGGCGGGGATGCCGGTGAAGGCCCGGTTTTTCCCGGAGGGTGCGCAGGCAGCTGTGCTGCACGCGCGGTATCGCAAGTTCCAGGGGCTGTTGGGCGCCGCCAAGGCGTTGCACGATTAAATTCCTACTGGGCCAGTAACCAGTCACGAAACACCTGCACTTTCGCCAGCTCGCCGCATTCCGGCCGGTACACCACGTAGTAGGCCAGGGCCACGGCGCTTTTGACCCGGCCAAATGGGCGGATCAGGCGCCCGGAAGCCAGGTCGTCGTGCACCATAACGCTGCGGCCCAACGCAAGGCCTTGCCCTTCGATCGCCGCCTGCACCACGGCCGCCGAGTTGTTGATGCGCAACCCGTGGCTGGCATCCGTACCCGTTTGCCCCATGGCATCCAGCCAGGTTCGCCAGGTGGGAAAGCCCGGGTCTCCGGCCATGGAAAGGTCATGGATCAGCGTGCATTGCGCGAGTTGTTCCAGGCTGAGCGTGCCGTCAGCGAGGGCTGGATAGTTGGGGGAGCAGACGGGAAACAGGTCCTCGTCCATCAACTTGATTGCGGTTAATCCGGGCCACCTGCCGGTGCCATAGCGCACGCCGATGTCGATACTTTCCGCGAGAAAATCCAGGGGCTTGAGGTTGGTGTTCAGCAGTACATCGATCTCCGGATGCAGCTGCTGAAAACGCTCCAGCCTGGGCAACAACCACTTGCCGGCAAACGCCGGGCTGACCGTCACGGTCAGGTCGGCACTCTGTGACGCTTCCTTCAACCGCGCCAACCCCACCCGTAACCGATCAAAACCCTCGCGAATATCCGGCAACGCCGACCGGGCCACGTCCGTCAGCAACAACCGCGTATTGCCGCTGCTGGCCCGGGTGAATAACGGCACCCCGAGCCACGCCTCCAAACTGCGCACTTGCTGGCCGACGGCGGCTGAAGTGACGTTCAGCTCTTCAGCTGCCGCAGAGAAGCTTTGATGCCGGGCCGCGGCTTCGAACGCGCGCAGGGCGTTGAGGTATCCAAGTGAGTTCATCTAAAGAATTTCTTTAATGACGGCAAAAGAGATCTGGTTTGTTGGCCTTACGCCAAGCCGCAAGAATAGCAGGCAACCCGGCGATAACAGTAACAGGCGCTGGAAACCCTACACTCAGAGGTTATTTGCCATGCAAAGATTTTCTTCCAAGGTTGTGATCGTTACCGGTGGCGGTTCGGGTATCGGCAAAGAAGTCGCACGCCGTTTTGTGGAAGAGGGCGCCAATGTGGTGATTGGCGGTCGTGACGCGGCCAAACTGCAGCGCGCTGCTGAAGCAATCGACCCAAGCGGCACCTCGATTCGCGCACTGGCCGGCGACATTGCCAACCCGGCCACGGCCCAGGCCCTGGTAGACGAGGCGGTGAAGGCGTTCGGCGGGGTGGATATCCTGGTGAACAACGCGGGCGTGTTCCGTCCCAAGCCGTTCCTGGAAGTGGATGCCACGGAATACGACTGGTTTCTCGACACCATCCTCAAAGGCAAATTCTTCATGGCCCAGGCGGCGGCGAAAGCCATGCTGCAACGCGGTGGCGGTGCGATTGTGCAGACCGGTTCCCTGTGGGCGATCCAGGCCATTGGCGCTACACCGTCGGCGGCGTACTCGGCGGCCAACGCTGGGGTGCATGCGCTGACCCGCAACCTGGCGATTGAGCTGGCCTCGTCCAATATCCGTATCAACACCGTGGCCCCGGCCGTAGTGGAAACCCCGGTGTATGGCACGTTCATGGACGAAAACCAGGTCAAGGCAGTGCTGCCGACCTTCAACGCCTTTCACCCGTTGGGCCGTAATGGCCAGCCGGCGGATATTGCCCAGGCAATCCTGTTCCTGGCGTCGAGCGAGGCTTCGTGGATTACCGGTACGGTGTTGCCTGTCGATGGTGGCGTGACTGCGGGCCGTAACTGACTGGGCAACCCGGCCTGGCCTTAAACCTGTGCCAGGGCTCTTGTGGTGAGGGGGCTTGCCCCCCGCTGGGCTGCGAAGCAGCCCCAAAAAAAACGGGAGCGCTTCGCACTCCAACGGGGGACAAGCCCCCTCGCCACAGAGACGATTCAGGCTTTGGCAGCCAGTTCGCGCAGCACCTTGAGCAACGTGGTCTCACCCTTGACCACCCCGGCATGCTCAAAGCAGATCCAGCCTTCATTAAACCCATCGATCATGCGCATGCGCGGCAACGGATTCTGCGCACCTTGTTCCCTAAACATCGGCTCCCAGGTATCCCGAGGCACCACCTGCGCGATCACGCCGCGACCGAGCACTTCGGTCAAGGTGCGGGCAATGTCGTTCGGGCTGACCCACTGGCCTTCCAGCTCAACCACCCGGTGCCCGCTCCAGTGTTGCTGCAACAGTTGCGCGGCGAGGCGGCCGACGTCAGCGGTGGCGATCATCGGTACGGCTTTATCCAGCGGTTGCAGGAAGCTGTTGATCACCCCGTGTTCACGGGCGGCGACCACGTCATAGGCCGCGTTTTCCATAAACCAGCCCGGACGCAGGAAGGTCACCGGCACGTTCAACGCGCTCAGCGCCTGTTCCATCAAGGTCCGTTGAGTCAGCAGGTTAACGTGCTCGGCCTGGGCGCCGATGGTCGACAGGCACACCACCTTTTGCGGCGCAGCAGCCTCGATGGCCTGGGCAACGGCGGCAATCACCTTGCGCGCCTCGGGAAAACCGGGCGCCGGGTCGAAGTCCGACGGCGGCAGAATGAACACGCCGGTGGCGCCTTTGAACGCTTCGGTAAGTGCGGCGGCGTCGTCCATGTTCGCGATGGCGACCTCGCAACCCAGCGCGGCCCATTCGGCGCCTTTGGCGGCATCGCGGATCACCGCGCGCACCGGTTGATGATCATTGAGGAGAAACCGCGCCAGGGCGCCGCCGACTTTGCCTGTGATTCCGGTAATGACATACATGGTGTTTACGCCTGTTGTTCCAATGTGTGGATCAAGCATAAACACCGCACCCGATGCACAGAATAGCGATCCCGTCACTGCATCAGTGACTCAAAGTCACGAGTCGCCAAGTGGCGGCAACCGGCGTTTTACCGGGGTTTTCTTGACGATGGCGGTGTTGGTTTCGGCGTACGCGTTGAGCCGGTCCAGCAGGGTGTCCAACTGATCCATGGTGCGCACGTGCAGGCGCGCAATGAAGCAGTCATCGCCGGTCACCTTGTCGCATTCGGTGAACTCCGGGATCGCCTGGATCTGCCGTTCCACTTCCTGCAGTTTCCCGGGCAGCGGGCGAATACGCACGATGGCTTGCAGCAGATAGCCAAAATGCTTGGGGTCGATGTCCACGGTGTAGTTTTTCAATACGCCGCGCTCTTCCAGGCGGCGCAGTCGCTCGCCGACACTGGGGGAGGAGAGGCCGGTGATGCCCGCCAAGGCCTTGAGGGACAGACGTGAATCATCCATCAGGGCGGCGATCAGTTGCTGGTCAATGCTGTCAATCATGGTCGCTCCGAAAGCCACTGCGCGGGTTTGCCTAATAAGAATAGGCGAAACACACGGTTCGCCTTATTTAGAATCTGGAGTCGCTGCAAGTCAGATTGCCATAATTGAGCCTCACTTGAGGAGCTCATTCATGGACAAATCCATACGTCGCGGTTCATGGGAAATGGTCGCCGCCATGCTGATATCCGGCACCATCGGCTGGTTTGTACTGGTGTCGGGTGTGCCCGTTGTCGAGGTGGTGTTCTGGCGCTGCGTGATCGGCGCAGTGACGTTGCTGGTGGTCTGCTGGCTGATGGGCTATCTGCGACTTGACCTGCTGAGCTACGCCAAATTGGGGCTGGCGATGCTCAGCGGCGTGGCGATCGTGGGCAATTGGTTGTTGCTGTTTGAGTCCTACGCCAGGGCTTCAATCTCCATCAGCACGGCGGTGTATAACGTGCAGCCGTTCATGCTGGTGATGCTGGCCGCAGTGTTCCTGGGCGAGAAAATTACCGTGCAGAAGCTTGCCTGGCTGAGCGTGGCGTTCATCGGGATGCTGGCGATTGTCACCGCCCATGGCGATCAGCAAAACGCCGGAGATGACTATCTGGTGGGCGTGGCATTGGCGCTGGGGGCGGCGTTTCTGTATGCGATTGCGGCGCTGATCATCAAGCGCTTGAAGGAAGTGCCGCCGCATTTGATGGCGTTGATCCAGGTGACCACGGGCGCCGTGCTGCTGGCGCCGCTGATGCAGTGGCAGAGCCTGTCCGCCTCGATGGATTCGTGGGCGGCACTGCTGACCCTGGGCGTGGTGCATACCGGCTTGATGTACGTATTGCTGTATGGGGCGATCCAGAAGTTGCCCACGGCAATCACCGGGGCGCTGTCGTTTATCTACCCGATCGCGGCCATTTTTGTTGACTGGATTGCGTTTGGGCATCGCCTCGGTTGGCTGCAATGGCTCGGCGTGGCGGCGATTCTGCTCGCGGCGGCGGGGCTGCAGCGGGGTTGGTGGTGGAGACCAAAAACTGGTATGCAGACGAGCTGAATCCAGGCCGCATCTCAGGAGAATCAAATGTCTGCATCGGAGCATCTAGCGAAAGAGCAATTTCTTTCAATGCTGGAAAAATCAGTAAGGCCCTCATTTTTCTTGTTGGTCATCAGCTTTCTGGTCTTCTTCGATTCCGTGATGGTGTACTTTTCCGGGGGGGGGATCGTAGGCCTCCAAATACCGGGGAACACGCTCAATCTAGAGCTCGGGATAAAACTCCTGATTGGGTTTATTGCCTTTTCAGGCCTGATTTCCCTCGCTTTGCCCGTTATATACAGCCTGGCAGGTACGCTTTATCTTGCCTTTGGCGTACCGGCGCTTACCGGGTTTGAGAACTGGATCCTGAGCGCATCCGGAATCACGGGACGCGAAACGTTCAACGTCAGATACCGGCGCAATCGGGATTGCGTCAGAGCGTGGGAGTTAAGAGCGGAGGCACATGAGACGCAGAGTGACTTTTTAATCAATCTGTATAACAACCATGCTGCGCGACGCAAGGCCGATCGAGCAGAGCAGCACACGAACCAGTACTACGCCTTCTGTGCATTCTTCCTGACGGCTTTTAACTTCTGGTTACCGGGAGGCTCACAAGCCAGCACCTTATGCGGGTGGCTCGAAATGCAAACAGGATCGAGCATGCTGATTGGGTTAATCCTGCTTGTATTGTTTTTATTGATGGTTGTGCCATTTCACGTCGACCGCGCTGCAGGCGAAGACATTTACCATCCGCCGCTGCATCAAAGGCTTGAACAGCGGGATGAGCAATCCTTCCAGCGCCAGCGCGCGCTTGATGCCCAACTGGAGCGTGATGTGCAGGAGCGCAAGACGAAGCGGGAAAAACGCCTGAAAAATGAAGAACACCGTCTGGAAGACGGCGACATTGACGAGACTTGATGAGCTGTCAAACGAGCACAACGCTAGCGCATTGTGCTCGTCCGTCACTTAGTGCGGTGCGCGAGGGATGGTCTTGAGCAGGTCGTCCGGGCTGATGTAACCCACCACGCTGCCCGGTTGCGGCAGGCCAAGGATGTGGCCCTTGATCTTGCCGATCACATGCATCTCGCACGGCTTGCAGTCGAACTTCAGCGTCAGCACTTCATCGCCGTGGATCAACTGCATCGGTGCCACCTTGGTCTTCACGCCCGTCACGCCCTTGGCCTGTTTCGGGCACAGGTTGAACGAGAACCGCAGGCAGTGCTTGGTGATCATCACCGGCACTTCGCCGGTTTCTTCGTGGGCTTCATACGCCGCGTCGATCAGTTGCACGCCGTGACGGTGATAGAAGTCGCGGGCCTTCTGGTTGTAGACGTTGGCCAGGAACGACAGGTGCGATTCCGGGTACACCGGCGGCGGCGTGGTTTCTGCCTTGCGGCCGCCCCGTGGATGAGCCTGGATACGCGCCTCGGTCAGCGCCTCGATCACTTCACGGCGCAAGGCCTTGAGCTGCGAGTTCGGGATGAAGAACGCCTGCGGTGCATCCAGCTCGATTGACGTGGCGTGGTACTGAGTGGTGCCCAGTTGGCCCAGCAGGTCGCGCAGGGTTTCCAGCGCCTGTTCCGGCTTGTTGGCCACGCCGAACGGACCGGGCAGGGCGACGCTGGCGCTGATGCCTTCCTCGCTGGTGACGGTCAGGTCCAGGCGATCTTCCAGCAGGCGGGCCACCCACGACACACCGATACGGCGCTCGGCAGAGGTCTTGAGCAATGCCTGCTGCCAGTTATGGTCCAGGTTACGGTTCAACGGATGATTCGGACGCAGTTGATGCAGGCCGGCCGGCATCTCGTTGGGCTCGACGCGGTAGCGATAGCGTTTTTCGCCGTCCTCTTCAAACTCACCTTTTGGCTCGGCAATGTTGGCGCGGAAGCCCACCACTTCGCGCTTGATCAGCACGTTGAGGCCGTCACCGTTGGACAGCGGCTCATGGGTGATCACTTGCAAGTCGCGCTTGCCGGCTTTTTCCACCACACCCACCGGCAGGCCGGTAAAGGTCGGGGTGTCGAAGGCGCCGATGTCGACCTTGCGGTCAGTGACGAAGTAGTCGGTGCTGCCACGGTGGAAGGTCTTTTCCGGGTCGGGCAGGAAGAAATGCGCAGTACGGCCGCTGGACGCGCGGGCCAGGTCGGGGCGGTCTTCGAGAATCTCGTCGAGGCGCTGACGGTAATAGGCGGTGATATTCTTCACATAGCCCATGTCCTTGTAGCGGCCTTCGATCTTGAACGAACGCACGCCGGCATCCACCAGGGCACGCAGGTTGGCGCTCTGGTTGTTGTCTTTCATCGACAGCAGGTGCTTTTCAAAAGCAACCACGCGGCCCTGGTCGTCTTTCAGGGTGTAGGGCAGGCGGCACGCCTGGGAACAATCGCCACGGTTGGCGCTGCGGCCATTCTGGGCGTGGGAGATATTGCACTGGCCGGAGAAGGCCACGCACAAGGCGCCGTGGATGAAAAACTCGATGGCCGCGTCGGTTTCGTCGGCAATCGCACGGATCTCTTGCAGGTTCAGCTCGCGGGCCAATACCAACTGCGAGAAACCCGCCTGGTCGAGAAACTTCGCCCGGCCCAGGGTACGAATGTCGGTCTGGGTGCTGGCGTGCAGCTCGATGGGCGGAATATCCAGCTCCATCACCCCCAGGTCCTGGACGATCAGCGCGTCGACGCCGGCGTCGTAGAGCTGGTGGATCAGCTTGCGGGCCGGTTCCAGCTCGTTGTCGTGCAGGATCGTGTTGATGGTGGTGAACACCCGCGCATGGTAGCGCCGGGCGAACTCCACCAACTGCGCGATATCGCTCACGTCGTTGCAGGCGTTATGGCGCGCGCCGAAACTCGGGCCGCCGATGTACACGGCGTCGGCGCCATGCAGGATAGCCTCGCGAGCGATGGCAACATCGCGCGCAGGGCTGAGCAATTCCAGGTGATGCTTGGGCAAGGACATAGTTTTTTTAGTCAGGCTTGTCACGGAGGCGGGCATTGTAGCTGCGAAATGCCTTATCGACATCTATCAGGGCCTACGTGCGCTCCCACAGTGGAATGCAGTCAACTGTGGGAGCCGGGCTTGCCCGCGATGCAGGCACCACGGTGTATCCGTTACACCGAGGCGATCCCATCGCAGCCTCGCTGGGGCTCGACAGCTCCCACATTGGAGCGTCGACCCCCTTAGTCATCAGGCCTTGGCAGCCATCGCCGTGACTTCAACCCGCATGCCTTCCACCGCCAGGGCGGCCACGCCAACCGCTGCACGCACGGGCCAGGGCTTGGCGAAATAGCGTTTGTAGACTTCGTTGAAAGCAGCGCGATCGGCCATGTCGGTCAGATAAATGGTCAGGTGCATGACCCGGTCAATCGAGCTGCCGGCACGTTCCAGGGCCACCTTGAGGGCCTGCAGGGTGCATTCGCTTTGCAGGGTGATGTCGCCCAGTTCCAGGCTGCCGTCGGCGCGGGTGGGAATTTGCGTGGAGACGAGGATGCCGTTGAAGCCGATGACGTCGGAGGAGATGGAATCCGGATCGAGGTCGGGGGTGAAAGCGAGGTCGTGGTTGGCCATGAAGGTCTCGTTTTGCTGCAGAGTGAGGCCGCGCAGTTTAACGCCTCCAGCAGAACTGCCAACCCAAATAGCCGATCACCGTGCCAGCGACCGACGTCGCCGGCACGTCCCGGGAAGGGCTTACAGGATGCTGAACGGGTAATTGACGATCAGGCGCGTATCGTTGACGTCGCCGCCACTGCCCGACTCGGAACTGCCGGTGTGGTAGGCCTGGCGCAGGCGGAACGCGAGGTTTTTCGCCGGCCCGCTCTGGACCACGTACTTAACTTCTACGTCGGTTTCGTGCTCCTTGGCGCCGTCGCCGTAGGCGCCGAGATAGGCACTGTTGGCGGGGGTGTGGCTGCCGTCAATGTCGGAGCCGTTGATGTAGCGGCTCATGAAGCTAAGTCCCGGCACACCGTATGGCGCCATGTTCAAGTCGTACCGCAGGGCCCAGGAGGCTTCGCCTGGGCCGTTGAAGTCAGACCATTGCACCGAGTTGGCCAGCAGGATCGAGTCGCCGGCCGCGGCGGCGCCGTTGTCACCCGCGCCGATATAGTCGAACGGCTCATTGCCATCGATCTTCTGGAACGACAGCGTCAGCGTGTGGGCCTGCAGGAACGAATAGGCCGCCGCCAGCGAGTACGCCGTGGTGTTGATCGTGCCTGCATTGGCACTCCCGGTATCGAGGGTGCGGTACAGGTTGCCGTCCAGGGTCACCGACTGGCCATTGCTCAGGGGCATCACGTAATTGAGGTTGGTGTAGTACTGGCGCCAGACGTCCTGCAATTCGCCGGCGTACACCGTCGCGCTCAAGTCCGGGGTGAAGGTGTATTTGCCCCCGACAAAACTGGCACTCTTGGTCGCTACGTTGGCGTAGGTGGCAAAGATATCGTGCTCATGGTTGGTGGTATCGCCACCGTTGGTCGCGGTGAAGTGACCGGCTTCCAGGTTCAGGCCGGCGATTTCGTTGCTGGTCAGGTCAAAGCCTGTGGCGGTCTGGTCGAGCAACCCGACACCACCGACGGCAAACACCGGCGCAGTGGGCTGCATTTCACCGTATTTGAGCTGCGTCCTGGAGATCCGCAGTTTCAACGCACCACCCAGCGAGCCGTAGGTGTCCTGAGGGTCGCCGTTGCGATCAAGCGGCAGGTTGCCGGTGTTCGCGTATTTGCGCTGGGAGTCGAGTTTCAGCCCGCCGTAGGCATAGGCGTCGACGCCGAACCCGATAGTGCCCTGGGTGAAACCGGAGATGTAGTTGGCCATGACGCCTTGTGTCCAGTCACGCTGGTCGGCGCGGCCTTCTTCCCGGTTACGGTTCAAGTAGTAGTTGCGCGCGACGCCGGTGAGAGTGCTGCCATCGACAAAACCCTTGGCGTCTGCCTGATCCGTTACTGATTCTGCCAAAGCCACTTGGCTCAGGCTGCTGGAAATGACCAGCGCTAATAGGCTCCACTGTTTAACCATGGTTATAGCTACCCCGGATAGATTAATCGCTAATAGTTGCGTGCGCAGGTGCACGGCCTTATTTTTTATGGCGCATATAACTTTTGGGCAGGCGATATTAAGACGGGCATTCAAGCCGGGTTTCGCGTGTTGTAGTTTTAGCCGGGCACCCCCTGGCGGGCGGCGCTGGCCTTTGCGCGATGGGGGATTTTTAACCGGTTTGCGGTAAAGGACCAGTGAAGGGATGGTTAAACTCGATTAATTAAAATTCACTATACCGCTGCGCGTGCTGCTGTAGTTTTGGTCGTGTCTTAGCCGCTCTGCTTCGACAAAATCCTTTGGTTTGCCGCCGCAGTCTCTGCGGCGGATTTTTTTATGGGCGTTAGATGTATAAATTTTTAACCTGTTTATAAAGTGGCACTTTGATAGTTGGTTAATTCAAACTAAGCACCTGCGTAGAAGAACGGTTCACTTCTGCCCCATTTCGCACAACTGCTGTGCGAGGCGAGGGATTAATCCCGCGCGATTGAGTGCCTATAGTTCCATCACCGCCGCAACGTCCCACGAGGCGTCGCGAAGTCCAGCCGTAGATTGGTGATCATAATGAACCGTGAATTCAAGCCTGACGTGACCGATACCCAGCCCCTGCACCTGCTCGATGCCGAATACTTCGAATACAGCAAAGCCGCCAACCCCATCAGTGCCAACCTGATCACCCGCATTCCCTACCACAGCTTCCCGGCCTCGCTGTACGACAGCGGCCCGTCCCGGGTTGTGCCGCTGGACCTCAGCGAGGCACTGGGCTGCGAAGGCCCGGCCACCGGTCCGGGGCTGTGTGCGAACTTCATTCGCTTGAACGCCGGCGACACGCTGGACCTGCAACCCAACGCCACCTCACAGGTGTTTTATGTGATCGCGGGGCAGGGCAGTGTGGTTCAGGGTGAGCATCGGATCGAATGGTCCAAGGGGTGCTTCCTGGCGCTGCCGGGCCTGCAGCCGGCGCACTTCAGCGCAACAGAGGATGCGCGCCTGTACTACGTGCATGACGAACCACTGCTGCGTTATCTGGGCGTGACCCGCAGTGCCGACCGCTTCGTGCCAACGCTGTACCCGGCGGAGCTGGCCAACGCCAAGCTGCGTGAAGCCGCCGATGATCCCCGCGCCCAGGACCGCAGCCGCATCAGCATCCTGCTGGGCAATCGGCATTTCCCGCAAACCCGCACCGTAACCCATGTGCTGTGGGCGATGTACGGCATCCTGCCTGCCGGATCGATTCAAAAACCCCATCGGCACCAGTCGATTGCGCTGGACTTCATCATCGATTGCCCAAAGGGATGCTACTCGCTGGTGGGCACCGAGCTGGACGCCGACGGGCAGATCCGCAACCCGGTGCGGGTCGACTGGTCGCCGGGGCTGGCTTTTGTCACACCGCCGGGTTACTGGCATGCCCATTTCAACGAGTCCGACACCGAGGCGTTCCTGATTCCGATCCAGGACGCCGGGCTGCAAACCTACCTGCGCTCGCTGGATATCCGCTTCAGCTGACGCGCTTCCAGTGCGGTGTTTCGCCGAGTTGCTCGACGATAAAGTCGATGAAACACCGCACCTTGGAAGACACGATGCGCTTGGGTGGATAGACGAACCACACCGCCGATTCGCGGCCGGCGATCCGGATACTCCACTCAGGCAACCACACCACCAGCTCGCCGGCGTCAATGCGCTCGGCCACCAGCCAGTCGGGCAGCAAGGCAAACCCCAGGCCTTGCTGTACGGCGATCATCTGCGCGTCCAGGTCGTTGATCCGGAGGCAGTCTTTATGCACCAGCGGCGACACTTCAGGCCCGTTGGCGAAAGCAATCTCAGCCGCCCCCAGAATCCCGGGCAGTGCCGCCAGGTCGGCAGGTCTGCACGGTGCCGGGTGTTCCCGGCAAAACCCCGGGCTGGCCACCAGCCGGTAGTTTTCATCGCAAATCTTGCGGGCCTTCAACGTGGAATCCGCCAGGGTGCCAATTCGGATCGCCAGGTCCGCGCCGGCGTGGATCAGGTTGACGTGGCGGTCATCCAGCACCAGTTCCAGCTTGATCTGCGGGTAGCGGGCCAGGAACGCGTTCAAAGTGGGCAGCACATGGTGGCGGGCAAAGGCGGGCGGCAGGTTGAGCTTGAGCACGCCACGGGGCTGTTCGTTCAGCGCCGAGGTGGCCGCCTTGGCCTGCTCCAGTTCGTCCAGCACCCGGCGTGCGTGCATCAGGAAGGTCTGGCCGCCCTCGGTCAGGCGCAGCGTGCGGGTCGAGCGGTTGAACAGGGCGATGCCCAGGTCCTGCTCCAGGTCTTTCACGTAGCGTGAAACCGTAGACGCCTTGATGCCCAGCCGGTCGGCGGCGCGGGAGAAGTTATTCCCCTCGGCCGCTTCCACAAAGGCGGTTAACGCTGCGAAGTAGTCCACGTGCAGCCCTCGGTCTTGATGGTGGGTGACGGCCAATGCAACGAATGGCCGCTCAGGGCCTCATACAATAACCAACGGTGCGGCGATGCAAGCTCAAATGCAGGCGCCGGAATCGAATACTTAATGAGCGCAGGTGATCGATTTATGACGGATGCCGAGAAGAATCATGTGGCCTGGCTGGTGGAACAATCGATGCTGCACGCCGCTAAACAGCGGGCCAAACTCTACTCGGGGCAAGGCAGGCTGTGGCAACAGCCTTATGCACACACGCGGCCCCGTGATGCCTCAGCCCTGTCATCGGTGTGGTTCACGGCGTACCCGGCGTCTATCGTTACCCGCGAAAACGGCAGCGTGCTGGAGGCCCTGGGTGATGAAACCTTGTGGCATGCGCTGTCGAAAATCGGCATCCAGGGCATTCATAACGGCCCGCTGAAACGCTCGGGCGGCCTGACGGGCACCGAGCACACGCCGACCATTGACGGCAACTTTGACCGCATCAGCTTCGACATCGACCCGCAACTGGGCACAGAAGCGCAGCTTCAATCCCTGGCCCGCATGGCCGCCGCGCATAACGCGGTGATCATTGACGACGTGATTCCGTCCCACACCGGCAAGGGCGCGGACTTCCGCCTGGCCGAGATGGCCTACGAAGACTACCCCGGGCTCTACCACATGGTGGAAATCCGCGAGGAAGACTGGCCATTGCTGCCCGAGATTACCGAAGGTCGGGATGCACAGAACCTCAGCCCGACGCAGGTCGACGCCCTCAGAGACAAGCACTACATCGTCGGCCAGTTGCAGCGGGTGATTTTCTTCGAGCCCGGGGTCAAGGAAACCGACTGGAGCGCCACCGACGTGGTCATGGGCGTGGACGGCAAGCCCCGGCGCTGGGTGTACTTGCATTACTTCAAGGAAGGCCAACCGTCGCTGAACTGGCTGGACCCGACCTTCGCCGCGCAGCAGATGATCATTGGCGACGCACTGCACGCCATCGATGTGATGGGCGCGAAAATCCTGCGCCTGGACGCCAACGGATTCCTCGGCGTGGAGCGCAAACTCGAAGGTAACGCCTGGTCTGAAAGCCATCCGCTGTCCATCACCGGCAACCAATTGCTGGGCGGCGCGATTCGCAAGGCGGGCGGCTTCAGCTTCCAGGAGCTGAACCTGACGGTGGACGACATTGCCGCCATGTCCCACGGCGGCGCCGACCTGTCCTATGACTTCATCACCCGCCCGGCGTACCAGCACGCGCTGTTGATGGGGGACACCGAATTCCTGCGCCTGATGCTCCGGGAGATGCATACCCTCGGCATCGACCCTGGCTCACTGATCCATGCCTTGCAGAACCATGACGAACTGACCCTTGAGCTGGTGCACTTCTGGACGCTGCACGCCCATGACACCTACCTGTACCAGGGGCAGACCTTCCCCGGCGGCATCCTGCGCGAGCATATTCGCGAGCAGATGTACGAACGCCTGGCGGGCGAGCACGCGCCGTATAACCTGAAGTTCGTGACCAACGGGGTGTCCTGCACCACCGCCAGCATCATCACCGCGGCGCTCGGGATTCGCGACCTTGAGGCAATTACCCCCGCAGATATCCAGCAGATCCGCCAGATTCACTTGCTGCTGGTGATGTACAACGCAATGCAGCCCGGCGTGTTCGCACTCTCCGGATGGGACCTGGTCGGCGCACTGCCGTTGCCGGCAGAGGACGTTGCCCATTTGATGCTGGATGGAGACACACGCTGGATTCACCGCGGCGCCTACGACCTGGTAGACCTGAACCCGGACGCGCCGCAGTCCGCCGGGCACATGCCGCGCCCTAAAACCCTGTACGGCAGCCTGACCCGCCAGTTGACCGACCCGGAATCGTTTGCCTCCCAACTGCAAAGAATCCTCGCGGTGCGCCGTGCCTACGACATCGCCGCCAGTCGCCAGATCCTGGTGCCGGACGTGCAGCACCCGGGGCTGTTGATCATGGTTCACGAATTGCCGGCGGGCAAAGGCACCCAGATCACCGCGCTGAACTTCGGCTCCACCCCCATCACCGAAACCCTGCACCTGCCCGATATTGCGCCCGGGCCGGTGGTGGACATCATCAATGAGCGGGTAGAGGGTGATTTGACGCCCGAGGGGGACTTCACCATTACGCTGGATGCATATGAAGGCTTGGCGTTGCGGGTGGTCAGTAGCTCACCGATGCTTTGAGCGGCTGCATCGACAAGTACCGTTCGATGATTTCCAGCAGCAAGCGGTTGTCCACGGTCTGCAATACGTTCACCAGGCCAGTGGTAGGTGGTGTGATGCCAACGTCCAGCCGCAGTGGCAGCTTATAGCGCCAGGTTTTGCCCCGCGTACGGCCGGCGCGCAGTTCTACTTCCGTGTAGTACTGCGTGGCCGTGGCAACGCGCGGATCCAGCAACCAGGCAATCACTAGGGCGTCATGGACCCAGCAACCGGCCAGGCTGCGGGTGGCCATTGAATAGTCGATCCAGGGCCTGAACGTCTCGCAGATAAAACGGGCGAGGGGCGTATCGAGTTGCTGGATACGGTCCAGGTCGTGGTGCGTCATCAGGGTTTGCGTGGTGACGTCCAGGGGCACCAGGGTGATATTCGCGCCACAACCGAGGACACGGTCCGCCGCTTCCGGATCGAAGCCGAAGTTGGTGTCCTTGATGAAGTCATCCAGGGCGAAAACACCGCCCATGATCACGATTTGCCTGACCGCCTTGATCATGTCCGGGTAGCGTTCAATCGCCAGCGCCACGTTGGTCAGCGGCCCGATCGCCACCAGGGTGATTTCCCCGGGGTTCGCGCAAATCAACTGGCCTATGGCGTCGGCCGCTTCCTGCGGCGGGGCCTCGAAATTCAGGGGAGGGCGCACGCCATTCCATAAATGCGCGAGCTGGCGTTTATGGACGGTGTTGTCCAGCGCATCGCGCCAGGGCCCGCCGGGTTCCTGCAGTGCCTGGGTGCTGCCCCTGACCACGGGTAGCGAGCGGCCGGTTCGGGCCATCAGGTCTTTGGCGACGTTGTAACCCACGGCGCTGGGGGTGTTGCCTGCCACCGTGGTGACCAGTTCAAGCGACAGTTCGGGTGCAGCCAGTGCCAGCGCCAATGCCAGACCGTCGTCAACATTGGCGCCTGCAATCCCGTTTCCGGGATCGCAATCAATAATTAAACGTTTCATTTCACCTTCTTTTTTTAGACTCGCGGTGTTTGCACAGCGCCGCATCCGCAGGACTCACCAATCACCAGACGGTGAGAAAACTCTTGCAGCTTCACCTCGCCATTCCAGGCCAGCAGCATGGCAATGGCGGCTTTGGCCATCTCGCGCACGGGCTGGCACACGGTGGTCAGTGACGGCGCATAGAACGCCGACTCCTCGGTACCGTTAAAGCACACCAGGGCTACCTGTTCGGGGACTTTTATGCCGTGTTCCGACAGGGCCCGAATACAGCCGATGGCTTGCGCTTCGTTGGAGCAAAACAGCGCGCGGGCCGGGGGGCCGGCGGCCAACATGCGCTGCGTCGCGTCATACCCGCCTTGTCGTGTGTAGCTGGCGGGCAATATCCATTCGGCGCGTTCTTCAATGCCGGAGTCCGCCAGCGCGTCACGCCAGCCGTTCAAGCGGTCCTGGGCGTTGAGCATTTCCAGGGGGCCACAAATGATGCCTACCTCGCGGTAACCATGGCTCAGCAAATGTGCAGTGACTTGACGTGCAGCGCCGCGCTCGTCGACCCGCAGCATATTGACGGCCAGGCTGGGGTTGACCCGGTCGAGCATCACAAAAGGCGTGCCGCTGGCCTGGATCAGCTCGATATGCGGGTGGCGGTCGACGCTGGTGTAGAACAGGCCATCCACCCGCTGGCTCAGGAGGTTGTTGATCAGGTTCAGCTCACGCTTGCGGCAGTCACCGGAATCGCCCAGCAGGATGACCAGGCCGTTGTCCAATGCTTCCTGTTGCAGTGCATGGGCGAAGGAGGCGATGAAGGTATTCGAGATATTCGGCACAACCAGCCCATAGGTGCGGGTTTTGCCCGAGGCCAGTGCCTGGGCGACGCCATTGGGCCGGTAACCGGTGTGTTTTATGGCATCCAGGACACGCTGGCGTGTCGCCTTGGCGACGGGCCTTGGGCCGTCGTTGATCACATAGCTGACGACCGCGACCGAGGTTCCTGCTTCGCGGGCCACATCATCGCGTGTGGCCCGGGTGGGATACTGTTTTGTCAAAGCGACCTGCCATTTCCTGTGAGTCGATGGACACGCGGGCGGTACCCGGTAACAGGTCTACCCGCGTAGATGTTTACGGCAAGAGAAGGGGCTGAGATGGGCGGCATTATCACTGCTGGTTTATTTCAGTTTGATGACCTGTGTACGGCTTCGCTTAGACACCCGCAGCCCCGTCAGGGTCAGAAGATCGCGTAGGTGTAGCTGAAGATCACACGCGCCTGGTCCACCGCACCCACGTTGGGAATGCCGCTGCGGAAACTGCCTTCGCGCAACGAGGTGCCAAACCCTTTCAACGGACCGCTCTGCACCACGTAGTCGATGCGCATGTCACGTTCCCACTCCGAGTAGCGGCTGGCGCCGTCGACCGAGCGGATGTTGTCGCCATGCAGGTACAGCGCCGAGGCCGAGAGACCGGGCACGCCCAGCGCGGCGAAATCGTAGGAGTACTGGGCAAAGTTGGTGTTTTCGCCTGCACGGATGAACGAGTTATCCATCACGTCGGTAATCAGGTAGACGCTGGCGCCGCCGTTGCCTTCGCTGTTGCCGGCGCCGCCCACTACGTTGCCCTGGTTCAAGTACACGGTGCCGCCGGAGTCAGACACCTGCTGGCGGCCGAGCATGAATGCGTTGCCGCCCAGGTAGTAGGTGAACGCCGCACTCCAGGTGGTGTTATCCACTTTGCCCGGTTCGCTGGCGTAGCCGCCGTTGTTGTTGAAGAGGTAGCCGGTGGTGCCGTTTTTACCCTGGGATTTGCTGTTGAAGTAGCGCAGGTCGGTTTTAAAACGGGAGTTTTCACCCAGCGGCGTGGTGTTCAACAAGCCAAGGAAATCCTGGGTGTAATAGTCCTTCAGGTCGGCGCGGTAGTACTGCAGGGTGGTGGTGGGGGTGATTTTCCAGTCGGCGCCGGCGTAGGTGAATGAGTTGCTGTCCTGGGTGCCACCGACAATGGCCAACCCTGTGGAGTTGGAAGACGCACGCCCCGTGGAGCGGTTGAGTTGCCCGGCATTGATCGTCAGGTTATCGATGTCTTTGGACGTTACCGTCACGCCTTCAAAGGTTTGCGGCAGCAACCGGCCGTCGTTGGCCACCAGGATCGGCAGGTTAGGCTGCAGCGCGCTGCCGGCGTGGAACTCGGTCTTGGACACGCGAAGCTTGGCGTTGGCCCCGAGGCGGCTCCAGCTGTCCACCGGCGTGCCGTCCGAATCGACCGGTGCGAGTGAGTTCGAGGTGCTGGCAGTTGGGTGTTGGGTACCACCGGAAAGGTTGAATGCCTGCATGGCTTGAACGTCGAGACCGAAGCCGACCGTGCCTTGGGTAAACCCAGAGAGATAGTCGAGTTTGAAACCCTGGGTCAGTTCGTTCTGATCGACGCCCGGGGTGTTCGGGTTATCACTGCGAAGGTAAAAAGTGCGCGCGTTGACCGACGCCGTGCTGTCGTCGATAAAGCCTGCGGCCAGTGCTTGTTGCGCAAGGATACTGGTAGTCACTGCCAGTGCGAGGGTGGACCGTTTCATGTCAATGCTCCTATGGATTGCCGATTTACAGGCATGGCTTCGCCCGACTGGTGGTTGAACCGTCGTGCGGGTTTGCGCCTTTCTGCGAGGCGTCAGTGGTTTTTCAGGGGGATGAAACTAGATAGCATCTTCCAGCGCGTTGAGGTCGCGCCCACGGGTTTCCGGGGCGACAAAGGTCGTCACGAAACCGATCCCGGCCATGGCGACAAAGTACCCGGCAATCGCCCACCAGTGGCCGGTCCAGGTCAGCAGCGCGGCAGCCACCAGAGGCGCGGTACCGCCGGAGAGGATCGAGCCCAGCTCCTTGGCCAGGGCGAGTTTGGTGTAGCGGTTTTTTACGCCGAATATCTCGACGCTCCAGGCCGCCTGTACGCCGAAGATACCCAGGGAAGCGAGGCCCATGCCGACCACGATGGTGGTCATGACAATAGCCGGGTCGCGGGAATCCAGCAGCATGAACGCCGGGAAGGCGTAGAGCATCAGCAGCAGGCAGAAACAGCGGTACACGATGCGTCGACCGAACCGGTCAGACAGCCAGCCCGCCAAGGGGATGATCAAGAAGCCGAGGATCGACGCGATCAACACGGACTGGGTCGCGACAGATTTGTCCACCGCAAGCACCTTCACCACATAGCCGACGATAAACCCCTGGGCCAGGTAAGACGGGCCGTTCTCGCCAATGCGCAGGCCGACCATGGTCAGAAATGCCCGGCTGCCTTTCCAGAAACCAACCGGCTGTACAGGGGCAGTGAGGGCGTTATCGCGCTGCGCTTGCAATTGGGCCTTTCGAAGTTCGAACACCGGCGTTTCCCGCAGGTTGCGCCGCAGCCACAGGGCGGCCAGGGCAATCAGCGAACTGCACAGGAACGGAATGCGCCATCCCCAGTCCTGCAATTGCTGTTGATCCATTTGCACCACGGCCAGCCACACCAATGAAGCCAGCAAGGTCCCACTGTTGGAGCCCAGGGCAATCACCGAAGACACCAGGCCTCGTTGTTTGGCGGGCGCGAACTCGCCCAGCATCACCGTGCCTGCGGCCAATTCGGCGCCTGCACCAAAGCCCTGGGTAAAGCGCAGCAGTACCAGGCATGCCGGCGCCCAGATACCGATCGATGCATAGCTGGGGATCAAGCCGATCAACGTGGTGGAAGCACCCATCAACACGACGGTCGAAACCATGACCACCTTGCGGCCTTTACGATCACCCAACCACCCGAAGAACAGCGCGCCGATCGGCCGCGCCACAAAACCCACCGACCAGGTCGCGAAGGTGGAAAGCAACGCCATGGCAGGCGACACATTGGGGAAAAACACATCGCCGAAGATAAGGCCCGCCGCCAGGCCATACAGGGCGAAGTCTGCGTACTCCATTGCCGTGCCCAGCCAACAGGCGAGGGTGGCGCGATACAACTCCCGGCGTCCTTGCGGGGTTATCAAGCTTTCATCCGCTGCGCCCCATGCGATAGGCGCATCGGGTTGAGCAGCACTTGCAACTGTCGACATCAAAAAACTCCTGATCCAAGGAAGGCCCGGACATGACCATTGGGTGTGTTTGTTCTGCTTCTACAGCTATCTACGCGCGTAGATAACTGACCTTGAAAATCGGCCCGGGGTAAACCTCAAAGGCCGATGGTGGAGATCCTTGGGCGGATCTTAGGCAGGGTTGTATTGCAGTCGAATGACAGATGTGGCGGTGGATGCGTGCACGGCATCGCCAATGAAACGGCTCGGTGGAGGAAATTTCTCCGGCGTACGGAATTATCGCTCTAAACCCAAGAGGTTTCATAAAACCCGGCGGGAACCTGCTCCATTCTTATTCCTTAAAGAGCTACTTATAGTTCGGGTGCTTGAGTTGCCTTATACCAAGTACTGGAATCCCAAAAGATATGGAGTTTAGAGTTATGCGGAAAATTAATCTGATTAACAGCGTGATTGCAGCCTCACTGCTGTCTGTAGGCGTGGCTCACGCAGACATTACAACAGTCAATGGCGGCACCATTCACTTTCAGGGTGAAGTTGTTAACGCAGCTTGCGCAGTTGATACGGGCTCTACTGACCAGACCGTACAACTGGGCCAAGTGAGAACCGCGGCACTGAGCGCGGCCGGCCAGACCAGTACGGCTGTTGGTTTTAATATCCAGCTGAATGACTGCGATACCTCGGTTTCATCTCAAGCGTCTGTCGCGTTCACGGGTGTCACTGATCCCACCAATACCGAAGCGCTGGCCCTGGAAAGCTCTGCTGCCGGTGCTGCAACCAACGTCGGCGTTCAGGTTCTGGACCGCGTAGGCACCCCCCTGACATTTGACGGCGCCACGTTCAGCAACCCGTTGACCCTCAATGATGGCACCAACACCTTGCCGTTCCAGGCACGTTACATCGCAACGGGTGTAGCCACAGCGGGTACTGCCAACGCCAACGCGAACTTCAAAGTGCAATACCAGTAACCCGTAACTGACAAGGATGTGCTCAGGCCAGGAAGGCCTTCTTGATGTAATAAGTGTGTGTTCGCCAACAAGATTGACGTGAAAAAATCATGATAACCGCAAAGACAATTCCAACCCTGCTCGCATTGGCAGTGGCTGTTCTCGCCAGCCCCGCGGAAGCGGGCGTGGCCCTCGGTGCAACGCGCGTTATTTACCCTGCAGATCAGAAACAAACAGCGCTGGGATTAAGTAACAACAATAACAAGGACACCTTTCTTATCCAGTCCTGGGTTGAGAACAGTGAAGGCAAGAAAGACGGTCGGTTTGTCATTACACCGCCCTTGTTTGTGATGCAGGGGAAAAAGGACAACACGCTGCGTATTGTCGATGCCAGCAACAGTAGCCTGGCGAAAGACCGGGAAAGTTTATTCTGGATCAACGTCAAGGCCATTCCGTCTGTAGACAAGGCCCAACAGAAAGACAATACGCTGCAACTGGCAATCACCAGCCGGATAAAACTGCTGTATCGCCCACGGGATCTGAGTATTTCCCCGGAAGACGCACCGGCAAAGTTGACCTTCAAGCGCAGTGGGAAAACCCTGCTCATTACCAATCCCAGCCCTTACTTCCTGACCATCACGGAACTTGCTGCCGGTACTCGGACGCTGGAGAACGCGATGGCGCCGCCTATGGGCTCCGTGACAGTGGGCCTGCCTGGGGACACGGCCGGGGCGATCAGCTATCGAACCATCAACGACTACGGTGCGCTGACGCCAGTGATGAAAGGAACCGAGCAGTAAATAGTGTTGAGCGAATCAATCCCGGGTTATGGAGCTGGCGGTAACACACACATGAAAAATGGAACCTGGGAGTCAGCACGTAAAAGATCACTGTTATCACCCTTGGCGTTGGTTCTCGTAGTCCCCTTTTATTCGGCGCGTGCAGACAACTATTTCAACCCGCGATTCCTTGCCGATGACCCTGCATCAGTGGCGGATCTCTCTGCCTTTGAAAAAGGCCTGGAGGCGCCTCCCGGCACCTACCGTGTGGACATCTACATGAACGATGGCTACATGGCGACCCGGGACGTTACCTTCGCCAAAAGCCCCGATGGGCAGAAGCTGGAACCGTGCCTGACCCGCGCTCAACTCGCGTCCTTCGGCATCAACACGTTAGCCGTGCCCGAGATCATGGCCATGAAGAGCACGGCGTGTGTGCCGTTTACGCGACTCATCAACGACGCCACCAGCACATTCGACGTTGGCCTGCAGCGCCTTTCCCTCAGCGTTCCCCAGGCACTCATGGGCAGCCAGGCGCGCGGGTACATTGCGCCGGAACTATGGGATGACGGCATTACCGCGGGCTTGCTCAATTACAACTACACCGGCAGCGAAGTGCGCAGCGAAGAAGGCGGGACGTCGAGCTATTCGTACCTCAGCCTGCAAAGCGGGATCAACCTCGGCGCCTGGCGCTTGAGGGACACCACGACGTGGATCTACAGCCACGGCGCGGGGACGGAAGAAAACCAGTGGCAGCACACCAACACCTATCTGGAGCGAGGCATTTCCTCCTGGCACAGTCGATTGACCCTGGGCGACGGCTATACCGCAGGCGACATCTTCGATGGCATCAATTACCGGGGCGCTCAAATTGCGTCGGACGACAACATGCTCCCGGACAGCCAACGAGGGTTTGCACCGGTTGTACGCGGGATCGCCCGAAGCACGGCCAAGGTGTCGGTGAAACAGAATGGGTATGAAATCTACCAGACCACCGTGCCTCCCGGTGCTTTCACCCTCAATGACATCTACGCGCCAGGCACCAGCGGCGACTTGCAGGTCACGGTGGTGGAGGCGAACGGTTCAACACAGACGTTCACAGTGCCTTATTCGTCAGTGCCGATGCTGGAGCGTGAAGGCCACGTGAAGTACTCGCTGACGGCGGGGCAATACCGCAGCGGCAATGCACAGCAAGACACACCGGAGTTTCTCCAGGGCGCGGCATTCTGGGGTTTGCCCCATGACTGGACGGCCTTCGGAGGCACGCAGTTCTCGAACAATTACCGCGCCGTCGACATTGGTCTGGGCAAGAACCTGGGCGACCTCGGCGCGATATCGGCCGACCTGACCGAGGCCCATGCGACGTTGCCTGACGGCACTGAGCACCAGGGGCAGTCCCTGCGGTTTCTTTACAATAAATCCATCAATCAGTGGGGGACCAACCTGCAACTGCTGGGCTATCGCTATTCGACGAAAAATTTCTACACCCTGGCTGACACGGCCTGGAGCCGCATGAGCGGCTTCACGGTGGTCAACCAGGATCAATCTGTTCAGATAACGCCGCAAATCACCGATTTCTACAACCTCAACTACAGCAAGCGGGGTCGCTTCCAGGCCACCTTGACGCAACAGATGGGCAAGACATCCACGCTGTATTTAACCGGGAGCCAGCAGAGCTATTGGGGAACCGGGCAGTCGGATGAGCAACTCCAGGTCGGGTACAACAGCACATTCGAAGACATCAGTTGGGGGGTGAACTACAGCCTGACAAAGAGCGCCTGGGCCGATAACAAAGACCAGTTACTGGCCATCAATATCAGTATTCCGTTCAGCCACTGGATGCGTTCAGACAGTCATTCGTCCTTTAAAAACACCAACGTCAGCATGAATGCATCCAGTGATTTAAAAGGGCGGGACACCAGCACGGCAGGGCTTTATGGCACGTTGCTTGACGATCACAACCTCAGCTATAGCGTCCAGACGGGATACGCCACGGGCGGGCACCAAGAGGCATCGAAAACCGGCAACACCTCGCTGAACTACCGTGGGCCCTATGGCAATGCCAACCTCGGCTACAGCACCAGTGACGACTATAGCCAGGTGTATTACGGCGTCAGCGGTGGGGTGTTGGCGCACGCGGATGGCGTGACCTTCAGCCAGCCGTTGAACGACACCATGGTGCTGATAAAAGCACCGGGGGCAGATCATGTCGCCATCGAAAACCAGACCGGTATACGCACAGACTGGCGCGGATACGCCGTGCTGCCCTATGCGGTGGACTATCGCGAAAACCGCATCGCCCTGAACACGGATTCCCTGGCCAACAACATTGAGTTGGAAGACCCCATATCAAGCGTCGTGCCGACGCGTGGGGCGGTGGTGCGCGCCGACTTCAAGGCCCGCGTGGGGATGAAAGTCCTGATGACGCTGACCCACAACGACAAGCCCGTACCGTTCGGTTCAGTCGCGTCTTATGGCGAGGGCCAGGCCGGGAGCATTGTTGCAGACGGTGGGCAGGTCTATCTGACCGGGCTGTCACCCACCGGGCAAATCAACGTGAAGTGGGGGGAGGGTGCGCAGGATCACTGCCGCGCAACGTACAGCCTGCCCGCCGACAGCCAGGCGCAGGCCTTGAGTTATGCCTCGGCGGCGTGCCGGTAATCGAAACAGGAATGTGCCACCCATGAAAAAGTACCTTTGTGTCCTGGGCCTGATGCCGTGCTTCGCCAGTCACTCTTATGCAGCCGACACCAGCATTTCCATCACGGGTTACCTTAAAGACAATACCTGTTCGGTGTCGGTCGACTCCAAAGGGTTCACCGTGGATTTGATGAGCAACGCGGCCAAACAACTTAACCGAGTGGGGGCGACGACTGTTCCTGTGCCCTTCAAGATCGTCTTTGATAAATGCGGCAGCTCAACGACCGGGGTCAGGATTATCTACGGTGGAACATCAGACGAAGACAACAACACACTGTTGAAAATTGGCGCGGGCACTAATGCCGCCAGTGGTCTGGGTATACAGATACTGGACAGTGACAAACAGCCAATCCCTCTAAACGCCGCGCCCCAATCCCTTAGTTGGTCCCCTCTGATCGCGGGCCAATCCAATACCCTGAATTTTTATGCGTGCCTGATGGCGACACGTTCCCCGGTGACAGCGGGGGTCGTGAATGCAACTGCCGATTTTACCCTTGAGTTTCAATGAAGGAGGCTGGGAATGAACGGTATAAAGGCGGCCCTGCTGGCAGGGTTACTACTGACTGCCGGGATCATGAACGCCGATGCGGCAGACGTGACCATCACGGTCAACGGGCGAGTGGTAGCCCACCCTTGTACGGTCTCAACCCCGCCGGCAGCCGTGGTGCTGGGGGACCTGTACGCTTCTGATTTCAGTCAGGCGGGGGCAAGCTCTGCCTGGTACCCGGTGACGCTGGGCCTGACGGACTGCCCGGTGGGCACATCCAGAGTCACCGCCACCTTTACAGGCACTGCGGACAACACGGGTTATTACCAAAACCAGGGGAATGCGCTCAATCTTCAGTTGGAGTTGCAGGATACCAGCGGCAAAAATTTGAATAATGGAAACTCCACCAGTGTCCAGGTCAATGAGTCAACACAGTCAGCCAGCGTGTCGCTGCAAGTCCGTGCGTTATCCGTTAATGGCAATGCAACGCAAGGCAGCATTCAGGCCCTGATTAACGTGACCTATACATACTCCTAGTAAGGTGTGGAAGATGAAGATAAAAATCAGCGCCCTGTTCGTGCTGTTACTCACCTTGGGACTTTCAACCAGTGCCAATGCTTTTTTGTGCTATGTGAACGGAGTTATTAGTGTCGATGGCGGTGGCGGCAATAACGTCTATGTCAACCTCGATCCGTCCGTTCAAATAGGCCAAAACATCGTAGTTCACCTGGGCAACAGCATCAGCTGTATGAACGAGGACCCGGCTCACTTTCTAGACCCTATAAGGATTATTTCCGGCCAATACACCGGACCGCTCAATAATCTTGCTGGCAGCATAAGCTATTACGGGGCGTCGTATGGCTTCCCTATTAACACACCCACGATTACGGTCAACCATACATGGGGCACACCCATGCCATGGAATACCATACTGTATTTAAAAATTATCGGCAGTGGCGCCTCGGGAATCACGGTCAACGCGGGGCAGATGCTGGCCAGACTCACCATGGAGAAGGTTGACTCCGTTCCCTACCAAATCATTACCTGGAATATTTACGCCAATAACACCGTGGTTGTTCCCACGGGTGGCTGCGATGTCTCCTCACGCAATGTGACCGTAACCCTTCCTGATTACCCGGGATCAGCCGCAGTGCCATTGAACGTGCACTGTGCGCAAAACCAGAACCTGTCCTATTTCCTGACGGGTCCGACCACCGACAGCGCCAACACCACCTTTAGCAATACGGCTTCCGCGTCTCCCGCCTCCGGTATTGGCGTGCAGCTGTCAAACGCCAGCGGCGTGATCGCGACCAACCACAATATTTCGCTGGGCTCGGTCGGCGTCAGCCCCGTAGAGCTAGGGATGACGGCGTCCTATGCCCGCACCGGTGGGCAGGTCGTCGCAGGAAATGTGCAGTCCGTTATCGGTGTCACCTTCGTTTATCAATAGACGCCTCCAACAGGTCGGGGCATCCGCCAAGGCTTCACGTTCAACCAATAAAAGCCTTCTGCCATCTCCTCGGAAATTTCCCTGCGATATGCAGGAAAACGGCTTTCGTAATTCGCCAATAAAGACGGCAGCATGGCGGCAACGAAAACAGGGTCTGTACCAACATGATTTCTTTACGAATTCTCGTACTTGAGGATCGCCTGCCACGTCGCAAAGCCATTGCTCAGGCCTTGACGGTGCTGGGCGTGCGTGCGGTTTTCCAGGCGGGGGAATGTGAAAAAGCCCTGGACCTGATCACCCGTGCAGAAGGCGTGGACATCGTTATCTGCGACTTGAGCAACGAGAAGCTCGGCTATTTTGACTTCCTGATGCTCGCGGGCCGGGCACGCCTGGTGAATGCGCTGATTTTAGGCGCGACCCTTGAACCTCAGTTCTTACGGGCAGTGGAGTGCATCAATCAGTTTTCACAGCTCAAGTTGATTGGTGTGATGGGCGTTGTCGCGCCCGTGCAAGACCTGAGCACGATCCTGCGTGATTACATCAAGCACAAAACCTTTTCACCGTTGTTGGTCACGGATTCCTTCAAGTTGCCTACCGAGCCCGAGGTCAGAAATGGCCTTGAGGCGCGGGAGTTCAAGGCGTGGTTCCAGCCCAAGTTCGACTTGCGGACCGGCGCCCTGTGCGGCGTGGAAGCGTTGGCGCGTTGGGAGCACCCAACCCGTGGGTTGCTGCTGCCCGGTGAGTTTCTGCCAGCGGTGCTGGCGTACGACCTGATCGACGACATGTTCAAGCAGGTGTTTGCCCAAGGCCTTGACCTGCTGGTTGCCCTGCGAGGCCGCAATATTACGCTGCAGGTTGCGTTCAATTTGCATGCGTCGCAATTGGCCCGTTTTGATTTGGCGCTGTACATCGAAAACGCATTGATTGAGCACGATCTTCCAGGCTCGGCATTGATGTTCGAGTTGGCCGAAAACGGCCTGCTGGATATGCCAGTGGCCACCCAGAAAAGTTTGCTGTGTTTGCGCCTGCTGGGGTGTGGCCTGTCGATCGATGATTTTGGCACCGGTTTTTCTTCGTTGACGTTGCTGTGCCAGCTGCCTTTCCAGGAGTTGAAACTCGACAGTTCGGTGGTGCAGGATTTATCCGACCTGCACAGCAAGGCCATGATGATCAGCACGATTGCGTTGGCCCGCGCGCTTGAGATCAGCCTGGTGATCGAAGGTGTCAGCAGCCAGGAAATACGCGACCAGGCCCTCGCCATGGGTGGAACCTTTGCACAAGGTTTTCACCTGGCCAAACCCATGAGTGCACGCCGCTTGAAAGAGTGGCTGGAATGACACAGCCGATCTGAAAATGACAACGCGCGAAGGGCAAAAATAACCCGCATTGTTCAGGTGCGGTTGGACTAGACTCTGCCGGTGTAGTCGCTTGCCTCCCTCTACGCCTTCTCGTTTCGTGGTCTGTGTCCAGATAAACACAATAAGTGAGATAGATATGCGCAAGGCGCTGGTAGTGGACGACCACCCGATAGTTCGGGCGACGGTCAAAATGGTCTTGAAACAGGAAGGTTTCGAAACAGTAGTAGAGGCGGGCGACGGTGCCGACGCTGTGCAACAGGCGCGTCAGGAGACGCCGGACCTGGTAGTGCTGGATATTTCGATGCCCAAGCTCGACGGCCTGGAAGTCATCCGGCGCATTATCGACCTGAATATCGCCACGCGAATTCTGGTCCTCACGTCCCTGGAAGCCGGGCTGTACCTCAAGCGTTGCATGAGCGCGGGCGCTGCCGGTTTTATCTCGAAGATCGACGACTTGGACGACCTGCGTCGCGCCGTCAAAGTGCTGATGTCCGGCTACACGTACTTCCCCAACCTGGCAATTGGTTCGGTTCGGCGCAGTGACGTCGAAATGAATGAAGCGCGGGTGATCGAAAACCTGTCGGATCGCGAGCTGGTGATCCTCAAGCATCTTGCGCAGGGGCGCAGTAACAAGGAAATCGGCGACTCGATGCTGCTCAGCAATAAAACCATCAGCACTTACAAGACGCGTTTGTTGGAGCGCTTTGAAGTGACGTCAGTCGTGTCACTTTCGGAAGTGGCCAAGCGCAACAGTATTATCTGATGAAGGCCGCCAAAACGATTGTTGCCGCGTTGCTGATCGCCGGGGTGCCATTACTGGCGCGGGCGGAACCGCACATTGCCGGCACGCCCGATTTCGAACTCGACATGGTGGTGCGCACCCAGGGTCAATCCACGCTCTATTGGGGTATGGCGCTGGCAGGGCTGGGTTCTATCCTCTGTTGGAACCTTGGGGTGCTGCTGTGGCGGCGCAAGGCCGATGACCCGCGTCGGGTCCTGGCGACATTTGTCGCCAACATGCGCGAGATGATCGATAACGTCCCGCGGCCGGTGTTCATTCGCGACCATGAGGGCCGCCTGGTCGCGTGCAACAACAGCTACCTGGATTTCCTGGCCATGGACCTCAACCAGGTCCTGGGCAAGCCCATCACCGAACTGCAACTGATGCCGTTGTCTGAATCCCGGCAATACCACGAGCATTACCTCAGGGTTGTGCGCGAGGGTGTCCCGCTGATTGGCAGCGGCAGCCTCGTCGCGCCGTACGGGGAAACGCTGGCGCTGTTCTACTGGATTTTCCCCTGCTTCAATGCTCGCGGGCGGGCGGTCGGGGTGATTGCGGGATGGGTGGATGTCAGTGACCGCGAACAGTTGATGATTCAGTTGAAGGCCTCACAAAAAGAGGCCGACGACGCCAACAACGCGAAGACTTTGTTCCTGGCAACCATGAGCCATGAAATTCGTACGCCCATGAACGCCGTGCTGGGCATGCTCGAAATGGCCAGCAAACGGGCCGAACAAGGCATTATCGATCGGGTGTCACTGGACATCGCCTCCAGCGCCGCCAACAGCCTGGTGGATTTGCTGGGTGACATCCTGGATATCGTGCGCATTGAGTCCGGCCAACTCACCCTGGCGCCGAAAAGAGCCAACCTGTATGACGAGGTGCTCAAGGTCGCCCGTATCTTTGATGGCGTCGCGCAGCAGAAATTTCTCGAACTGCAGATTGATCTCGACCCCCAGGCGGACTGTGAAGTGCTGGTCGACGCCATGCGGGTCAAGCAGGTGTTGTCGAACCTGTTGAGTAACGCGATCAAGTTTACCGTCAGAGGCCAGGTACGGTTTTTTCTGCGCTGCACCCCGGTGGTGGATGGCTCCGAGCTGGACCTGACATTGAGCGTCATCGACACCGGCATTGGCATCTCGCCAGAGGACCAGGCCCTGTTGTTCAGCCCCTTCACCCAGGTCGGCCAGCCGGCTGAGGCGATGCGTACGGGGTCGGGACTGGGCCTGGCCATTTCTCGCACGCTGTGCGAAATGATGGGCGGGCGCTTGACCTTGTCGAGTGAGCTGGGGCGGGGCACCCGCATCGACGTGAGCTTGCGCCTGCCGGTGCTTGAAAACCTAGCCCCGACCACCCACGACTCAGTCTCGCCGGTGCTTCGAGCGAAGCGCCTGAGTGTGCTGGTGGTGGACGATTACCCGGCAAACCGTTTGCTGCTGTCCCAACAGCTGACGTACCTGGGGCATGACGTCGCCGACGCGGAGGATGGTGCACACGGCCTCAGGGCATGGCGCCAGGGTACGTATGACGTGGTGATCACCGACAGTCACATGCCGATCATGAACGGCTACGAGCTGTCCCGCGCCATCCGCGACGAAGAACAGCGCAAAGGCTCGAAACCCTGCGTCATCGTCGGCCTGACCGCCAATGCCCAGCCCGAGGAAAAACAGCGGTGCCTGAATGCCGGCATGGACGACTGCCTGTTCAAGCCCATCCGGCTCAGGGAGCTGAGTGCCCGGATGTCCATCATCGAGCCATTGGCACATCCCCATGAAGCGCCCTTGGCCATGGTGGGGCAGGGGATCAATCTCGACCTGACCTCACTGATCCAGTTGGCCCGGGGCGACGAGGACTCGGTCAGCACCATTACCAAGAACCTGGCGCTCAGCCTGGAAGAGGACATGTGCGTGCTGATGCAATGCTACGCAAACATGGACATCGAAGGCCTTGCCACGCTGGCACACCGGATAAAGGGCGGCGGGCGGATTGTCGGCGCACAGAACGTGCTGATTCGTTGTGCGCAGCTGGAAACGGCCTGTGAGGAGGCGGAGCCCGGCGAAGTGACCGCCGCCACCCTGGCCCTGGAGCAAGCCATGCTTGCACTGAAAGCGGCCTTGATCGCCTTGCCGTGAACCCCCGGGGCCAAGGGCCCTTGGGTCAGCCTTCGGACGTTTCCTGTTCGTGTCGGAAATTTCCGTTTGGCACACGGAGTTTTTCCAGAGGCCATTAGGACCAATCCTAAATACACAGCAGGGGTGGGGCGCAATAATTTACCGGTCCCCATCACCTGTGTAAGAACCGCCATGTCTTTCCTACCGATACGCGTTCTGGTTATCGAAGAACAGCCTTTCAAACGACTGATCGCAACGAGCGTTTTTCAGGATCTCGGTTGTGAAGACGTCACAGCGGTTGCCGACGGTGCTGCCGCGCTGGAGGTACTGGCGCTTAACGGTCCGGTGGACATCGTGTTGTGCAGTTTGAAACTGCAATGCACCCAAGGGCTGTCGCTGATCGAGGACCTCAGTCATGGCGGGCTGCTCAAGGCGCTGATCATTTGCAGTGTTTACCCGGCGAACCTGCACGGCGCCCTGGATCGTATGCTGTCGATGCACGGTGTGAAGGTGTTGGGGTATGTCGATACGCCCGTACGGGCCAGTGAGATAGGCCCCATGGTGGCCGGTTTCCTGGAGTCGCTGGCCGTGCGAAGAACGGACGTTTCAAGCTCCCTCAATCTGAAATGGTTCACCCAGTCCGCCTTGAAAAAGGCAATTCAGGAGAATGAATTCAGGGCGTTTTTCCAGCCAAAATTCAATTTGGTCACCGGCGCGGTGGACAGCATGGAAGCCTTGGCGCGGTGGGACAACCCAAGCTATGGATTGTTGTCACCGGCTGATTTCCTGCCCTTGCTGAACAGCTTCTACCTGATGGACGAGTTGTTTTTCGCCCTGTTTGAACAGGGCTTGATGGTGTGGCAGGAAGTCCTGGCCACCGGACGGCAGATGAATCTCGCCTTTAACCTGCAGGCGGAGCAATTCAGCAACCCGCAATTGGTCGCAGGTATCAGCGGGTTGATTGAACGTTATCAGGTACCGGCGTCCTGCCTGACCTTTGAAATTACCGAAAGCGGTTTGCTCGAAACTTCCCCGGCGGTGCTGGAGAGCCTGATCCGTTTGCGGATGATGGGCTCCGGGTTGTCCATCGACGATTTTGGCGTGGGGTTCTCATCGTTGGAGCGCCTGTGCCAGTTGCCCTTTACCGAGATAAAACTCGACGGCAGCTTCGTTCAGGACCTCGATACCAACGCCGCCAATCGCGCCATTGTCAGCAGCACCCTCGCGCTGGGTGAGGCGCTGAACATGTCGGTGGTGGTGGAGGGTGTCGAAACCGAAAAACAGCGCCAGTCATTGATCAAGCTGGGCTGTGTGCACGCTCAAGGTTATCTCTGTGCGCGGCCCATGAGCGCCAATCGGCTGCTGTTGTGGCTGGACTCGCAGCGCGCGTCGATCAACAACGTTTGAATACAGGCCATCAGTGCGGCTGAATGCTTACTGGGTGTTCAGTTTTCTCGTGGGCCAGGAAGGGTGTTTCATGGTGAATCCAAAGTTGCGTGTCTTGTTGGTTGACGAAGAACAATCCAGGTTAGTCAGCATAGAAAAGAACCTCTCGGGGCTTGGCTACAGTCGTGTTGCCCCGCTGACATCATTCCGGGATTTATTGGTGATACTGGATAACGCGTTATGCCCGTTTGACCTGCTGATTATTCATCAGGTCGTGCTGGAAAATGCAGGCGAAGTGCTTGAACAGTTAGTACGAAGTTCGCCGGCAATTAAACATTTACTGGTTTACCAGGGCAATACGCTGCAGGTGCTTTCCACAGTTGAGTCGTCGTCATCGTCGATGCGCTTTGCGTTGCCTGGCCCGCCGGACCGAGAGTCCATCAAGCAAGTAATGGGATTTATCGACAAGGTCGAGTTGCATGAGGTTTACGGCAAGCAGCGGGTGTCTGTTTAGTTACAGGTGTATCGGGAAAAATACCGACGGTGCTGGAAATGTCATTGTTTAAGCCGGAAGTTTCCCTTATTGCAAAGGGACTTTTAACGTTGAAGGGGTTGGCCGGAAAAAACATTATTCACTGCATGCAAGGTGCGCAGTCACAGCGAAGCAGTGAACGGTTCGCCGAGCATTTCGATCAATGATGTTTTAACCTTTCGAGGCAACTTATGACGCGCACATACCGTATCGTCGCGCTCGCAGCGCTGACGTCGACCTTCGTGATACCGGCTGCACAGGCAGGCGATGGCACCGTTAACTTTAAAGGCCAACTGATTGGGCAGACGTGTACCGTCAGTGTGAACGGTGGCAGCAACATGGGCACCGTTACGCTGCCTACACTGGGCACTATGGCCCTCGGCGCCGTAGGCGCCACCGCGGGTAGAACCCAGTTCACCATTGGGCTGAGTGCATGCGGCACTGGGAATAGCATCCAGGATTTCCTGCAAAACTTAACGGGCAATAGTGTGATTGGCAAGACGGCATCCACTTACTTTGAGAGCGGCCCAGGCGTCGATCCCACCACCCGGAACATTATTAACACCGGTGGTGCCACCGGCGTGCAGCTCCAGTTGCTTGATTCCGACGGCGATGTGATCAAGGCCGGTGACCCGGGCCAACCGCGAACCCCGGCCATTACTAATCTCGCCACCAACGGTGGCGTGATGACTTACGGCGTCCAGTACATTGCCAACGATGTTATTGCGCCGGGCAGCGTCGTGGGCTCGGTTACCTATTCCATCGCCTATAACTAAAACCCACAAGGACTTGAGAGCGATATCGCTGATCAAGTCTTTGGTATATCCATTTCAACCAAAAAGCCGTTTGGCTGCACTTATACGAATTGAAAGTTGAAGCCTTCGGAAGAGTCTTAACTCTGGTAGGAAATTTCCGAAGCCGTTGCAGGACTTTTCAATTTGAAGGGTTTCACTAAAAGAAACATCATTCACCCTGTGCAAAACGCACCGCCATATTGCAACTGCGAGTGGCCTGCCGGGCATTTATCCAACTAATGATTTTGAGGCAACTTATGAACCGTACTTACCTCGTTCTTGCAGCGGCGACTTCCGCATTCGTGATGTCTGCTGCACAGGCCTCCGACGGCACTATCAACTTCAGTGGCCAACTGACGGCTCAAACCTGCACCACTTCGGTCAATGGCACGAGCAATGTGGGCACCGTAACGCTTCCGACGTTCTCGATTGCGTCGCTGGCGAGCGCGGGGGCGACTGTTGGTGCCACCAACTTCACCATTAACCTGAGCGGCTGCCAGGGCACCATTGCGACCGCCGCTGCGATATTTGAAGCGGGCGCGGGCGTCGACCCGACCACCCAGAACATCCGTAACACCGGTAATGCGACTGGCGTGCAACTGCAATTGCTCGACTCCAATGGTGCTGTGATCAAGGCCGGTGATACCAGCCAAACCGCCAACACTGCACGTACCACTGTGACCGGCGCCACTGCCGTGCTGCCGTACGCCGTTCAGTACATTGCCAGCGCGGCAACCACCGCCGGTACTGTCGTGGGTTCGGTGACCTACTCGATCAACTATCAGTAAAAGCTGCGCGGTCAGCGCATCTTTCAGGAAGCTGGAAGGTGCGCCGACGATGTCGGGAGAGAATGATATGCAGCGTAAAAAGGCCTGGTGCCGTTGCGTCGTGATGATCGCGGCCGTGCTCGGTTGTTCCCAGGCGATGTCTTCGGTCGTCATCACGGGCACCCGTGTGATTTACCCGGCTGACAAGAAAGAGGTCACCGTCAAACTGAACAACAACGGTGCCAAACCCGTCCTCGTTCAGTCGTGGATTGATGAGGGGGATGCTGCGTCCACGCCAAGCAACTCTTCCGCGCCGTTTGTGATTTCTCCACCGGTCTCCCGGGTTGATGCTGCCAAGGGGCAGAGCCTGCGCCTGATGTTTACCGGTGCTCCGCTGGCGTCCGACAAAGAGTCGGTGTTCTGGCTCAATGTGCTGGAAATCCCGGTCAAGGCCACGGGGGAGCAAAACATGCTGCAAATGGCCTTTCGCTCACGGATCAAAGTGTTTTATCGACCTGCCGATTTACCCGGTACACCGACAGCGGCCATCGAGGCGTTGCAGTGGAAGGTCGTCGCACAAAAGAACGGTACTTATGGGCTGCAAGCCTACAACCCCACTGCTTTTTACGTTTCGCAAAGTGACCTGGCCCTGGTTAACGGCGGCCAGCGAGTACCGAGTGAAGCGGGAATGGTCGCGCCCGGCGAGACCCACACCTTTGGCTTGCCCGGCCTGAAGTCGATGCCGGGCCCCGGCGCCAACGTCGAATACAGCGCCATTAATGATTACGGCGCCCTGGTGCCCACTCGGGTACCCGTCAAGCCTTAGGCCCTTCTGGCCCCAATCGTTTTCACCCTCTGTTGTCCGGGTAATCTATGACTACGCTCTCTCCTCTGCGCATGCGCCGGAAGGAAATCTGCTGCTCCAGCGTCGGCTGTTCGCCGATTTGGGGCCGTCGACTGTTACTGATCGCCAGCGCACTGCTGATGCCTCACGCGATGGCCGAAGACGTGCAGTTCGACGATTCCTTCCTTCCGGCGGGCTCAAGCGGGATTGACCTGACGTTGTTCCAAAGTGGCAACCCGGTCATGTCGGGCACTTACCGGGCCGACATTCTGGTGAACTCGACCCTGAGCATGCGCCAGGATATTCGTATCGTGTCCGACGCCAAGGGCAGGAACCCCATCGTCTGCGTCGACAGCCGCATGCTGGAATTGATCGGTGTAAACGTGGAAGCCCTGTCGCCGGCGGCGCTGGCCAAGCTCGACGCCGGACAATGCACGTCCATCGCCGAGGTGATCGATGAGGCGACAGCACTGTTTTCCACCGAGACCCAGCAACTGGACTTCAGCATTCCGCAGGCGGCCATGCGGCGTAACGCCCGCGGGTATGTCAGCCCTGAGTTATGGGATCGCGGTACCACCGCCGCGATGCTCAGCTATGACTTCAACGCCAACCACAACAAAAACCTGTCGGGTACTGACGATTCTGCCTATGTCGGCTTGAACGCGGGGTTGAACGTGGGTGACTGGCGCTTGCGGCACAACGGATCGTTGAATTGGGACAGCCTGACCGGCACCAAGTACCAGGAAATCAACACGTTCGCCCAGCGTGACCTTACCGCCTTGCAAAGCCAACTGACGGTAGGCGAGGCCAACACCAGCGGCGAGATTTTCGACACCCTGGCCTATCGCGGGGTAGAAGTGGCAACCGACGACCGCATGCTGCCAGAGACGTTGCGCGGGTATGCGCCCGTGGTACGCGGGATCGCCCGCACCAATGCCCGGGTCACCATCAGCCAGGGCGGCAATGTGTTGCTGCAGACCACGGTGGCGCCTGGCGCCTTCGTCATCGATGACCTGTATGCCACCGGCTATGGCGGCGACCTGCAAGTGACCGTACTGGAAGCCGATGGCACTCAGCAAAGCTTCATCGTGCCCTATGCCTCGGTCAACCAGTTGCTGCGGCCTGGCACGTCGCGTTTCAGCGTGACGGCGGGCGAGACTCGCAATAACTACATCGATAAACAGGTCGGGCTGCTGCAAGGCACCTATCAATACGGCTTGGCGAATTCGCTGACCGGTTATACCGGCGCCCAGGCCAGCGATGGGTACCTGTCGGTGCTGGGCGGTATTGCCTTTGGCACCCCCATCGGCGCCTTCGGGGTCGACGTGACTCACGCCCAGACAGAACTGCCGTCCGGCGATCAGCAGGGGCAGAGCCTGCGGGTGTCTTTCAGTGAAAACGTGCAAAGCACCGGGAGCAACTTCTCCCTGGCAGCGTATCGTTTTTCCACCAGCGGTTACTTTGATTTCAACACCGCCGCGCTGTTCCGGGACGCTCAAGAGCATGGCACCGACACCAGCCAGATTGGCCAGCCACGCAGTCGCCTGACCTTGTCCCTCGACCAGAGCCTGGCCGGCTGGGGGCATTTGTCACTGAGCGGATTTACCGAAAACTACTGGAACGAACCGGGCGAGGATGTCCAGTACCAGATGGGCTACAGCACACAAGTCGGGCGAGTCAGCCTGGGCTTCAACCTCAGTCGCAGCCGCTCCGGCCTGGCCGAGATGCAAACCACTGAGTTGTTTACCGTGAGCATGCCGATCGAGTTCGGCTCCTCGTACAACTCGCCGCAGCTGTCGGGCCGTTTGGCCCGCGACAGCCAGGGCAAGTACAGCCAGCAAGCGAGCGTGAGCGGCAGTGCCGGTGAGGATCATGAATACGGCTACAGCCTGACGGCCGACCGCGATGGCGCAAGCCAGTCCACCGACACCTCGGTCAGCGGCCAGTACATGGGCTCCAAAGCCCGGGTCAACGGTTCCCTCAGCGAAGGCGATGGCTACAGCAGCCTCTCCCTGGGTGGTGGCGGCACGATTGTGGTCCATCCAAAAGGTGTGACGTTGACGCCTTACACCGGTGAAACCATGGCGGTGATCAGCGCCCCCGGTGCGGCCGGCGCGAAGGTGGTGGGTTATCCAGGCCTGCGGCTCGATGGCAACGGTTCGGCGGTGATCAACTATCTGCAGCCTTATCAGTTGAACGAGATCGCTATCGACCCGGACGGTATATCCCAGGACGTCGAGCTGAGCGAAACCAGCCAGAAGATCGCCCCCCGGTCGGGTGCCGTGGTAGCGGTGGACTTCGCCACGGTGCACGGAACTGCCTTGTTGTTGAACGTGCGCTTGAAGGACCAGAGTCCATTGCCGTTCGGTGCCACCGTGGTGGATGACGCAGGTAACCCGGTAGGCACTGTAGGGCAGGGCGGGCAACTGTATGCACGTATCAAGGACGGCACACAAAGCCTGCTGGTCAATTGGGGTAAAGAGAGTGGTCAGACCTGCACGCTGAAAGTGCCGGCCCTTAAAGAGCAGGGTCAGATATTGAAGGGCAACGCGCTGTGCCTGAGTGCTGGGTCATGAGGTATGCGGCGAATGCAGCGGTGCCGTCTTCAGTCAACTATACGTACAGAGGTAATCCATGAAGGTGCTTTATTCCCTGATCGCCGCATTGGTGTTGTGTGGCCTTGCGCAGTCGGCGCAGGCGGTCAATTGTGTCTACATCAATGGTAACAAGGGGTTTATAGGCACGTTCCCGTTGCAGATCAGCACCCTCAGTGTGCCTCGGGATGCGCCAGTGGGCACCGTTCTCTATCGGCAGAACTTTAGTCAGACCGGTGGAGGCTACGATACCAAGTGTCTCAGTACGGGTGGGGCGGCAACCATGAACACTCTTTTAGTGCTGAAGAGCATTGGCGCCAATACCGGTTACAGCACCGGTCCTTACGCCAACTTCGTCTATCAAACAGGGGTAGCCGGCATCGGTGTCGCTTGGGTTAACGGGACATCCGTGCAAACTGCTGCCGTGAGGGCAGCGATTCCAAATGGCTGCACACTGTCGGGAACCGTTGACTGTTCCATAACGGGACTCAAGATTGCGCCAGCAACAGGGATGGTGCTGATAAAGACCGGGCCAGTGGGAACCGGCACCATCAACGGCAGTTCGCTGGGCACTCTGGAACAGGATGTCACAGTTAACGATGGCGGTACCATTAGAGCCAACTCCGTGGGGCTGACCGGCAGCATCAACATCGTCGCCCTGACGTGCATGACCTCGGACGTTAATGTACCCATGGGCACCAACAAGATTGCGTCGTTCAGTGGGATAGGTTCGGCCAGCACGCCAGTGAACTTCATGATCAGCCTGACGGGTTGCCCAGGATTTCCCGGTTATTACGGCAACGCCAGTTCGATTCCGACAAGCTCGCAATCGGCGGTCATCAGTGCGGGCACCCTCGTGCCCAATACCCTCAGCCTGCGATTGGACCCGGTCGGCACACCGATTGATGCCAGCAATGGCGTGTTGAGCCTGTCAGCGGCTGCAGACCCGGCGACGGGTGTGGGTCTACAGGTGCTTGATGCTTCCGGCGCACCGTGGGCGCTGTCCCAAAACAAATTGTTGAACCTTCCGATAGCCGCTGGCACCACATCATTGAACATCCCGCTGAGCGCGCGTTATATACAAACGGCAACCACGGTGACTGCGGGTTCCGCCAACGCTGTTGCGAATTACACCATCATCTATCAGTAGCCACGCCTGGCGCCTCATCCTGGCCAGGGACCGGCCGCTCAACCTCCTGATGGTGCGTCGAACCAATAAACATATACATCGCCGGCACCATGAACAGCGTCAGCACGGTACCAATCGACAACCCGGCGAAGATCACCAGGCCCATGTCATGCCGTCCCGCAGCCCCCGCACCCGATGCCCACACCAGCGGCACCACGCCCAGCACCATCGCCGCCGTGGTCATCAGGATCGGGCGCAGACGCACGCCGGCCGCTTCTTCTATCGCCTCGCGCTTGCTGTGACCGGCGCGCTGCAGCTCGTTGGCAAACTGCACGATCAGAATCCCGTGCTTGGTGATCAACCCCAGCAACGTCACCAGGCCCACCTGGGTGTACACGTTGATGGACGCAAACCCCATGGTGATAAAGGCCAGCGCGCCAAAGAGAGCAGGGGGCACCGAGAACAGGATCACCACCGGGTCGCGGAAGCTCTCGAACTGGAAGGCCAGGGCCAGGTAGACGATCAGGATCGAGAACATCAACAGCCCAAAGAACCCGCCGGATTCCTGCATGAACTGGCGCGACTCGCCAGAGAAGTCCGAGGTGTAACCCGACGGCGCTATGTTGGTCAGGATCGTGTTCAGTTTCGCCAGCAGTTCGCCCTGGGCCACGCCACTGACGCCTGACAAGGTGGCCGAGTTGAGTTGCTGGAAGTGGTTGATCGATTCCGGCTGGGTCGAGGTCTCGATATGCGCCACGGTGCGCGCCTGGATCATTGCACCCGAGGGCGTGCGAATGTAGTAATCGAGGATCTGGTCCGGGTTGAGGCGGTCGACTTGCAGCACCTGGGGAATGACTTTGTACGAGCGCCCGGCGGTGGAGAAGTAGTTCACGTAGTTGCCACCCAGCGCGGCGGACAGCGCCGCGCCGACGTCAGCCTGGGTCATGCCCAGTGCGGCGATTTTTTCCCGGTCGACCACCAGCTTGGCTTGTGGTTTGTCGAGTTTCAGGTCCATGTCGGAGAAGTAGAACAGCTGCTGTTTCAGTGCCTCGGCCACCACCGCCTGGGCGACTTCATTGAGGTTTTCCACCGAGTCGGTGGTGGTGATCACAAATTGCACCGGCAACCCTTGGGCGCCCGGCAGCGACGGCAGCGGAAAGGCCGCGATGGTGGCGCCCGGTACCTGGTTCCATTTCTGCTGAAGTTCCAGGATCAGTTGGGCCTGGGAACGCGTGCGATCGTCCCAGGTTTTGAGCAGCACGCCGCCCAAGCCCTGGTTGAGGATGGGCAACCCGGTCAGCTGGAACATCTGCGCGTATTCAGGCTCTTTGTTGGCGATCTGAAACGCCTGGTCGGCAATGCGCTCCATCTGCTGCGGAGAGGCAGTCGGCGGGCCCTTGATCTGCATGAACACCAGCCCCTGGTCCTCGGTGGGCGACAGCTCGCTTTTGGCAGTCATGCCGCTGGCGGCCACCAGCAGGAACAGCAAGAAACCAAACGTCACCAGCACCGGCCACACGTTCAAACCGCCTGAGAGTACGCGGTGGTAACGGCCCCGCAACCAGTCAAAATACTGATCGAGCTTGCGCGCGAAGCGGCCTTCTTCCTGCCCGGACTTGAACAGCCGCGACGTCATCATCGGCGACAGCGTCAACGCCACCACCGCCGACACGGTCACCGCACCCGCCAGTGAGAAACAGAACTCCTTGAACAGCGCCCCGGTCAGCCCGCTGCGCAGGCCGATGGGCACGTACGCGGCAATCAGCACCACGGTCATCGCGATGATCGGGCCACCCAGTTCCCGCGCCGCGACCAGTGCCGCCTCCAGCACGCCTTTACCTTCTTCCTTGATATGCCGGTCGACGTTTTCCACCACGATAATCGCGTCGTCCACCACCAAGCCGATCGCCAATACCAGGGCGAGCAGGGTCAGCAGGTTAATCGAGTACCCCAGCAGGTACATGATGAAGAACGTCCCGACCAGCGACAGCGGGATCGCCACCAGCGGCACAATCACTGCACGGAACGAGCCGAGGAACAGGTAGATCACCACCGACACGATGATCATCGCCTCAACCAGGGTTTTCACCACCTCATAAATCGAGGTATTGATGAACGCCGTGGAGTCATACACTATCTCGCCGCGCACCCCGGTGGGCAGTTGGGACTGCAGCTCGGGGAAGGCTTCGCGCACACTGTCGGCGACCGTCAGGATGTTCGCATTGGGGGCCGTCTTGATCCCGATGAACACCGAACGCTTGCCGGAAAACGCCACGCTGCTGTCGTAGCTTTCGGCGCCGAGGGTGACGGTGGCCACATCCTCCAGGTACACCAGGGCATCGCCTTTCTGCTTGATCACCAGCCGCTTGAATTCATCCACCGTGTGCAAGTCGGTCCCGGCTGTCAGGTCGACCGTCACCGTCTGCCCGCGGGTGGAACCGACGGCAGACAGGTAGTTGTTGTTGGCCAGGGCGGTGGACACGTCCTGGGCGGTCACGTTGTGCGCCGCCAGCTTGTTGGGGTCCATCCAGGCCCGCAGGGCGAACTGGCGCCCGCCGAGGATCTCGGCGGTTTGCACGCCCTGGATCGAATCCAGCTTGGGCTTGACCACCCGCACCAGGTAATCGGTGATGTTGTTGGTGGGCAGCGTGTCGCTATAGAAGCCCAGGTACATGGCATCCGTGGTCTGCCCGACCGCCACCGTAAGCACCGGTTCCTGGGACTGGGCCGGCAGTTGGTTCTTGACCGAGTTGACCTGGGTATTGATCTCGGTGAGTGACTTGCTGGCCTCGTAGTTCAGCCGCAGCGTGGCGGTAATGGTCGAGACGCCGGTGATGCTCGTCGAGGACAGGTAGTCGATACCCTGTGCCTGGGCGATGGCCGACTCAAGCGGCTGGGTGATAAAGCCGGCTACCGTCGATGCGTCCGCACCGTAGTAGGCCGTGCTGATGGTGACCACGGTATTTTCGGTGCGCGGCCATTGGTTCACCGGCAGTTCGAAGATCGAACGCAGCCCCAGGATCAGGATGAACAGCGAGACGACAATCGCCCAGACCGGTCGCTGAATAAAGGTATCGGTAAGCTTCATGGGACACCTTTAGTGTTCTTGGGGAGTCGGCGCGGGATCGTTCAGCGGCGCGGCGCTGTTATCGACCTTCACCGGCGAGCCATTCTTGAGCTTCATCTGGCCGCTGGTGATCAACAGATCACCTTCCTTCACGCCCGACAGGATGGCCACCTGGTCGCCCCGGGTTGGCCCGGTCTTGATGAAGGTTTGTTGCGCCGTCAGCACTTCCTCACCCTTGTCGTTCTTGCTTGAGGTGGCGATGAACACCGTGGTGCCGTAAGGGTTGTAGGTGACCGACGTCTGCGGAACGGTAAGGTAGCGCTGGGTCGCTCCTGAGGTGACCACGGCGCGGGCAAACATCCCGGGCACCAGGCTTTGCTTGGGATTGTCGACGGTGGCTTCCACAGTGACGTTGCGGGTGGTCGAGTCGAACTGGGTGTCGATGGTGCTGACCTTGCCGGTGAAGGTTTGATTGGTCAGGCCGTCGGCCGTCACCGAAACCCCTTGGCCAATGGCGATGGCCTCCAGTTGGGTCTGCGGCACCGTGAAGTCGATGTAGATAGGGTCGAAGGTTTGCAGGGTAGCGATCTTGTCGCCGGGGTTGAGGTACTGGCCGGGGTTGACGCTGGTGATCCCGATGCGCCCGGCAAACGGTGCGCGTATGGTTTTTTTCGCCACCAGCGCACGCTGTTGCTCGGCGGCGGCGAGCTTGGCTTTCAGGTCGGCGGTGTCGGTGTCCACTTGGGCCTGGGAGATGGCGTTGACCGCCAGTTGGGCCTTGTCACGTTTGAGGACGATCACGGCCAGGTCGGCGGTGGCCTCAAGGGAATGCAACTGCGCGATGTCCGAGTCGGCATTCAACTGCACCAGCAGCGCCTGGGCCGCCACCTCTTGCCCGGGCGTGAAGCCGAGGGTGCGTACGATGCCGCCCACCTCGGTGGTCACATCCACCCCTCTGACCGCCTTCATCGAGCCCACTGCGGTGACATTCGGCTGCCAATCGCTGAAGGGCACCTTCATGGCCGTGACCACGGAGGCGGGCAGGGGCATCTTGGACTGGGCGATCAGCGCCGAAATCTGCACGAACTTCACCCCGGCAATGATCGCCACAATCACCAGCACCACCACGATCATGACGAGCATCGGCCGCCACAGTCGACGCTTGCGCGGTGCGCCGGGCTCGGGTGGCAGGGGAGAGGCAGTAATGACGTCAGCCATGGGTGTTCTCGCTGTATCAAGAGTTCAGTTCAGTCGAACCGTGCCGAATCGGCAGGCGCTGCCTTGTTGTTGGCCGGCATGATCTCGTTCCACGATGGCAGGCCGAAGCGATCCGGGTGGCCCTTGGTGGCAGGGTCCACATCCGTTCGGTTCCACCAACCGCCCCCCAATGCCTGGAACAGCGCAGTGGTGTCGCTGTAGCGGGAGGCCTGTGCCTTGACCCGCGCAAGCACGGTGTTCTGGTAGGTCTGTTGGGCGGTGAGCAGGTTGATGTACGCCACGGCACCGAGCTTGAACTGTGCCTGCACCAAGTCCAGGTTGGCTTGCGCGGAGCGCTCGGCCACCACCTGCTGGTTGAGCGCATCGGCATCGGCTTCCAGCGCCCGCAGCGCGTTGGCCACGTCCTGGAATGCGCCAATGACGGTGCCACGATAACGCGCCGCCGACTCGTCGTAGGCCGCCACGGCCGCGCGTTTGCGATGTTCGAGCGCGCCGGCATCAAAGATCGGCTGGGTGATCGACCCGGCCAGGCTCCACACACCGCTGCCCGCCGAAAACAGCTTGGTGCCGCTGGCCACCGTGGAACCCACCGACCCGGTAATGCTGAACTGCGGCAACTGATTGGCCACGGCCACGCCTATGTTGGCGCTGGCCTGGTGCAGTTGCGCCTGGGCAGAACGCACGTCCGGGCGTTGGCCCACGATGGCCGAGGGCAGGCTGACCGGCAGTTCTTCCGGCAAGTGCAGGGAGGCCAGGTTGAAGCGCTCGTCCCGGTCCTGATTGGGAAACCGGCCGAGGTAGGCCATCAACTGGTTGCGGGTCTGCGCCAATTGCTTTTGCAGGGGCGGCAAGCTGGCACGGGTTTGCGCCAGTGCGGTCTGCTGCGTCAGGACGTCGCTATCACCGATGGCACCCAGCCGCCGCTGCGACTGCAACACGTCGAGCTGGTCGCCCTGTAGCCGGATGATTGCCTCGGTTGAGGCGATTTGATCACGTATCGACGCCAGGCTGACCGCGGTATTCACCACATTGGAGGTCAACGTGAGGTACGTCGCCTCCAGCTGGAAGCGTTCGTACTCGGCTTGCGCCGTGGTGGATTCGATTTGCCGGCGCGTACCGCCGAACACATCCGGGGCATAGGACACGCTCAACGACGCCGAACTCACCGTGAGAATCGGCGACTCCGGCAGGCCCGAGGTCACCCCCGATACCTTCTCGCGGGCTTTCTGCACATTGCCGCTGACGGAAGGGAACAACGACGCCTGGTCGGCATAGACCAACTCGTTGGCCTGGCGCAACGCGGCTTGAGCGGCGGTGACATCCGGGTTGGCGCGCAAGGCTTCTTCGACCAGGGCGTTGAGGGCTGGCGAACGGAACAACGTCCACCATTGCCCGGGAATATCCATCCCGGCGATCAGCCGCTGCGCTGCGCCGCCGGCGTCGATGTCGGCCTTGGCGGTAGCGGTTAGCTTTTCCCGTGAGTAATCAGCGTTAGCGGGCACCTCGGGGCGCGCGAAATCGGGCCCGACGGTGCAACCCGCGAGGGCAATGCACAGCAGGCTCAACGGAGCCAGAAGGTGTGGTTGTCGAAAAAGGGCGCGGGGGTGCGCCACTTGTTGCGGTCCCGATGCAAGCTGCCGAGGCTGCTCTTTCATATTTACTCTGATTAATCAGTAGGTTGACTGCTTTATTGGTTGAGCGATGAATGCAGGCGCATCGGTTAGGGCCGCCGAAAAATGGCTCGCGAGTAGCCGAATTCAAATCAGTGTAGGTGGTGCCGGCCGGTACGCAATGTCAGTACGTGCCGACCCTTAATGAAAATGCGTTATGCGCATTAATATTGAATTAGGTTATGCAATATAAGTATTTTACATGCGACCATTAGCACCTCATGGTAGCTGTCCCTACGAACACTGCCGAGACCGCGCGCGCGGATCGACTTGAAATGCCTGAGAGGGCATCTGGAGCGAACGTGCGTTATCTGACAAAACTAGCGGCCGGGTTGGCCGCTACCTTGCTGTGCCTGACCGCGAACGCGCAAACGCTGGTGGTCGGAGACCAAAGCTACAACGCCCAGGCCGTGATGGAAGCGGCGGGGGTGCTGGACGACCTGCCCTATACCCTTGAATGGAAGCAATTCACCGCCGGCTCACCGGTCGCCGAAGCGCTCAACACCAACAGCCTGGACCTCGGCTTGCTCGGTGATGCACCCGTGCTGTTCCTCGGTGCACTGGGCGCGCCGATCAAGGTGATTGCCATCAGCCGGCAAAATCTCGAAGGCGTGGCCATCCTGGTGAAAAAGGACTCATCGATCCACAGCCTTGCAGACCTCAAAGGCAAACGCGCGGCCATCTGGAAAGGCTCCTGGAGCCAGCAATTGCTGCTGACTGCACTGGACAAAGCCGGCGTGCCAAAGGACTCATTGGACCTGCGCTACCTCAGCGCACTGGATGCTTCCCACGCGCTGGAAGGCGGCTCCGTTGACGTCATCGCCACCTGGGAACCCTACGTCACCCAACAGGAACGCCAGGGTGCGCGGGTGCTGGCGACCGCCGACGGGTTGATCCCGGCCCAGAGCTTCGTGGCCGCCAGCACCAAGGCCGTCGACACCAAGCGTGCGCAAATCAGCGATTTTCTCCAACGCCTGAAAAAAGCCCGTGACTGGACGCGCCAAAGCCCGGCCAACGCCGACGCGTACGCAGACGCCTGGGCCAAACGCACCCGCGCCGACGCCGACATTGCCCGCGCCTGGTTCGCCCGTGCGCGTACCACGGTCGAACCTGTGACAGCCCAATCACCGGTAGAAGCGCAAAAGACCGTGGACTTTTTCGCCAACCAGGGTCTGGTCAAGTCCTACCCGGCCGCCACCTTGTTCGACGACTCCTTCGCCGCGTCGCTGCAGCCTGCCGTCGCCAAAACCCAGCCCTGAATGCTCCAAGGAATACCTTAGTCATGACCAAACGACAGCTCAAACTAGGCGCCTTGACCATGGGCTGTGGCGGGCCTGGCCGCCACAATCTATGGCTCGACCCTCAACTGCCGGCCGATGCCAGCGTCAACGTCGACTGGTACATCGACATTGCGCGCCAGGCCGAAGCGGCGTTGTTCGACCTGATGTTCATTGTCGACAGCCAGTTCATAACCCCGGGCTCGCCCTCCCACTACCTGAATCGCCTGGAGCCGTTGACGTTGTTGTCGGCGCTTGCCGTGAGCACCCGGCATTTGGGTCTGGTCGGTACGCTGACGACCTCCTACAACTCGCCGTATAACGTCGCGCGACGCCTGGCCTCACTCGACCTGATCAGCAAAGGCCGCGCCGGCTGGAACGTGGTCACCAGCGGAGACGCCGGCACCGCCGGCAACTACAGCCGCGACGAACATTACGATTACGACACCCGCTACGGCCGGGCAGCCGAGCACGTCCAGGTGGTGCAGGGCCTGTGGAACTCCTACGAGGACGATGCATTCGTGCGCGACCGGGCCACCGGCCAGTTCCTCGACCCGAGCAAACTGCACAGCCTGAATCACAAGGGCGAGCATTTCTCCGTGGTCGGCCCGCTGAATATCCAGCGCTCACCCCAAGGCCAACCGGTGATCTTCCAGGCCGGCGACTCGGAACAAGGCCGTGACCTGGGGGCCGCCACCGCCGATGTCATCTTCACCCATGCCGCGAGCATCGAGCAGGGCCAGGCGTTTTACCGAGATATCAAGGGCAGGGCGGAGCGACATGGCCGTGATCCCGGGCAACTACTGGTGATGCCCGGCGCCGAGATTTATGTGGGCGATACCGACGAACATGCCCGTGAAATCGAACAGCACTATCACCAGGCCGACCACAGTTTCGAGCTGGCGTTGAAGGAGTTCGGGCGCAATTTCGGCTGGCATGATTTCACCCAGTACGACCTTGACGCGCCGTTTCCGCAGGAGAGTCTGGAGGCGGCACGCAGCAGTTTTTTTACCAATGCCAAACGCATTGCTGATCAGGCACGGGAGAAAGGGTTTACGTTGCGCCAGGCGGTGGAGTTTGGTCGGCAGCTGCGCCCGGGTGCCTTTGTCGGGTCGGCGCAGACGGTGGCGAGCAAGATGGCGGACTGGTTTGAAGCACGGGCGGTGGATGGGTTCAATATCTACATCGGGCATCCGCAGCAGTTCAAGCGGTTTACCCAGGAAGTCATCCCGTTGTTGCAGGCCCGTGGCGTGTACCGCACGGCGTATGAGGGGACGACGTTGCGGGAGAGTCTGGGGTTGGCGATTCCGCGAGGGGTTCGTAAAAGGTAGTCGATGTCGCCATACCCTCACGATAAAAGTGCCCACTGAAATCGCTGCTCAGGTCGAGTCTTTGTGCTAAAGGTTTTCGGTTTTCTACCGACAGTAACGGAGGAGGCCAAGTTTTCCGTTCGCCCGATGTTACCTGCCAAGATTGCCGCTAAATGCTTTTCGAACCTGAGCGAAAAAATCCATGTTCTTAAGAAATATACGAATCGCCGCCAGGGCGTTCATCGCTTTTGCCGCTATTGCGCTGCTGAGTGTGTTTCTCGGCCTCTTCGCGTTGAAGCAGATTCGAGAAGTTCAGTTCCAGGCGGCTGACATCCAGAACAACTGGATGCAGCGGGTCAGGATCCTCGCGCTGGCCAATGCATCGCTAGACCGTTTTCGCCTGGGTGAGATGGCACACATCCTGTCTTCAACCAACGCAGACATGCAGACCTACGAAGAAAAATCAGCAGGGCGCCTGAAAATCGTCAAGGAACAATTGACGCAGTACGCGGGATTACTCAGTACGACGGATGAAAGATCACGTCTCGCCGTGTTCAACCAGAGTCTTGATGTTTATGCGAAGAACCATATCGAGATGCTCCGGCTCTCGCGGGCGGGCGATAAAAAGGCTGCCGTAGAGTTTCTCAACAGCATACGAGACAGCTATGAGCAGATGACAAAGAACTTCGATCAACTCATAGACCTTGCCAATAAAGGTGCCGAACAGGCTGGCCAACAGTCTGTAGACGCTTACGAGCATGCCATCGGCGGTATCGCAATCGTGATTCTGCTGGTGAGTGCGGGAACAGTCATTGTTGCCTGGCTGCTGACCCGAAGCATTACCGCGCCCATCATCGAAGCGATGCACGTGGCCGAGACCATTGCCAGAGGCGATCTGACCCAACCCATCAACCCCACCGGTAACGACGAGGCCACACGCTTGCTCAGGGCGCAGGAGGTGATGCGCGATAACCTCGTGCAGACACTCCGGCAGATAACTGGCTCCTCCAACCAACTGGCCGCTGCGGCCGAAGAACTGAATGCTGTCACCGCCGAGGGCAGTCGCGACTTGCGACAACAGCATGGGGAGATTGAGCAGGCAGCCACGGCGGTCACGCAGATGACAACAGCCATTGAAGACGTAGCGAGGAATGCCGCGTCAACTTCCGAGCTTTCACAGGAATCGCGAAACATCGCCTTAAAAGGCCAGCAGCGAATGGTTGAGGCTTTAAATTCGATTCGATCGCTGACACAGGGTGTCGAACTGAGTTCCGAGCAAGTCGGCGGCCTTGCCGATCAAGCCAAGAGTATCGGCAAAGTCCTTGATGTTATTCGGGCGATTGCCGAACAAACCAATCTTTTGGCGCTGAACGCTGCCATCGAGGCCGCACGTGCGGGGGATGCGGGCCGTGGTTTCGCGGTGGTGGCCGACGAAGTGCGTGCCTTGGCACACCGTACGGCCCAATCCACCCAAGAAATTGAGCAGATGATCGGAGGCATCCAGACCGGGACCGCCAACGCCGTCAACACCATGCACGCCAGTAGCAGCATGACTCAGCAGACCCTCGAGTTGGCCGAGCTTGCGCAAAAAGCCTTGGCGGACATTGTTGCAGCCAACGACGAAATCAATGACCGTAACCTGGTGATTACCACCTCGGCTGACGAGCAAGCGCATGTCGCGCGGGCGGTAGATCAGAACCTGCTGAATATTCAGCAACTGTCGATTCAATCCTCAGAGGGTTCCAGCCAAACGACGGCCGCGTCACAGTCTCTTGCAACCCTGGCGTCTGAGCTGAACACAATGGTCAAGCATTTCCAGGTCTGATCAGTCATGGGATCGCCACAGCGCGTTCTGATTGAACGCGCTAATCCCATTCATGCCGGATCTACTCAGAGCGGCTCGGTGTGATTGACCCCTGCCTGCTCTTGATACCCTTTGCGCAGTTTCTCCGCGACCAGCTTCTCTGCTTCGCGCGAAGCTCGCTCGGGGCTGTCGAGGGACTTGATCAGGGTCTGGCCCTTGGTGCCGATGCGGCCGAAGTGCACCACCACCTCTGCCTCGGTGACGCCGATTCGCCAGAACTTGTTGGAGTTGCCTTCACCAAAGGTGAACTCGCGCATCGGGGTCGACGCTTCAGGGGGTGGAGCCGGCTCGACCTCAACCGTTTCCGGTTCGACGTCCGGTTCCGGCTCTGGCAGCGCGGGCGTTTCTTCACCCCGTAGCAGCGCTTCGATGCGATTCAGCACCTCTTCCGGCTCTCGCAGCCAGTCATGGCTGGGCACGTCGATGATCTTCCAGCCGAAGCTGCGCAACACGGTCGGGCGGAAGATATAGCGCTCACGCACGTCAGCTGCGGCCGCCGTATTGCCGTCCAGCAGCACACCAAGGCTGAAGTGTTCACCGCTGGCGTCACTGATCGCCAGGTCGCAGCGGAACTGCGAACGTCCCACATATTCCTGCACCGTATGCCCTCGCTTGCGCAACGCGGCAGCGAGAGCGCTGCGCAGGCTGTCCCTGGGCAGGCTGACCGCAAAGGATTGCTTGGCGCCCGGGTTGAGGTTGGCGAGGATGCCCTGAGAGCGCGGCGCATCTCCGTTGGCACTGGCCTGGGCGAACTGCAGGAACGCGCGCAATGCAGCGGCACCGTCGTTGTGTGTGTTGGTGATGGCCTCTGCCTCAATGCTGGAGACGATCGCCATGCGTTTGCGCGCGCGGCTGAAGATCACATTGAGGCGTTTTTCCCCGCCACGCTGGTTGATCGGGCCGAAGTTCATCAGCATCTTGCCGTTCGGGCCCGGCGCATAGCAGATGCTCAGGATGATTACGTCCCGTTCATCACCCTGCACGTTCTCCAGGTTCTTGACGAACAGGCCATTGAACTGCCCGGCGTCTTCGCGCACGTACTCGCGCTCCAGGCGGGTGGCAAAGGCCGAGTCGCTGGCGGCCAAGTCTTCCAGGGCTTGTTCGATAGCGCCTTGCTGGGCTTCGGAGAAGGCCACAATGCCCAGGCTCAAGCCGGTCTCGCGCTGCAGCAGTTCGCGCACCAGCTGAGCGATATACCGCGCTTCGGCCAGGTTACTACGACCGAGGTAGACGCCATCGCTCATCTTCAAAAAGCTGATGGGGCTGTCGAGCAGCGTGTCGGCACCCTGCGTCACTGCCAGGGCATCCGTGGAGTCCAGGGCGGCATGGGCCGGGGCAGGGCGCTCGATACGCCGGTCGGGGATGGTGATCAGCCGGCCTTCGTAGAACGCCGCGTTGGAAAAGCTGATCAACGCTTCATGCCGGCTGCGGTAGTGCCAGGCCAGCAGGGTCGCCGGCAAATTGCGTGCGGCCTGGCTCAGCAGGCTGTCGGCATCGAGGTTGATTGCAATCTGTTCGCCGTCTTCCATGGCAATCAGTTCGTTATCGTCCTGGTCCCCTGCGCTGGAGAAGAAGTTGGTCGGCGGCAATTGCATCTCGTCACCCACCACGATCACCTGCTGCGCACGGCTCAAGGCCGGCACGGCTTCTTCGCTGGGGATCTGGCTGGCCTCGTCGAAAATCACCACGTCGAAGAGGTCCGGGGTCAGTGGCAGCGTGTCGGATACCGACAGCGGGCTCATCAACCAGATGGGCTTGAGGTCGTTGATCACTCGACCACTGTCGCCACTCGCCATTTCGCGGATGGAGCGGTAGCGCATGGTCTTGCCCAGCTCATGCTCCAGCTCGCGGCGGCCCTTGGCATAGGCTTTCTTGAACTCGCGGGCCTGGGCGTCCAGCTGGGTCACCGACATCGCCGATTGCTTCACATGTTCCAGGAAACGCTGATGCAGCGTGGCGCTGAGCACATGGGCATTGCGCTTGAGCAGGCTGCTTTCCGCCTGGCTGACCTGACGGGCTGCCAGCCCCAGGGCCGGGCCGTCGAAGCGCGCCAGTTGCGGGTTGGCGCGGTACAGGCGGGTGAGGTTTTCCTGGGCAATCAAACCCTCCAGCGCAGGTTGCGCCAGGGCGTGCTGTTGCAGGGCAAACAGGCAGACGGGATCGGCCTGGTGCAGCTCTATGAGCAGGGGCAGGGTGTCGGGCAGTTCGTCGAGTTCTTCACGCAGGTCGCGCAGGTATTCGGCCAGCGCGCCCAGGCTCGGCGCCGGCTCAAACGCACAGTGTTGCGCAACCAGCTCGGCCAGGCGAGCAACCGGCTGTCGCAGGCTGGCTTCCTGGCGCACGCCGGGCAGGGCATTCGGGTTACCGCGCAAGCCTTCGACCCACTGGCGCAACAACGGTGACGTGCTCAGTTGCTGGAGCAGGGCTTGCAGGTTGTGCACGAACAGGTCGATGTCCTGGATACCGTAGCGACTTTGCAGGCGCTGCTGTTCGGCCTGCAACTCGGCGGTGGCGCGGTGTTCGCCGGCCAGGTTGTCGAGCACATTGCGGTAGCTGGGACGGACTGCGTGCTGGCTGAAGTCGTAGCGCCGCTGCAGCTCGCCACGCAGTCGCCACCACGCCGGTTGCAACCATCGCAGCAGCGAGCCTTCCAGGCGCTGCACCAGATCCTGGGCGGCCTGGGTGTCCTGGGGCGCGAGTTTGTGGCGCCAATGGCGGGTGGCTTCACCGGCGCTGTGTTGCTGCACGGTCAGCGTCTGCAACGCCGCTTGTTCGGCGTGCAGCGCCTGGGAGCCCGGTGAGCCCGGTTCCAGCAGGTCGAGGTGCGACGCCAGGTTGGCGCCGGTCAGTTGCTCGGCGGCCTGGGTCAGCACGCACGCATCCGCCAGGCGCGTATCACTGGACAGCAGGCTGGAGGATGACTCCATCAACTGCTCGACACTGTCCATCAACCCGCTGGCTTCATCCAGGAAGGCCTTGAGCTGGCCATAGGCATGCTCGTGGGTAATGAGACTGGAAGCCAGGTGGCTGAAAGGGTGGCGCGCAAAACTGTCGAGGCCGAAGCGCTCGTTGATCGCCTGATACAAGCGACCCGTCAGTTCGTTTTGTGCCTGCCAGCGACGCCAGTCGGGCAAGCGCTCCAGGGCCTCGGGGGGTAACTGTGCAGCCACGGCCGGCAGTTCGATGAGATGCCGCACCAGCTCACGCACGGAGCAGGCCAGGGTCTCCGGCACCCCGGCCATGGCTTGTTCAAAACGCTCGATCAGGCCCAACTGTTGGCTCAGGGTGGCCAATGCAGCGCTGCGTCGGGCCTGCAACTGCGGCGATTGCGCGTCGCCGGCAATCCAGCGCTCATAACACTCGCGCAGGTTGCCCACGAAGTCCTTTTTGTCGGTCTGGGAGTCGTGAATCAGGCAGCACAATTCGCCCAGTTCACTCTGTTGCAGGCGATGGAATACCACGTCCAATGCCGCGCGCTTTTCGCAGACAAACAGCACGCGCAGGCCGCGACCGGCGTAGTCTGCAATCAGGTTGGTGATGGTCTGGGACTTGCCGGTGCCAGGCGGCCCCTGAATGATGAAATTGCGCCCGGTGCGGGCCAGGCTGACAGCGGCGTTCTGCGTAGCGTCGCCGGCCACCACGTTCCATTGTTCCGGCAGCGGGATCGGATCCGGTGATTGGACTTCGACCTCCCGTGGCTCGATGGAAAACATCCGGTCAAACGATTCGTTTTGGGCCGGCTCGTCGATCAACTGCGCGTAGTCGCGCACCAGCGACATCTTGCGGTAGTTGAAGTTGGCCAGGGTGACCTGGGTCAGGTCGATGTCCCAGGCGTATCGATGCCCCTGATTCTCGGGCAGCGCGAAGGTGCTGTTTTCGGTGCTGCTGGCGACCATTTGCGGATGCTGGTCGCGCAGCGACGGCTTGCCGCCAACCGCGAGGCGCAGCGGCAACTGGCTGGGCAACACCTTTTGCTGGAACAGTTGCAGGCCCAGCGGGCGGTAGTCTTCGCGGTCGTAGCTGAAGTCTGGCTTCACCAAAGGCATGGCCGAGCGCTGACGGGCCCGGCGGCGCTGGAAGTGGTGCAGATGCTGCACCGCCTTCTGGTGGATCAATTCGATTTGCGGTTTGCTTTGCAGGCGCAACTCAACGCCAGGCTCGGTCAGTTTGATCTGGCGAGCAATGTCGGCGTGGATGTCTTCCAGCGACGTCTTTTGCAGGTCAACGGTTTCCGGCAACTGGATATCGTAGAGCTGGCGCAACTGATGACGCAGCACCGGGTTGAACTCCGCCTCGGTTTCATCGCACTGCAACATGAACTGGTCGCGCACGCCTTTTTTACGGCTCAACTCCACCGGCAGCCACAGCAGCGGGGTGACGATGCGTTCTTCCGGGGTGTCCTTGAGGTTGTGCCAGCGCATGAAGGCCACCACCAGGCGCAGGTTGCTGAAGCCGAACTCGGCGCGGTCACGGCGAGTTTCCTGGATGATGCGTTCCAGGGACGCCTGCAACCAGGTCTGGTCTTCAAACCGCAGCCATTGCTGCAGGCCAACGGGCTTGCCGCTCAATACCTGCTCGGAGAAACCACCGAGGGTCGGCTGCCAGGTGCACAACGCGTCGGGCCGGATGCTTTCAATCTGCATCACCAGCGGTACGCTGGCCACGGTCAGGTTGACGCTGGCCTGGGTCGGCCGGAAGTACAGCAGGCGATTGCGTCGCGACAGGTCGAACAGGCGGTTGCGCAGGTGCTCCAGCACCACGGTGCGCCGCGAAGCCGGGCCCTCGGCCTGGGCCAGCACGCGCTCCACATCCAGGCTTGCCGGCTGCTCTCGCCAGGATTCCAGGCGCCGGGCCAGGGCGTTCACATCAGTGGCGCGCTGATGCCGGTTGAGCTCGGTCATCTCGACGATCAGGTTAGCCAGCACCGGATTCAGCCGGCCATTGAGCTGGAACAGGTTGCGCCGGTGGCGGGCAAACGTCTTGAGGTCGTTGATATCGGAAAAGTCCAGCCCGCAGGCCAGGCACGCCAGCAACTGGCCGAGCTGAAAAATATCGGTGATTTCGTCGTGATGCCCGAGACGATGCTCCCAGCTGTGCAAGTCCGGCAGGAACACCGGGTGAGCGATAGGCTGGTGCGGGTCTTCCTGAACGTGTAGGTCGGTAATCGCCACGCCCGTTTCCGAATCCCGGGTCAGGCGGACCTTGCCGACGATATTCAGCGCAGACTCCGGGTTGGGTTGCACCTGCTTGATCGCCTCCAGCGCCAGGCGCGGCGGCACGCCCTCGGGGTTACGCAAGTACAGGGTGCGCTCAGGCCCTTGCAGCACATCGAGGAAGCTCAGCTGGGCGACACGCCCAAGCTCATGCAGTTGCGCCACCTGACGCAGCAGCGGCAGCGCCAGGAACAACACGTCGTCGATGGGCACGGCGGCGCCATCGTGGCTCAGCAACAACTGCGTGAACGTGACAGGCTGGGTTATTGGGTCCATGTGTCGACCTCCGCTTTGAGCGCGCGAACGATCGGGTCGAGCTCACGTTTTGGCAATTTGATATCGCGCTTGAGCACGCTGATAAAGTCATCGGCGCTGCCGAGCTTCTTCGCGGTGCGCGCGGCATACAGCAATGCTTCATCACGCAGGTCGCGGTCCACCAGGCTGAGGTCGAGCATGATGAAGTGCAGGTATTCGTGAATGCTTGCATCGATACGTTCGGCATTCAGCGAACCAAGGTCCAGCAGCGTTTCATTGTCCTTCCAGTCGGGAAAAAAGCCACGCACCTGATTGAGCACAACCGCCGACTGCAACACTGCTGCATTGATAAAGCTGGCGATAAAACCGCGGGTGAGGGCGGTCAGCTCCACCTGGTCGGTTACATCCAGGCGGTTGAGCGAGAGCGGCCCGCGTAACCGACGGTGCAGCCAGGCGTCCGTCTCCGGGAGCTGCTGCCACCAACTGTCTACCGCCTGGGAACGCAGAAAAGTCTCCGGGTGCGATATGCCCTGGGACAATTGCGCATCCTTGCCATCCAGCTCGCGGGCCTGCTGCAGATAATTGGCAGCATCGACGCTGACAATCCCGGTGTGAATCTTGACCAGCGAAGTGATGGATGCTTCCGGTCCGCCGGCCACCAGGGCTGCGCCGCGATCGGCATAGATTTCGGTGTGCAGGCTATATAAACGTGCGGTCTGCTCCAGGCTGGCCGGCGTATACACATCGGCCATCGCGTGATTGAGGATTCGCTCGGCGGTGAGAAAGTCACCGTCGTGCTCCGACCATAAACGGTAATGGGCCAGCTCATGCCCCAGCAACGCCAGTAACTCCTGGGCGTCGAGCCGTTCAAGGATCGGCCCGTAGAACACCACATGCACTTCACCGGCCAGGTAATACAGGCTCGCATTCATCGCGCCATCGCCAGCCTGGTAGAGGGTGGCGGGCGCCTGGATCTGCAAGCGCTGCAACGCTGTTTCGCACGCCTGGTAGGCCTGCGGGTGGGTTTCAGGGCTCAGGCGGTAGGTGTCTCGCAGCAATTGCGCGCGCACATCCTGGGCATGTTCCTGCTGAACCCCCAGGGATGAGGCCCAGTCCCATACGGCAGGTTCACGGGTTTTCAGGTACTCGACCACCTGTTGGTGGTAAGGCAGAGGCGTCAGGCTGCTGATGTCCAGCGCGGGGGTGCTCATCGTTCGAACGTCCTTGAGGATACGGCTCCATAAACTGCGCCTGGGCAGCAGAGGCGTGGGCTGGCATCCCGGTATCAGTGGTCGGCAATAAACGCGGAGCATACCTAGGAAGGGCAGAGACGTCATTTAAATAGGGACAGGCCGTCACCCAGGGTTTTGAGAACCCTCAGCCAGCAATTCAGATAGAGTTCACCGATTCCCCCCTCAATCATTAGTTGAAGTATGAATCGTCCGCTGTTTGTTTCTCTGGATGGGCCCAAGGGGACCGGCAAAACCACGTTGTTGGAAGCCGTGACGAAAGTCCTGAGGGCAGACAACAAAACAGTGATCCGGCTGTGCGAGAAAAAAAGTGATCCCCATCGGGCTGAAACAATGGCCCTGGTTAACCAACTCGTCAGAAACCCCAGCCGGGCGTTGGAGTGGGAGGTGTGTGAGCGATTGGCCGATAGCCGTGCCTGGATTTCCCGGCACGTGCTCCCTAAACAGCCACCCGGCAGCATCGTCTTGATTGATCGCTGGTACCCGTCTGATGCGGCGTTTCGCCGGACGATCCCGTTTGCGGAAATTCTACGGTTGAATATTGATCGAAACGTGCGAGTGCCAGACCTGCATGTCGGGGTTGTGACCACGCCTGACGTTTCATGGGCGAGGGCGGCGGCACGCCGGCGTGGGCTGGGCAGTACGGTAATCCATCAGTTGGCAGAACAGGTCGCATGTACCCAGGCGTTCGAGCAAGCGATTGCCGATAACGGTTGGGTGTTATGCCGTAATGAAGGAATGGTCGAAGACGCAACGATGCAGGTGGTGGCTGCGATACGTCACCTCGAATAACGCTGCTCTAGCAACGTGCAAGCGGTATACAGGGGAGGGCAGACGTTGTCATTCTCGACAGTCAGCCCTGTTTGGCCCGTTCAACTAAACTGGCGAGCAACACACTTCCTGCCAGCGCTCGGTGAGACGCCATGATCGCTCATACCCCCACACTTTTCGCCTGTGTTGCCCTGGTGGCGACGATAATGGCGTTTTGTTTGATTCTGGTCGGCCAGTTCAATCAGCGTGACGGTTTGCTGACCATTGGCTGTGGCCTGTTGGCGCATGCCCTTGCCTATGTGGGTTACACCTTGTATGGCCATGCACCGTTGTGGTTTACCTACGGCGCCGCCAACACACTGCTAGCGGTGGCCCTGGCCTTTTATGGGGCCAGTGTATTCAGGATTGTTGAGTTGCCGGTCTCCTGGTGGCGGGTATTCGCGCCAGCGGCGTTGATGCTGCTGTTGATGGTCGGCCTGATCGACACCCTGGAACCGCGAATGCTCGCGGCCACACTGGTCTTGATGGTGCAGTGCACATTGATCATCTACTGGACCCGCCGCTACGTCCCCGCCCTGGGGCGGGCACGGATGCTGTTGATCATCGGGTCGAGCATCAGCCTGATTGGCTTGGGCATGCGGGTGGTGGCCGTGCTGGGCGGAGGGGCTGCCGAGATGCGTTACGACGTCAGCAACCTCAAGCAAACCATCTCGGTCAGTATCGGCACCTTCACCGCAATGATGATCTCCCTCGGCTTGGTGTTGTTGTCCAAAGAGCGCAGTGAATCCTTGCTTCAGCACATGGCGTTGCGTGATGTGCTGACGGGCATCCTTAACCGTCGGGCGATCCTTGATCAGTTCTCCACAGAGCTGGAACGCGCGCGCCGCGACGGTTCCTGCCTGGCGGTGGCGATGGTCGACATCGATCACTTCAAACAGATCAATGACCGGTATGGCCACCTGGCGGGGGACGAAGTGATTTGTCACTGCGTTAACCACCTCACCCAGCGCCTTCGTCAATCCGACAGCATTGGCCGTTATGGTGGCGAGGAGTTTCTGTTATTGCTGCCTGGCACTGACTCAGAAGGCGCCATTGCCGCACTGGATACACTGCGCGCCTCGTTGGCCGAGTCGCCGGCTTACTACGGTGATTCAACCATCTCACTGCGCATCAGCATCGGTGTTTGCTGCGGGGTGCCTGATGAAGGCGACACCACAGCGAGCCTGCTTGCCAGGGCGGACGCGGCGCTTTATGAAGCCAAGGGCTTGGGGCGCAATACCTTGCGGTTGGCGCCGCCGTATTTCCAGCCGAGTGAAGCGCCGCTCAGTTCTGCATGAATGCCCAGAAAGCCTGGCGTATCAGCGAGGCCCTTCACGCTGCCGCCGTCTGGAGCTTTTCCTGGGTGGCGGGCTTGAGAATCGGCGTTAAGCAGAACATCAGGATGGTGACACCAAAAAGGGTCGCGTAGGACAAGGTATAGCTACCCGAGTGGTCGCGCAAAGCACCGAAACAGAGCGGCCCAAGTGCCGCGATCAGATAGCCAATGAACAGCATGAAGACCGTCCAGGCACCTGCTTGCTCGGGTGAGTCAACGTTATCCAGCGCCAGCGTCATTGCGACCGTGAAGCCCATCCCAAGACCGACTGCTGCCAGAACTACATACGCGCCAGGGGCCAGCGTCGGCGCAAGCCACATACCCGCCATGCCAAGGCCTGCGACCAAAGAAGAGAAGCCCAGCAGTGGACGACGATCGTGTGCTTTACCTGGGACCATCCCGGCGCCGACGCTTGCCAATGCAAAAACCGCGGTGAACAAGCCAAGCAGCACGCCCGGGGGCAGGTGCGTTACCGCCGTTTCAGACGATGCAGGAGCAAGCCACGCGAACCGGGCCTTTGGATACGAAATGCGTACTCATCCAGACCCAGCTGAAGTGACAAATGTCGGCATGTGTATGGGCTGACCGAAGTGATCCATGGAGGAGGGTGGTGTGACGCGAGAAATTCGTACAGTCGCTGTTTGTGAGGCGAGTCCTGAACGCAGCGAAGATTACCTGGACTACCGTGATGTTCCCCGGCAAATGACGGTCCTGGTTCGAAATCAACACTCCGGCGAATACAATGAGCCACACACGCACAAGCACGGGCAGGTGCTTTATGCGTCCAGTGGCGTCATGCGTGTTGCCGCGCAAAATGGACTGTGGTTCCTGCCGCCGAAAAGAGCGCTGTGGATCCCTGCGGGCGTTGTGCATGACCAACTGATGCTCAGTCCGGTCAAGCTCCGTTCGGTTTATATCGATCCAGAGGCATCACAGGCATTCGGCGCCGAGTGCAAGGTGCTTGAAGTCTCAGTGATGTTGCGTGAGCTGATTCTGGCCTTGGCAGACCAGCCGGTCGAATATCCTCAGAACGTTCGCAATGCGCACATTGTGGGGTTGATCCTCAGCGAGCTTGAATTGTCGCGCAGCTTGTTCCGACGGATAATGGGCGAGTCGCCTAGAGAGTTCTTGATCAGGGGATAGCGGCGAGCCAATCGCTTGTTTACGAGAACATCCCCACGCCACGTGCGGGCTTTCCACAATGAAATAATCTTCGGATCAACGCTGGACTCAGTGAAAAGCTGAACTTATTCAATCAGCCTGCCTGCTTAATAGGCGCTATTTACCGCATAGAGGGGAATGTTAATGGATGTCTCACCACGAATATCGCTCACGTCTCAAGGACCGGAGTTTTCTCGAATCGTGTATGGCATGTGGCGCTTGAACGAGTGGTCTCTATCGGTCCGCGAACGCCAGGAACTTATTGAGGCAGCACTCGAACTGGGTGTGACGAGCTTCGATCACGCGGACATTTACGGTGGCTATCAGTCCGAAGAATTGTTTGGTGAAGCGCTCGCTGCAGCACCGCACTTGCGCAAACACATGCAACTTGTCAGCAAGTGTGGAATCAAGCTGATCTCTTCTCGGCGACCAGAGCATCGACTCAAGAGTTACGACACGAGCTTCAGTCACATTGTCGCGTCAGCCGAAAGCTCACTACGAGCCCTGCGCACCGAGTACCTTGACTTACTATTAATACATCGTCCTGATCCGTTGATGGATGCAGATGAAGTTGCACGCGCATTCATGGTGTTACGCCAGGAGGGAAAAGTTCGCCATTTCGGCGTGTCGAATTTCTCACCGGCCCAGTTTAGTCTGCTCCAGGACCGGTTGGCCGCCAATGGTATGACATTGGTCACGAATCAGGTCGAATGCTCATTGCTGCACCTGGCCCCTGTCTACGATGGGACGTTTGACCAAGCTCAACAGTTGAAGTGCGCTCCAATACTGTGGTCGCCACTCGCCGGCGGGAGTCTTTTTACCGATTCAGGCCCTGTGGCCAAGCGAATCAGGGAAAGCCTGACACGCATAGGAGAGCAATTAGGAGAGTCTGCAACAACGGTTCTTATGGCGTGGTTGCTTGCGTTGCCATGCCAACCGTTGCCCATTGTAGGATCGAGACGTCTCGATGTTTTACGTGAATCAGTACGCGCTTGCCAGCTGGCCATTACGAAAGATCACTGGTTCGAACTTTTGCTCGCGGCACAGGGGACCGAAGTACCGTAATGAGTGGTGAAGGTCGAGAGCCTTTGATGTAGATGAAGGTGTCTCCCGTCGGTAGCAATCGGGAATTGCAGGTGCAACCTTGCACCGTTCGGAATGCTGCTCAGGGGGCATCATATTACTCGCGAATTGAGGCTGCTCATTGCCCCTCTCAGCTAGGTGATGCGTCGATTTGTGGATTTCCACAGGTAACGCTTTGTCTCGGCGCACGTATCAGCAGTGGCCCGAGCATTGCCATTAAAGCGAGCATCACCAGTGGGAAAAACATCAACTTGCCCAGGCCGAAGTTGCTCACGATCACCGTGATCACAGCAGGGCCCGCCAGCATTCCGGAAAAGCCGATGCAGTTGACGATCCCGATGTTGCGCCCGGCATGTGCCGGATCTCGGCGCCCGGCGGCGGAGATCATCAACGGTGCGATGCACGAAAGGCCGAGGCCAAACATCGCGAAACCGATAATGCCGGTGACGGCCGTGCTGCCCAAAATTGTGACGACCATTCCGAGTATGCACAGCGTGCCGCATCCAAACACCACCTGCGCATTACCGAGCGCAGCGGCCAGGCGGTCGCCAAAAAGGCGCCCCACGAATGACGCACCAACGAACAGTGAGACCGCCATGCCTGCGGTCGAGGTGGTGGTCTCGAACTCCCGGCGAATGTATTCCTGGCCCCAGTCGGCAATTGCGTTTTCGCCCATCATGCTGCCCAGCAGCAAGGTGCCGAGAGCGATCATCACCAGCAGCGTCTTGGCTGAAGGGCCCTTGCCGGTTTCGTCCCGGGACTGAGTGCCGGCTTGCCAGTCGTCAAGCCGGGCGTCGGGCACATCATGCTTGCCCAGCAACCATCGGCTGAACACGCAGCCAAGAATGAACATCGCCAGGCCCAGTACGGTGTAGGGCACCAGCACGCTGTCGGTGTAGAACCGGGTCAGCCAACTGCATGCCATGCCCAGCAGGAAGCCGCCCAGGGAATAGAAGGCATGGAAGCCGGACATGATTGAGCGTCGATAAAACCGTTCAACCTGCACGCCGTGGGCATTCAAGGCGGTATCCAGGGCACCGCGCAACAGCCCCAGCGCAGAGCCGAAACATAGCGCAAACCAGAAACCGTTGACGAAGCCCAGCGGGATAATCGAAAGGGGATAGGCGAGGGCGCCAACGGTAATGACCGGCTTGGCGCCGAAGGTGTCCAGCAGCCGCCCCACCAGCAGCGCACCGGTTGCGGAGCCGACACCGACCCCGAGGGCAATCAGGCCGAAACTCGAATCCCCGAGCTCTCCCGTCAAGCCAAGCTGGGTCCTGAATACGCTCACGCCGGTGGACCAGATGTACATCATGGCGCCAATCATCATGAAGCCGAGAAAGGTGGCGATACGCGCCTTGCGAATACGCGGGGGGATCGGGGTTTTCTGGAAAGTGCTTATCACGCTGCATGGTCCCTTTTGTTTTTGTGGGGTGGTTATGCAATTTTGAGTTATACGAATAACCTTGCGAAAGTAAAACCTGCACCCTATGGGCTGTCAATGCTTTATCAATCCAGAATATGTAACAGTAACAAGGCAGTGGCTGGCGCTTGAGTTTTAAGTTATACGTATAACTCTAACTGTCCAGGTATTGGGGTTTCCGTGTCGTCTCAAGAGTTGTTGTTGCCGTGCTCCACGCCGCACATGTCGGCCTACCGCTTGACGTTTCTGCTGTCCGGCCTGTGCATGGGCGCCTGGGCGCCGCTGGTTCCCTATGCGCGCAGTCGGGCCGGGGTGGACGACGGCGCATTGGGCATCCTGTTGCTGTGCCTGGGCCTGGGCTCACTGGTGATGATGCCGCTGGCGGGCATTCTGAACGCCCGTAAAGGCTGCCGCTTTACCATGCACATCGGGATCACTCTGGTATTCCTGACGCTGCCTCTGCTGGCGACCACCCATTCATTCATAGGCTTGATGTTTGCCCTGACCGTGTTCGGTGCCGGGTGCGGCGCGGTCGATGTGACGATGAACGTGCAAGGCGTGATGGTTGAGCGCGCGACAGGCCGGTCGCTGATGTCGGGCTTTCATGGCCTTTTCAGCCTGGGCACGATCGTCAGTGCGGCGGGAATCACCGCGCTGCTCTGGCTAGGCGCCACGCCGTTGCTGGCCAGCAGCGCAGTGATGGCGGCATTGGCTGCGTTTGTCCTGAGTTACGGGCGCCAGATGCTCGGGCGCAGCGGCGAAGAGGGCAGCCCGATCTTTGTGCGGCCCACGCGTAAAGTCCTGGTGCTGGGCGTGCTGTGCCTGTTCGCGTTCCTGGCCGAAGGTGCGATTCTCGACTGGAGCGCGGTGTTCCTGACCCAGGTGCGTGATGTAGAACCTTCCATTGCAGGCCTGGGTTACGCCTGCTTCGCCGTGATGATGGCGTTGGGGCGCTTGAGTGGCGACCGGATTCTGCTCAAACTCGGTGCCCGCACGGTGCTGGTGGGCGGCGGTTTGATTGTGATCCTTGGGTTCCTCACGGTGGTGCTCGCGACGAACTGGCTGGTGAACCTGGTGGGCTTTGCCGTCATTGGTATCGGTTTGGCCAACATCGCGCCGGTCTACCTGTCCCTGGCGGGCGCACAAAAGACCATGCCGGGGGAGTTGGCGATTGCCGCGGCCACCAGCCTCGGTTATCTGGGTATCCTGATGGGCCCCGCGGTGATCGGCTTGTTCGCCCACGCGACGAATCTATCCTGGGCGCTGCTGGCGGTTGCCTCGCTGATGGTCGCAATCATGTTCAGTGCCACACGACTGGTTCCGAAGGTTTCCCCTCAACGGGTACACTGAGCGTCTGTTTTTTCATGACCTCGCATGAGGTTTCAAAAGGATTGGGAAGCAAGCGATGGCCGTTTCAATGAAAGACGTAGCACTGGCAGCAGGGGTGTCCCAGCCTGCGGTGTCTTACGCCTACAACCGACCTTCCAAACTGTCCCCGGCCCAGCGCGAGCATATCCTCGAGGTGGCCGCTTCATTGGGCTACCCGGGCCCCAATGTGCTGGGCCGCAGCCTGCGCTCGGGCAAGATCGGCGCCATCGGGTTGATGATGATGGACAAGTTGTCCCTGGCCTTTGCCGACCCGTGCACCATCGCCATGCTGCGCGGCATCAGCGAAGTGGGCGAGCTGGAAAACGTCGCACTGACACTGTTTCCGCTCAACAACAACCGCCTGGTGGGTCGCGGCCAGGCAGCGAGCCACAGCAGTCTGGCCTTGCGCGGGTTGGTGGATGGCCTGATTATCTCGACCCTGCCCGATGATCACCCGGCGGTGCTGGCCGTGGTGAAGCACAGTATTCCGTTCGTGGTGATCGACTCGCCGCTGGTAGAGAATTCTTTTTTTGTCGGCATCGACGATCGCGGCGCGGCTCGCACGCAAATGCAGCATCTGCTGGACCTGGGCCACCGCAAGATCGGCGTCATCATTGATCGCCTCAACCCGGACGGTTATCGCGGCCCGATCGACCTGCAACGCTTCAAGAGCGCCAGCGAGCGAATTGTTCGCGAGCGCCTTACCGGTTACGTGGAGGCGGCCACTGCTGCCGGCCTGGCGTTCGAAGACCTCAGCGTGATCGAGGCCGGCGGGCTGGACTCCACATCGGGGCAGGCCGCAGCGTTTACGTTGCTGACCTCCAACGAAGTCACGGCGGTGGTAGCGTGTTCGGACGTGATGGCGATTGCCTGCATGAAAACCGCACACGCCCTCAATCGCCAGGTCCCGGAGACCCTTTCGGTGATTGGTTTTGATGATATCCCCGAGGCGGTGCAGCTCGGTTTGACTACCATTGCCCAGCCTATGGTGGAGAAGGGCGTATACGCCGCACGCTTGCTGACCGAGCAACTGAATGCCCCGGCCGATGAGCCGCTTGCGCCCGAGCAGAAGATTTTCGCCACCAAGCTGGTGGTGCGCACCTCGACTCGCAGTCTCCAGCCGGCAGACGTCTGATCCTGTTGGTAAGGGATCACTGTAGGAGCTGGCTTGCCTGCGATGGCATCGACCCAATACCACTGACAGACCGAGTCGACTGCATCGCAGGTAAGCCAGCTCCCACCTTTACCCGGGCTGTCCATTGAAGTGAGCCGCTACTCTGAGGGCATTCGCCGCGATAGTGAGCGCCGGATTAACCGCCGCCGACGACGGGAAGAACGAGCTGTCCACCACCCATACATTCTCCAGGTCATGCAGCTTGCAGTTCAGGTCCAGCACGCTGGTCGCCGGGTCCTTGCCCATCACGGCAGTGCCACACTGGTGGGAGTTCGTCGCGATACCCATGCGCGCCTTGAGGATCAGCGGATACCCCGCGTCACGCATGGTCTTGGTGGCCTTGCTCACCAGGCCTTCATGGGCCTTGAGGTTGTTCGGCGTCCAGTGAACCTTGATCGCACCGCGCTGCACGTCGTAGGTGATGCGGTTGTCCTGGGTCGGCAGATCTTCCGAGGTCAGGTACAGGTCGACGCTGTGGTCAGTGATATAGCGTGAAGCAAATTTCGGCAGCCAGGGCCGCATGGCACTGATCATCGGCTCGCGGATTTTTCCCAGCATCTGTACGTTACCCAAGGGGAATGCGTTGTGCGGGCTGGCGCTGTACCAGTCGTTGATGGCCAGGGTTTTCTGGAAGGTCACGTTGTTCTTGCGTCGCGGGTCCACCGCCAGCATGAAGGTGCTGTTGTGCACCATGTAGTTACGCCCCAACTGCCCGGACCTGTTGCCCAGGCCGTGAGGATGTTGAGAGTTCGCAGACTTGAACAACAACGCCGCGCTGTTGACTGCGCCGCACGCCAGCACGAAGCGTTTAGCACGCAGTGTCACCTCGCGCCCATCGAACAGCCCCCGCGCTTCAGTCACGGTTTTGCCATCGCTACCGGTGTTCAGCTGCTTGATCGTGGTGCGAGTCATCAGCCGAACGCTGCCATTGCGCAGGGCGGGCCTAAGCGCAGAAACTTCGGCGTCGGCCTTGGCATCCATCAGGCACGGATAGCCATCGCAGGTTGAACACAACACGCAATTGCCGCCATCGCCATAGTCCACCGCCGCCGGCATCACGAACGGCTTGAGCCCGGCGCGCTGCATGCTTTGCTCCAGCGCAACCAGTGCCGGGTCATGCTTCAGTGCCGGTTGCGGGAAGGGCCCTGAACGCCAGGGTTCGCTGGGGTCAATGCCGGCCTGGCCATGCACGCGGTAGAGTTTTTCCGCTTCAGCGTACCACGGCTCAAATTCGGCATAGCTGACGGGCCACGCAGGGGACACACCCTCGGCATGCTGGATCTCGCCGAAATCCGCCTCGCGAAACCGTGGCAGCATGGCGCCGTAGAATTTGGTGTTGCCGCCGACGTAATAAAACACCCCCGGCGAAAATACTTGGTTGGCCTGGTCCAGCCACGGTTCGGCATTACGATAGCGCCCTTGGCCGAACACCGCTTCAGCGCTCCAGTTCTGGATCTCACGCGGCAGGAAATCACCCCGTTCGACAATCACGATATCCAGCCCGCTGTCACGCAAGGCATGAGCAAAGGTCGAACCGCCCATGCCCGAGCCGATAATCACCACGTCACAGTTGATCGTGCCATCTGCATCAGGTGTCACCACGTCGAGGGCGCGCGGTTCGCGCGGCGCCCCCGGTTGTGGATTCAGCTCTGCATGATGCGAAATCAATGCATCACTCATGTGAGCCGCTCCGGCATTTACAGGTGTTGTTCGGAATTACGGATTTGCCAGTACTCATCCTGGCGTTCGTCGGTGATGTATTCCGGAATCGGGAAGTCCCACCAGCCCGGTACCCAAGGGCCAGCCGCATCGCGGTCGGTCGGTACTTCGATTAGCACCGGTACGTTCAAATCCAGCGCTTCCTGCAGGATCGGCTCAAGGTCTTCCGGGCGCTCCACACGGTAGGATTTGAGACCGAAGGCTTCGCCCACCGCCTTGAAGTCGGGGCTGTAGGGCGTGCCGTCCGGGTGGTTGAACTCGGTGCCGATATGGCGGCTGGTCTGCTTGCGCTGGCCACCGCGAATCGACATGTAGCCGGCGTTGTTCTGGATCAGGAACACCACAGGGATATTGTTGGTCACGCAGATCGCAATTTCCTGGGAGGTCATCAGGAAATCGCCATCCCCGAGAATGCACACCACCGGCTGGTCAGGCGCAGCCAGCTTGGCGCCGATAGCGGCAGGCACGGCCCAGCCCATGGACGAGAAGCCGCCGGAGGTCAGGTGCGTACGTGGCGTATAGACCGGGAAGGTCTGCTTGACCGCGCCCTGGGTGTTGCCCGAGCCGACCACCACGATGGTGTCGCGCGGGAACACTTTGCGCAGCGCGCCGAGGGGGCGTTGTGAGGTGAACGGGAAGCGATCGGAGTCACGACGGCCCGCCAGTTTGGTTTCCCATTCTTCCTGATAGCCGCGCAGGTCGCTCAGGTACTCTTCGCGCTCAACCGTCTCGTTTTTCAGGCTTTCGACGATGGCGGCGAGGGCGTATTTGGCGTCGGCACAAATCCCCACGGTCACCGGGTAGTTCTTGCCGATCTCGTGCGGGTCGATGTCGATGTGGATCAGCTTCGACGGCGGGATCGCAAAGGTCACGCCCTTGGCATAGCTGGACGACGACCAGTCAGTGAAACGGCAGCCCACGGCGATGATCACATCGGCGGTGGATGCGACTTTATTGCCGCACAATGTACCGGTCTGGCCGACGCTGCCGGCGAACAACGGGTGATCTTCCGGGAAGCCGCTTTTGCCGTTCCAGGTGGTCACGACCGGGATCTTCCAGGCTTCGGCGAGGGCGAACAGTTCCGCACTGGCTTCGCCGGTAATCACGCCGCCGCCGATCACCAGCACTGGGCGCTTGCTCAGTTTCAGCTCTTCCACTGCGCGTGCGGTGGCTGCCGGGTCCGGGAAGCATTTACCGATCGGCGTACGTTCTTCGAGGGCATGCAGGGTCACTTCAGCGGCCTCGGCCTGCACGTCCATCGGGATTTCCAGGTGCACAGGGCCTGGGCGCCCAGTGACCATCGCGCTCCAGGCGCGGTGCATCATGAACGGCAGCTCTTCAACGCGGGTCGCCACCCAATGACGCTTGGTCACGGCTTCGGCAATTTTCGGGAAGTCGTTGTCGGTGTAGCGTTCCAGCTCCTGCAACAAACCGTGGCCACGCATGTGAGTGGGTGGCCCGCCGGTGATCAGCATCAGGCTGGTGGAGTCGGTAAACGCGGTGGCCATGCCGATCACGGTGTTGGCGGCGCCGGCACCGATGGAAGTCACCGCCGCCATCGGCTTGCCGCTCACCCGGTAGTAACCGTCGGCGAGGTGAACCGCGCTCTGCTCATGGAATACCTGGATGAACTTGAGCTTGGAGTCTTCCTCGAGGAAGGCGTCGGTCAGGGTCCAGATACCGTGGCCAGGGATACCGGCGACGTATTCGACGCCGTAATTTTTCAGGGTTTGAGCCACGATCTGGCTGCCGGTCAATTTAGTCATGACAGGACTCCTTGGGTTGATGAAACGGGGGTGTTTGCGTCGGTGGGTCCGGTACTGGTTGCACGTCCGCGTGTCGCCCAGTTCAGGCCTTGCTTGGTCAGACGGCGGATATTCGGGTCGGCGAGGTTGCTGGTGTCGTGCCCGATGGAGTGATAGAACACCCGGCCCTGGCCCCACTGGCGCACCCAGGCCACCGGGCTGCGATGGCCCTTGAGCCAGGGGAAGGGGTTGCCGTCGAAGGTGGTTTCGGCCAGCACGTGAATGTTCGGGTCGACCTGCATGTAGTACTGCTCGGACCGTACCTCGAAATCCTCGACGCCTCGGGTCACCTCGTGGCTGTGGTCGATGACGTTGACCTGGTACGGGTGGGGAAAGCCTTCGCCCATCGGGTGTTCGAGGAATGAACCGCCGAGCACCCAGTGATATTTGAGGCTGGCGCGAAACGCCGCGCCTGCGCCGTGCCAACCCACCAGGCCGGTGCCGCTTTCGATCGCTTGCAGCAGGCGGTTTTCCTGGGAGGCGGTGAGCGTCTCGGTGGTGACCGCGTTGTTCCAGCCGATCACGATCAGGTCATAACCGGTCAAGTCCCTGTCCAGAGTGAAGATGTCGGTGGACTCTTCGACCTCGAAATCCAGCTCCTGGAAAACGGTTCGCGCCCATGCCGCGATTTCGTAGGGGAAATGGCCGGGCCAGCCACCGAATAGATACAAGACTCGACTCACGGTTGATCACCTCTTTACGTTGGGTGTGATTATTAAGTTATACGTATAACCGCTTATTTAAGCTATCACTCCAAACCACTATGTCAATGGGGCTCGCCTATTTTTCGTGAGTGGTTATACGAATAAAGTCAGCGACCGTCGTAGTGCTTCAACACTGCGTCTGTGTTGCGTCAGGTTGCGTCATCAATAGGGTGGCTGCGAAATTGCCGGGGGCAGGGGGGTAGGAAAAGATGGTTGCCAATGCCGGGGGGCATGTCGCGTGCCCTCAAGAACCACCTGGAGCCACTGATGATTCGTTACCTGAAAACACCTAAACCGGTCGAAGCCCAAGCCGAGATTGCTGCCCAAGTCCGCGATACCGTTGAGCAAATCATCGCCAACGTCGCCCGCAATGGTGATGCGGCCGTGCGTGAATACTCGAAGCAGTTTGATCAGTGGTCGCCCGTGTCTTTCCGGCTGACCGATGAAGAAATTGCCGCGTGCGTGGCGAGCCTTTCCGAGCAGGAAATTGGCGATATCACCTTTGCCCAGGCGCAGGTTCGGCGGTTTGCCGAGGTACAAAAGGCCTCGATGCACGATGTGGAAGTCGAGACGTTGCCGGGGGTGATCCTTGGGCACCGCAATATTCCGGTGAACTCGGTGGCTTGCTACATTCCGGGCGGCAAGTATCCGTTGCTGGCGTCGGCACATATGAGCGTGCTGACAGCCAAGGTGGCCGGGGTGAAGCGCGTTGTTGCGGCCGCGCCGCCGTTTGATGGCAAGCCGCATCCGGCCATCGTGACGGCGATGTATTTGGCCGGCGCCGATGAGATCTATTGCGTGGGCGGGGTGCAGGCGATTGCTGCGTTTGCGTTGGGCACCGATACGTTCAAGCCGGTGGATATGATCGTTGGGCCGGGTAATGCGTATGTGGCTGAGGCCAAGCGTCAGTTGTTCGGCAAGATTGGTATCGACTTGATTGCCGGGCCGACTGAAACGTTGGTGATTGCTGATGACAGTAGCGATGTAGAGATTATTGCTGCCGATTTGTTGGGGCAGGCGGAGCATGGGGTTAATTCGCCTGCGGTGTTTTTGACCAACAGTGCTGAGTTGGCGGAAACGCTGCCGGTGGAGATTGAGCGTCAGTTGGCGATCCTGTCCACTGCGCCGGTGGCTTCCATCGCCTGGCGGGATTATGGCGAGATTATTCTATGCGACACGGTGGATGAGCTGGTGCAGGAGGCTGACCGGATTGCTTCCGAGCACGTGCAGGTGATGACCCGCGATCCGTTGTATTTCCTGGAGCACATGACCAATTACGGCGCGTTGTTCCTCGGTGAGCGGACTAACGTTTCCTATGGCGACAAGGTGATTGGCACCAACCATACATTGCCTACCACCGGGACCGCGCGGTACACCGGCGGGCTGTGGGTCGGCAAGTTCATCAAGACCTGCACCTATCAACGGGTGCTGACGGATGAGGCGTCGGTGTTGGTAGGGGAATACTGCTCGCGGCTTTGCGGGATGGAAGGGTTTGCGGGGCACAAGGAGCAGGCGGATATCCGGATTCGACGCTACAGCAAACCCGCTTAAGGACTGCTTTGATGATCGTTCTCACGCTCTGCGTGGGAACGATCAGGCCCTTCACCCCTGCAAAATATGATCCGCTGCCTTCTCACCGATCATGATCGCCAACGCATTGGTATTGCTCGAACATAACGTTGGCGCAATCGAGTTATCGGCCACCCGCAACCCCTCAATCCCATGCACCCGCAACACACTGTCCACCACCGCCAAGTCATTCGAGCCCATCTTGCAGGTGCCCACCGGATGCAGCGCAGCATGCGCCTGTTGCCGCACAAACCGGCGGTAATCCTCACGGCTATGCAACGGCTGCGCAGGCGCATGCTCGCGCAGGATATGCCCGGCCATGGCCTCCTGCGCCAGGATATGCCGGCCAAACTCGGTCGCTTCAACCATGCACTCCAGGTCAAACGGATCGCTCAAATAGTTGGGTCTGATCACCGGCAAGTCCTTCGGGTCTGCACTGCGCAGTTGCACCGAGCCCACGGAGCGTGGGCGGGTCTGGCACACGTTCAACGTGCAGCCATTGCCACCCGGCACCGAGCCCACACCGGCTTCGACACCGGCACCGGCCATAAAACAGTACTGCGCGTCCGCCCGGCCCTCAGCCAGTGAGGTGCGCCAGAACGCGCCGCCTTCCACCACATTGGACGTCACCGGGCCTTCGCGAAACAGTGTGTACTGCAAGCCAGCGGCCAGTTTCCAGTGAGGCTTTTTGTACTTGTCATAGCTCAGGGGCCGACGCAGCTCATTGATCAGCGAGACTTCAATATGGTCCTGCAGGTTCTGCCCGACGCCAGGCAAGTCATGCAGCACCTTGATGCCCGTATCCTGCAGATGCCCGGCAGGGCCGATCCCCGAGAGCATCAGTAACCTCGGGCTGTTGATCGCGCCGGCGCTGATGATCACTTCGCGTTCGGCCCGCAGGATTTGGCGCTTGCCTTTTTCAACGTATTCAACCCCCGTCGCACGGCCCTTTTCGAGCAGCACCTGCAACACTCGGCAGCCGGTTTTAATCGTGAGGTTAGGGCGCCGCCGGGCCGGCTTCAGATACGCCACCGGAGTGCTCGAACGCAGCCCGTCGCGGGCGTTGATTTGATACAGCCCACAACCGTCCTGAACTCCGGAGTTGAAGTCGGAGTTATACGCCAACCCGGCCTGCTGGCAGGCTTGCAGCCAGAATTTGGTCAGCGGATGGGTATAGCGCTGGTCGCTGACACCCACCGGGCCGTCGGTGCCATGGGCTTCATTGCTGAAGCGGTCGTTGGTCTCGCACTTCCTGAAAAACGGCAGCACGTCCTTATAAGCCCAGCCTTGGGCCCAACCGTCGTAATCCGCCGGTTGCCCGCGCAGGTACACCATGGCGTTCACCGAGCTGCCGCCGCCCAGCACTCGCGCCTGCACCATGCTCGGCTTGGGCACGCCGATGTAGTCTGCGGGCGGCTCCCAGGGGTAATGCTCAACCAGGTTTCCCTGGCTGGTCTTGTAGAAGCCCACCGGTAGATGAATAAGCGGATGGGTGTCCCTCGGTCCTTCCTCAAGCAGCACCACCCGCGCCTCGGGATTTTCGCTCAGCCGTGCGGCAATCACACACCCGGCTGACCCACCCCCGACCACGATGTAATCGACCATTATTATTTTCCTCCGGGCAAAAAAAACGCCGGACCAGGCTCCCGTGAAAGAGCGGATGATCCAGCGTAAAAAATGAACCTCGGCTGATTCAGCCAGGCCCCTTGTTCAAAACATCAGGCCGGGATCACCACAAAGCTTTCCGGCTTACAGGTCAGTGCCACGTTCGTGCCAGGCGGCAATGCATGGCTGCCAGGTGTGGGCAGTTGCTGGCATTTGAGGTCGAGCGTGCCGCCGGCCACTTCCACGCGGTAGATCACGCGGTTGCCGATGAAGGAAGTGTCCTTGACCTTGCCGGCAAACGCGCCGTCTGCCAACGGCGCGCCCAGAGCCGGCTCAAGACCGATGGTTTCGGGGCGGATCGACACATTCACCGGCCCCGCACCCACGCCGCTTTTGGCGGTGTGGGCATAGCGCCCGAACGGCAAGTCGACCACGCCACTCAGCCCATACGTGCCGTTGACGATATTGGTATCGCCGAAGAACTTGGCGGCGAACAAGGTGCGCGGCGACCAATACATCTCCTGCGGCCCGCCGATCTGCTCAATGCCGCCCTTGTTCAGCAACACCACACGGTCCGACAAAATCATCGCTTCGTCCTGGTCGTGGGTCACATACACAAAGGTGGTCGACGTCTCTTCGTGGATGCGCTTGATCTCGTTGAGCATGTGGTGGCGAATCTTCAGGTCCAGAGCCGCCAGCGGTTCATCCAGCAGCAGTACTGCCGGGCGGTTCACCAGTGCGCGGGCCAAGGCCACACGTTGCGCCTGCCCGCCGCTGAGTTCGGATATCCAGCGGCTCTTGAAGCTTTCCAGTTGCACCAGTTCCAGCGCCTTGTTCACTTCACGCTTGATCTCATCCTTGGGCTTCTTCTTCAGGCGCAACCCGAAGGCCACGTTGTCGAAGACGTCCAGGTGCGGGAACAGCGCGTATTTCTGAAACACCATGTTCACCGGGCGGTGTTCAGGCGCCAGGGCGGTGGAGTCCTTGCCGTCGATCACCACCTTGCCGGTGGTGGGTTCTTCGAAGCCGGCGATGATGCGCATCAGGGTGGTCTTGCCGCAGCCGCTGGGGCCGAGCAGTGTCAGGATCTCGTTGCGCTTGACCGTCAGGTCGACTTTGCCCAGGGCGGTGAGGTTACCGTAGCTCTTGGAAATTCCGGTCAGTTCAATACTGTTGGTCATGGTGATTACTCTGCAGTTTCAGCACGTTCAAGTTCGAGGCGGCGACGACGCAGGGTCATGACCAGGCCGGCGATGGCGATGATGGCGATGGTCACCACCAGCATGAATACCGAGGCGGCATTGATGGTGGGGCTGACGGCGCGGCGCATCATCGAAAGAATCATGAGCGGCAGCGTGGTGTCGCTGCCAGTGACGAACACGGTGATCAGGAATTCATCCATCGACAGCGCCACCGCGAGGATCGCGGCGCCTGCGATGGTTGGCCCGATGATGGGCAGCGTCACCAGCCAGAACGCCTTGAGGGGCGAGGCGCCGAGGTCGCGCGCGGCCTCCTCGAACGACAGGTCGAAATACTCCAGCCGCGAACGCACCGACTCCACAAAGAACGGAAAGGTGAACAGCGTATGGCCGATGATCACCGTCAGCAGCGAGCGGGGCAGGCCGATAAGCGAGAAGAAAATGACCAGCGCAATCCCCAGAAACAAACCGGGCAAGGCAATGGGCGCGAAGTTCATGAACGCGAACACTGCCTTCACCCGGCCTTTCATGCGCATCAGCGCAAGGGCCGAGAACGTGCCCAGCAGCGTGGTAAGAATCGCCGAGCCAGCGGCTACGATCGCGCTGTTGGTCAGGGCTGTCATAAAGTCCGAACTGCTGAACAGCGCCTCATACCAGCGCGTGGAAAATCCCTCGAACGGGAACGACAACGAGGCCGACGAGTGGAAGCTGAACAGCGCGATAATCGCGATGGGCGCGTAGAGGAACAGCATGTAGACGTAAGTGAATAGCCGGATCATGGCGAGTTACCTTTTTTATGGGCGGTATTCAGTCGTGGTAACGCTTGCCGGGTGCCAGGTTGGCAGCGCGCAACACCGCCAGCAGCAACGCGTACACCAGCATGAACACGATCAACAGCAGATAGGCCATCGCCGCCCCCAGCGGCCAGTTACCCACCGAGCGGAACTGGTTCGCGATCACCAGCCCGGTGGTCATCGCATCCCGGCCACCCAGCAGTTGGGGGGTGACGTAGTCGCTGGCGGCGAGCACGAAGGTGAACATGAACGAGCTGACGATGCTCTTGTGCGCCATCGGCATGATCACCCTCCACAGAATGGTGGCGCCGCCGGCGCCGAGGTCGGCGGCCGCTTCCAGGTAGTCCTTCTTGATGTCCCGCAGGCCCGACACCAGCAGCAGCAGGGTGAAGGGCAGCATGATGTGAACCAGGGTCAGCACCACTGCGAATTTGCTGAACACCAGCCATTCCAGCGGCTGGTCGATCAGGCCGAAGTGCAGCAGTGTGGAGTTGATCACGCCGTTGGTACCCAGGATTGAGCGCCATGCGTAGACCCGCACCAGATAGCTGGAAAACCACGACACGAGCGCCAGGTACAACACGGTGTTGGAGCGTGTGCGGTACACGATGTAATAGGCTACCGGCGCACTGATCACGGTGGAGAGCAGGGCGGTCCAGAAGCCGTTTTGCAGGGCGATCCACAACGAGTCATAAAACCCGGTGGCGTTCAGGGCCTTGGCATAATTGGCCAGGGTGGCGGCGGGTTCCATGCTGAAGGTCTTGGCGGTCCAGAAACTGGCGACCAGCAGCAGCACTGACGGAATCAGAAAGAACACCACCAGAAACAGCAACGGTGGCGACGCCAGCCAATACCCGCTGAGGGTTCTCTTGTCGATCTTCATGTGTTTGCCGACCCTTGAATCGCCTTCGTCCAGGGGCATGGACTCGGTGTTGTTGACTACGGTCATGATGAGATTGCCTTTGCGTTTTTATTCGATAGTCAGGGCGCGTTGACCCGTGGGGCGGGTGTGGGTGACCCCCGCCCCACGTTTGCCTGCACCGGCGTGCCAAGCGCTCTAGAACGAACCCTTGAAGTTCGCCCACTGATCGATCCATTCAGCATAGGTCACATATTTTTCGGAGCTCAGGGGCGGCTGGCCATAGAGTTTGGATTTCTCGAAAAAGCTGTCCAGGTTCGCGTAGTCGAAGGTGTTTCTAAGGTCCTCGGGCAGCAGCGGCACGGCCTTGGGGTTGACTACGCCGGAGAACATCGTGGTCGCCATCTTGGCCTGGATGTCGGGCTCCAGGGTCTTGTTGATGAACTCCAGGGCCAGGGGAATGTCCTTTGCGGTTTTCGGGATGAACAACGCATCGCACCAAAGCGCTGCACCTTCGGCGGGTACCGACAGGGCAGTGGTCACGCCACGCTTGATGGTTTCGCTCGGGGTGTTGGCGGAGGCCGAGAACACCGCGTCCACTTCACCCGACACCAGCAGCGAAACTGCGTCGCCCGAAGAGGCGGCAAACACCCGGCACTGATCACGGTACGGCTTTAGTTTTTCGAAGGCATCGTTGAATTCGGCGCGGGTCAGGTTGGGGTACTTGTCGCCGTAGCCTGCGATGGTCGCGATCAGCGACCAGTTCGATGTGCCATCATCGACAAAGGTCAGCTTGCCCTTGAGTTTCGGGTCCAGCAGGTCGGTGTATTGGGTAGGTTTTTTGACGTTCTTGGGGTTGTAGATAATGGTGTTCATACCCCACAGCAACGGGATGCCCCATTGCTTGCCGTCCCAGTACCAGCGGCTGCCCTTGTAGAACAGCGCGAGGGTATTGTCGGCGGAATAGTTGGGGATCTTCGTGGTGTCGATGGCCTTGAGCAAACCCATTTCCTGATAGATCTTTTCGTAGCCCAGGGCGTACATGGTCAGGTCGAGTTGCACCGGATCGGAGCCTGCCAACCGTGCGGTGATATCGTCCTGGTTGCTGGCATAGCTTGACCGCACGGTGACGTTGCGCTGCTTGCGCCAGTCGGCCAGTTCGGCGTCACCGGTTTCACCTTCCCAGCCGAGGATTTCCAGATGGCCGGTGGTGGCGGCAAATGCGCTGGGCACGAACGAGCCGAGGTACAAGCCGGCGGCAGAGGCGGCAGCGCCCAGCAGAAACGAGCGTCGTTTCAAGCTGAGGGAATTAAAGTCAATGCCGGTCAAACCATAACCCGTCTCTATTTCTTTTTTCATTTCGAGTTCCTGCCTGGGGTGGTGGGTGCGAACGTTGAGCGACTTGCAAGGCGTGGGCCCGGCGGTGTGGCCGGGTGCTTTCTTTCGTATGCAGTCAGTTGGATCGGCAGTGTTATGGCCAGCATTGATTCCATGCTGCTGGGGAGGGTGGTAAGGCCTCCACTGTTCCGATTGACTCTTCCTTGGCTGGGCGACGCACGCTTTTTCCGGGCTTTGGAGTTCCAGTCCTGAAGCGGTGCGCCCAGCGCTTGATAGGCTCGGCTTGTTGTTTTCATGGGTTGAGTATTGAGCCGGGAGGCGGGGGGCTCAATTTCGCAGGGGGGTTAAAAGCGACGCACTCTGACGCATTGAAGTGACCTAATCGGCGCACGCCTCTGGGTATGGGTTATGGGTCGGGATTGAGTATCAAAAATCACCCAAATAACGGATATCCCCCCAATCGCCAGGCACCTGCGTCAATCTGCGTCTCTTTTACCCAAGGTGCGAAATTGAGCCCTCCCCGCACCAGGCGAATACTCCAAGCCTGATCCCCGGCCCAGACGCCGCGCATTCGCTGGAGTGTTAAGTGAAACTCACAGGTGGCCAAATCATCGCCAAGGCACTGAAAGCCAACAGTGTCGACTACGTAGCGGGCATCCCGGGCGACGGCTCCCGGTCCTTGGTCGAAGCACTGCTGACCCCAGGCACCGACATCCCGTTCATCCACGTCATCCAGGCCCACAGCGCCGTCCACCTCGCCGACGGCTACTTCCGCGCGTGCGGGCGCCCCATGGCCGTCGTACTGACCGGTCCGCTGGGCATCCCCTCAGCCCTGGGAGCCCTGGCCACCGCACACCAGGACGCCTCCGCACTAATAGTCATCAGCAACGCCCAGGCCGAAACGGTATCGATCAACGTCTTGAAAGACCAGACGACAGTCCAGACGCTACAACAGCTACCCCAAGCCCTGCGCCAGTCCTTCGACACCATGCTGAGCGCTCATTCCGGCCCGGTCAGCCTGTCCATCGACGACACCCTCCAACGCGCCTCCACCAACGCCAGCCTGCCACTCGCCACCCTGCGCGCAGAACCCCAACCCATCCCGCGCAAAATCACCTTACTGCGCGAAGGCCGCGCCTCACGCTCCGTGCTGGAAAACGATGCGCTCCTCGTCCTGGGCGCCGGACCCACACAGCCCATGGCCCGCGAAATGTTCCCGGTGCATTACCCCGGCAGGCACCTCTGCGCTGGCAACCCCGCCACCCTCGGCTGGGCTGTCCCGGCAGCGATCGGCGCCAAGCTCGCGATGCCCGCCCGCCAAGTGGTCTGCGCCGTCGGCAGCCGGGACTTCCTGCAGTCAATGCAAGAGATGGCCGTGTGCGTGATGCACAGCATTCCGGTGGTATTCCTGGTCTTCAACCGCAGCGCTGACGACGCTGTGAACGAGGCACAAGCCCAACCCATCGAGCAGCACCGGGCCGGTGAATTCAACTTGCCCGATGGCAAGCCCTACGCCCCGGATTTCGCCGGTATCGCCCGCAACTTCGGCCTGGAAGCCTGGCGCGTCGAACACGTTTCACAACTCAACGCGACCCTCGTCAAAGCCCTGAACAGCAAGGGCCCGTCGCTGGTTGAAATGATGACCACGCGCCAACCCCTACAAACTCCTCAGTCCTGACCGCCCCAGACGATGGTGGCGTTTTCGCCGGTCATGTACTCACGTACATCCAGCGGGATCGACTGATCACTGGGCAACAGCACCGTTGCATTGCGCAAGTGATGCTTGCGGATCTTGCCCTTGTCCACCAGCCCCAGAGCCATGCGCGTAGAGAAGGGTTGGCGAAACGAGGACGACGCCACACCCGTCACCAACCCATACAGAAAACGGATCGGCCGACGATGTTGCGGCGTCAGGATCGAAAACGTCATCTCGTTACGCTGCTTGCCTTCGAAATCCACCATGAACAGGCGATCGCCCAGCAGCAAACAGAACCCGTGGTAGGTAAATGAATAACCGATCTTGCCGCTGCCATCGCGCAACGGAAACCGCTCCACGGTGACGTACTGCACCATCGAATCGGCCCGGTACAGGCAGGTGACAGAACGCAGGATGCGCCCCTTGTAGATCGACGAATTGTGATAGCGGTAATACACGCCCAGATAGTCTTCAAGCACGTCAGCCGACTGTTTCGCCAGCGGCAGGAAATGATTGAACTGCTCCGAGGCCCGCAAGCCGGTCGGCAGTTCGTTTTCATAGCCTTCATAGAACTTCTTGAACTCGGCGGGCGGACGGAAAAGGTCTTCCGCTTCCATCATGAAATAACGTCCGATCTTCTGAAGGATCTTCTGCGACGGAACGTGCTGGCCCACCAGGTACTTGTTGAACTGCTGGCGATTCACATCAACTTTGCGACACATATCGGCTACCGACCGGCAGGATTCGACCAGGGTGCTCAGGTTCCTTTGCACATTGGCCTGCAAGTCACTGCGCGCCTGCTGACGCTCGGGGTGCGAAGTGGCAGAGGCTAACGACAGGGGGGATGTGTCCGGGCGACTGGGCATTATTATCTCGATGTACTTGGCTGGGTTAAGGCGCCAGTTATTAAAGTTATAGCGCAGTTATCGAATAACCCTGCTTATAACTTTAATAACCGTTTAAGCGTTTGAAAATTCCGGTAATTACCAAAGCATCTTTCATGCCGTTTTTATAAGTTTCTACATAAAGGTTTAGAACGACTGAATGCGTCAGATTGTAAGCGCTTTTGCTGGCTGCTCGGCACCGCCGACAAGCGCGGCATCGTAGTTTAAGCCGCAGAATCGCTGCGCCCAGTAACACATTGAAATGCCGCGGGTAACACCGCGTGCTGCTTGTGAGTGCTTCAGTCCGCGTCAGGTATCACCAAGGGTGCGAAATGGTGGAAACAAACATCACCCTTGATACTCGGCCCATGCTTTTTGCGGAGGATTGGGTGATGGCAAGGTTGACCGGCGACATTCCCGGAAAGCGGCGATTCAAGGTCGGCATGGTCGGTGGCGGGCAGGGCGCTTACTTCGCCAGTTACCACCGTGCCGCGATGCGCCTGTGTAATCGCTTCGACATCGTCGCCGGGGCCTTCTCGTCGGGCGCGGACAAATGCCGCGAGGCGGGCGCTGCTCTCAATATTGAACCCGACCGCATTTACCTTTCCTTCGAGGCCATGGCCGCCGCCGAGTCGCGCCGACCCGACCCGATAGAGGCGGTGGTCATCGTGACGCCCAATCACCTGCATTTCGAGCCGTGCCGGTTGTTCCTGGAAGCAGGCATCCCGGTGATCTGCGACAAGCCGTTGGTCAACCATCCCCACGAAGCCCTCGAGCTGGCGAGCCTTGCCGAGCGCCACGGGACGTTTTTTGCGCTGACCTACACCTACCAGGGTTATCCGATGGTCAGGGACGCCCGCAGTCGGATCCAGGCCGGTGAGCTGGGGGAGTTGCGCTTCCTGTACGTGGAATATTTGCTGGAGTGGTTGGCACCGGGCGTGTCCGGCTTAAGCAACAGTCTGGCGTGGCGCGGTGACCCGCAAAAGGCCGGCCCCACCGGGGCCTTGGGCGACGTCGGCACCCACGCGTTCAACCTGCTGGAGTTTCTTTCCGGGCAGCGCTGCAACCAGCTCAACGCCAAGTTGACCAGCGTGGTGCCGGGTTGGGCACTGGACGACACCTGCGTGGTGCAACTGGAGTTCGACGGCGGCGTAGACGGCTTGTTGTGGGCCAGCTTCGCGGCGCCTGGGCATCGCAACGGCTTGCGCTTCAAGATCGTCGGCAGCCTGGCCTCGCTCGAATGGTGCCAGGAGTCACCGGAAACCCTGCTGTTCACACCCATCGACGGCGCCGACCGCATTTACCGGCGTGGCCAGGCAGACAACATGCCCCAGACGCAGACCTTCACCAGCCTGCCGGCGGGCAATACCGAGGGCTATCTGGAAGCGCTGGCGGTGTTGTACGCCGACTTCGCCGACGCCCTGGAGGCCGGGGCGCAGTGGCGCACGGCGACCAGCGTGCCGTTGCCGGATATCCAGGAGGGCATGCGCGGGGTGCTGTTGTCCCAGGCCTGCATCGAATCCCACCAGCGGCGTGCCTGGGTGCCGTTCCCGCTGTAATTGAATTCATGCGTGGAATAGCCGCGCATCCACCGAGTTGAGCGTTCCGCTCACCATAACGCTGTTGAGGAAAAGCAATGTCAAGCGAACTGCATAGCGCCGCGTATTCGGTACTGCTTCCCGCGTTCGGGGATTTGCACCTGGACGACAATGTGCGCCGTTACCTGAGCCGTGGTGGTGTGTCCCTGTTGCTCGGGGAAACCCGCGATGAATATGTTGGTCGAGGCATGAGCCCGGCGCGCAAGGCAGCCGAGTCCAAGGCTGATTTTGTCAATGTCGTTAAGGAAGCTACGGCCTTGGCGGGTTCTGCGGTATTGATCGCAGTCGACCAGGAACTCGGCGGGATCGAGCGCCTGCATCAACTGGTCCCGGCGGTCGCCTCCCGAGCGCAGCTCCAGGCCCTCAGTGCCCTGGACATCGAGCAACGGTGCTTCGATATGGCCACCGTGGCCCGCGAGCTGGGGGTGAATCTGTTTCTGGCGCCAATCGTGGACGTCGTCACCGGCGCCAATCCGTGGCTGCATAACCGTCACCTCGGCGCCGACCCGGTGGAAGTCAGCCGGGTGTCCTGCGCGTTTATTCGTGGGGTGCAGCGCGCCGGTGTGATCGCCACCGCCAAGCACTTCCCCGGGCATTACGTCACCGAACACGACCCGGCCATTGCCGAAGCCACCGTGCCGGGGCCGCTGGAATTGCTGCATGACAACCTTGAAGTGTTCAAGCAGGTAATCGCCACCGGCGTGAAAGCCATCATGCCAGGCCCGGCGGTGTTCCCTGCGATAGATACCGATCACTCGGCCTCCACCTCACCCAAGGTTATCGGGGTGCTGCGTGACACCCTCGGCTTCGACGGCTTGATCATTTCCGATGATCTGGACGCGGTTTCCATTCTGCGCGGCAACACCATTCCCGACACCGCTGTCGCGTCGCTGGTGGCCGGTGCGCACCTGCTGCTGGTTTCCAGCGAGTCCGACCTGGACAGCATCGCCGATGCGATCGTCGCCGCCGTTCACGAAGGCACGCTGGATCGCCAGGTGTTACTGGACGCAGCCGCCAGGGTCCGCCAGTTGGCAATCGCGACCCAGGGGACTAACCATGAGCGCGAATGAAGGCAAGGCCTACGGCGTGCTGTTCCCGGTGTTGCTGGACCTACAGATGACGGATGACGTGCGCCGGTTTCTCGGGAATGGCGGGCGCAGTCTGTTGTTTGGCGAGACGGGCGAGGAATACGTCAGCGGAAAAATGAGCGCCAGCCGCCTGGAAACCGAAACCCTGGACACCTGGCAACGCTTTACCGGCACGGCCATTGCGTTCGGCGGGCCGCTGCTGCTGGCGGCAGACGCCGACATCTCCGCCGTGCACCGCTTGCAAGGGATCACCCCGGCGCTGCCCGAACCCGACGTGGCAAGGGCGATGGACTGCGCGGCGCTGGAGCAGGCCTGCTTCAAGGTTGCGACCGCCGTGCGGGAGACCGGGGTCAATCTGTTGCTGTCGCCGACGGCGGACGTTGTTGGCGGCCCCAATGTGTGGCTGGCAGGACGCACGCTTTCGGACGACGTGCAGCAGACGGCGGCGATGGTCGGTGCGTATGTGCGTGGCGTGCGGCGGGCCGGGATGGCCAGCACCCTGAAGCACTTCCCCGGCCATCCGGTGTTGTTTCAGCAGCCGTCGACTGAAACGGCGGTGGTCAGCGAATCCATGAAGCAGCTGCGAGCCTATTGGCCGGGGTTCCAGGCCGGGATCGACGCGGGGGCGGATGCGGTGATGATGGGGCCGGCGATATTCGCCGCGTGCACACCGCCCACCGCGGCCTCAGTGTCGCCGGAACTGATCGGTGTGTTGCGCCAGGAGTTGGGCTTCAAGGGGCTGGTGATGACCATCGACCTCGATCACCGCTCGACCATCGGTCAGATGTCCCTCGGCGAGGTCGCAGTGGCCGCGTTGAATGCCGGGGCTGACCTGTTGCTGATTTCTGCCGGCGCCATGCCGCAGGTGCCGCAAATCGTTCGGGCGATTGTCGCCGCCGTCGCCCGGGGCACCTTGTCTCAGGCTCGGCTGGACGCTGCGGCGCTGGCCGTTGGCGCGTTGGCTGATCGCTACTCACCCGTAGGAGCGCCATATGGCAACCCAAAATAATATCCTCGCACTGCATTCCACCGTCGCCAAACACTCGACCCTGGCGATGGATATCGACATCGCCCAGACGTTGGGTTTTGACGCGCTGGAGATCAACAGCGGCAAGCTGGAGGCGTATTTGCAGGCCGGCTATTCCGAGTCGGAGCTGCAAGCATTACTGCAGCACGTACCGGTCACCGGCATCGGTTACCTTCGGGACATCGAACGCCAGGGCGCCGAGCGGGATGACCTGTTCAAGGAAGCCGAGCGGCTGTTTCAACTGGCCAACCTGGTCGGCGCCAAAGGCGTGCAAGTGCTCACGGGCCCGATCAATGTGCAGGCGGTGATTGATTTCCAGGCGACGGGCAAGAGCGCCCATTACTCGGGCTTGCTGGGTCTGGATCAAGCCGAACAGTACGCTCGCACGGCCAGCAATCTGGCGGAGCTGGCCGATGTGGCCAAGCAATACGGCCTGCTGCTTTATCTCGAAGCGCTGTCCTGGACGCCACTCAATACCCTGGACCACCAACTGCAACTGATCGAACGCACCGGGCGCAGCAACGTGAAGATGGTGATCGACTACTGGCATTGCTTTACCAGCGGCGTTACCCCTGCGGACGTCGCCAGGCTCGACAAGGGCGTGATCTACGGCGTGCATGTCTGCGACTCGCTGGCCTTCGAAGGCGGCATCCCGAATGAAGAAGTGCTGCGTGATGTTCCCACCGGCAGCGGGGTGCTCGACCTGGCCGAATGGACCGCCGCGGTAAAGGCTACCGGTTACGTCGGTTGGTGGAGTTGTGAGTTGTTCTGCAAAAAACAGCAGCAGCAAAACAGCTACGCCGTCGCCCAACAATTGAAGACGCTGTTAACCGGCCTGGTCGGTCGATAACGCGCGTTTCAACACTGGCTGAATACTAAAAAGATCTGAGGTTGTCATGGTGGATTTCATCGTAATCGGGGGCGGCTCCACAGGCTGCACGGTCGCATCGCGCTTGAGCGAGGAGGAAGGGGCGTCAGTGGTGCTGTTCGAGGAAGGGCCGCGCGATCGCAGCCCGTACATCCATATTCCCGGCGCCTACTACAAGACTGCCCAGGGCCCGCTGCTCAAGCGCTATGCCTGGGAGCCCACCGAGGACCAGCACCGCAGCGAAACGCCGACCATGGTCCAGGCCAGCGTGCTCGGCGGCGGCAGCTCGGTGAACGCGATGATTTACATCCGTGGCGTGCCCGCCGACTACGATGGCTGGGCCGAGCAGGGCGCTGCCGGCTGGTCGTACAAGGACGTGCTGCCGTACTTCAAAAAGGCTGAAGACAACGAGCGTTTCTGCAATGAGGTACACGGTGTCGGCGGGCCGTTGGGCGTGTCGGACCCGATCAATATTCACCCCTTGACCAAGGTCTGGCTGCGCGCCTGCCAGCAGTACGGATTGCCCTATAACGAAGATTTCAACTCGGGCCAGCCCGAAGGCTGCGGTCTGTACCAGATCACCTCCAAGAACGGTTTTCGCAGCAGCGCCGCCGTAGCCTATCTGGCGCCCGCCAAGTCGCGCAAGAACCTGACGGTGAAGACCGGTTGCCGGGTGCTGCGTATCCTGATGCAGGGTAACAAAGCTGTTGGTGTCGAATACCTGGAGAAGGGCGTGCGCCAGGTGATGCACGCCGACAAGGAAATCGTCCTGTCCTCCGGCGCGATCAACTCACCCCGGTTGTTGATGTTGTCCGGGATCGGGCCCGCTGCGCAGTTGGAGAAACATGGAATTAAAGTTGTTCAGGATTTACCTGGGGTAGGGCAGAACCTGCAGGACCATATCGAAGTGTCGCTGGTGTATGAGCTGACCGGCCCCCACAGCTATGACAAATACAAAAAGCCCTGGTGGAAACTCATGGCGGGCTTGCAGTACGCGCTGTTCAGGCAGGGTCCGGCGGCGTCGAACCTGATTGAAGGCGGGGCGTTCTGGTGGGGCGACAAGACGGCGGCGCATCCGGATATCCAGTATTTCATGGTGGTGGGCGCGGGCATCGAGGAGGGCGTGGATTCGGTGCCTGGCGGCAATGGCTGCACCTTGAACCTGGGGCAGATACGTCCAAGGTCCAGGGGTTATGTGGAGCTGTATTCGGCCGACCCGATGTCACCGCCACGCATTGTGCCTAACTATTTTTCCGATCCGTACGACATCGAAAGCCTGGTGGACGGTTGTCTGATTGGCGAACAGATCATGGCCCAGGCGGCTTTCAAACCCTATGTGGCACGGCGGCACGTACCGGATGTGAGCGTACGCTCGCGAGAAGCCATGAAGAAATTCTGTCACGAGGAAGCCCATGCCGCGCTGCACCCGTCAGGCACCTGCCGCATGGGGGTAGATAAACAGGCTGTGGTTGGGCCGGATCTCAAGGTGCATGGCATCAAGGGGCTGCGAGTGGCCGACGCGTCGATTATGCCAACGCTGATTTCAGGTAACCCCAACTCGGTGTGCATCATGATCGGCGAAAAGGTCGCCGACATGATCAAAAGCACCCGATAGGGTTGCCGAATGCGGACATTTCAGCTCACTCCTATCCAAGCTGCCGGTGGGTGTTTGCCAACGCGCATGATCACCCACCCTGCCTCGCTGGCCTCAGAGCGCGAGGGCTACTAGATTGAGTGGCTGGATTGACGGATCATCAACTGAGTACCGAGCAGCAGCGGTTTTATCTCGGAACCGTTTTTCAAGTTTGCGATCAGCGCCTCTGCACTCCTCAGTCCCATCTCTCCTGCGGGTACTGCAAGCGTCGTAAGGGGAGGGTCCAGGTATTCAGCGAACTCGAGATTGTCATACCCCACTACCGACATCTCTCTGGGCACATCAATACCCAGCTTTTTGCAGGCTGAGAGAACGCCAAAAGCGATAACGTCGCTGTTGCAAATGATCGCGGTCACATCCGGGTATTCCAGGCGGATTCGGCGAAGGGTTTTTTCACCGAACTCAATGGTGTATCCGCCGGCGCTTTCGTAGGTGAAGTGAGTGCATTTGGATTTGGAGACAGTGAGCGCATCAATGAATGCTTTGTGGCGCGCCTGTTGGCGATCATTGCCTTGCATGGGGCCGGTTAGCATCGCCATGTGGCGGTGCCCAAGACCAAGCAGGTATTCCGTCATCTGTTTCGTGGCCAGGTAATTATCGAAGCCGATAAAGGGAAAAGCCTTGTTTTCAAAATAGGAGTACGTGCAGACCACCGGCATGCGGTACTCCTTGAGGTACTGGATCAGGTCAGGATCGGCGATATCCCCCACGACCAGCAGCGCCTCGGCACCCCGTTCGACCAGCAACTTTACGTTGTTGGAGATTGCGTTTGAATCAAACCCGCAACTGAGCACGTAGACGACATAACCGTATTCGGCGAGTTTGTCCTGAAAGCTTTTGACCATGGTCGCGTAAATGGAATGGTCAAGTGTGGGGATGATCGCCCCAATGACGTGGGTCTTTTGAAGCCTCAAGGCCTTGGCTGCAGAGTTGGGTGTATAGCCCATTTTACTCGCCGTCTGCAGAACTTTTTCTCGCACGTCGTCCCGAACATGATGGGGTAAATTGAAGCTTCTGGAGACGGTGGCCACCGACACACCGGCAGCTTTTGCCACATCAGTGACGTTTACACGTCCCGATGGATTTCGCTTAATGCTCACACAGATTCCTCATGATGGCGCATGCAGATGAAAACGCGGCGTTTAGCGACTGATATCGATTACCGCTCACTCAGCCTACGGCCTGCTCCCTGGAGCCGTTTTGCACGGCTATATGCCCCGATTCTGCGGTATTCCGTTCCGTCCCGCATCAAAAAAAACGAGCACGCCGCGGAAGGGAGGCGCCGCGGATAAAATCCCCCTGCGGCCGCCGCTCCAGCTGGCTTAAAAGGCCTGCGCCCCATAATGTAATCAATTTCAGTAAACGTTACCATTTTTCGCACAAATGCAGTCCTGTAACACACACAAAGGCGCGATTGGGGACGGGCGTAGAGCCTGATATTGCCCCGGCAGTGGGCCCGTAGGCCCGCAAAGCAAGACGCCTCCTGACGGGCATGCGATTTGCTTCACGGATTCCATACAACACAGAGATTTCTACAAGCATCTTCCTAAGGTGATTATTTGTTGTTATTTTGAGCGACGAGATGTAAACGTTTACATGAGGCAGGCAACTATTCGCTTGGCTTCAGTGCGTTCTGTTTTCCAATGATGCTTTTTTAGTGATATGTGAAGGAATTGAACGATGAAATTACAAGACAAGGTTGCACTGATTACGGGTGCCGGTGCGGGTATTGGTGAAGCGACCGCCAAGCTGTTCGTGGCTGAGGGCGCCAAGGTTATCGTCGCCGATCGCAACATCGAGCAAGCGCTGGCCGTAGCACAAGAGCTGGGCAGCCAGGCATTTGCGGTTCAGGCCGATGTTTCTGACGCGGCTCAGGTCAAGGCTATGGTTGAAAAGGCCGTGGCGCATTTCGGCGGCATCGACATCCTGGTGAATAACGCAGGTTTCGGTACGCTGGGAACTGTCGTCACGGTCGATGAGCAAACCTGGGACGAGGTCATCAACGTCAACCTGAAGGGTGTATTTCTGTGCTCAAAATACGCCATTCCTGAAATTATTCGACGCGGCGGCGGGGCGGTCGTGAACCTGGCATCTACTATTTCTGTGGTGGGTATCAAGGATCGCGCAGCTTACGTTGCTGCCAAAGGCGGTGTCGCAGCGCTGACGCGCGCAATGGCCCTTGACCATGCCCTTGAAGGCGTTCGTGTGAACAGTGTGGCGCCAGGCGTGATCGCTTCCAGCTATTACGACAAGATTTTCGAAACCGTTCCAGACCCGGTAGCGTTCAAAAAAGGGCTGGAAGCACGTTCGCCATTGAACAAAATGGGCGAGCCCATCGATATTGCCAACGTGATTTTGTTCCTGGCTTCTCAGGATTCCAGTTTTGCAACGGGCGCGATGTTCACTGTGGACGGTGGCTACACCGCCTGGTGAGGACATGTCGATGATCGATGAACTGCGCGAATACCAATTCACCCCCGAAGCCTGGGAAAAATACTGGACTCTTTTCGAGAGCCTTTGTTTGCCGATTCGGGGTGATAAATATGGCAAGTTGCAAGGCCTGTGGCAGGAGCGAGTAGGGGACAACGTCATCTTTCGGCACCTTTGGCGGTACGAATCCCTGGACGAGCGGGCCCGCTTGAGGGCGCAATTGATCAAGGTAGATGCATGGCGAGAAACTTTTTTGCCTCAGGCAGCAGCCCAGGTCAGCCAGCAGTTCCTGCAAGTGCTTATACCCAGGCTTTACACGGTCATCGATAGCCTCGCACCGGTTCGCTACCTGCATAAATATCGCTGTCCAACGGGCAAGGCGGGTGCTGTGATCCAGCAAATCAATTGCGCAGTAACTGAGGGCCGATCTCACGTGTGCGGCCTTTGGGCGACGGAGTTTTCGGACCCCAACCAGGTGGTCGTCATGGGTGCCGACCCCGAGGCCCCCCAAGTCGATATCCAGGCGTCGTTGGTCGTAGAAACACGTTCTCTCAAGCCATTACGTGTTCTGCGCACCTGACATCCGGACACATCGGCTGGATTACTTCTCAATGACTCGGAAAAGTGACCTATGAAATTCAAACGAATGATCAATGTTGTCGGAGCTCACGTTGCTGGTGAGCGCAATGATGTGATTACCGGTGGCGTGCTGGATGTGCCTGGCAACACCATGTTCGACAAGATGAAGTACCTGGAAACCCAGGGCGATGACCTGCGTAAATTCCTGCTCCAGGAACCTCGCGGCACCGTGACCCAGTGCATCAACCTGGTGTTGCCTTCATCGCACCCGGAAGCCGATGCCGGCTTTGTCATTATGGAGTCCGAGTTCTACCCGCCGATGTCGGGTAGCAACACGATCTGTACAGTCACAGCGTTGCTTGAGACCGGCATGATAGCGATGGTCGAGCCTGTTACTCGCCTGACGCTCGAAGCCCCGGGTGGCCTCGTGCGTGTTGAAGCACGCTGCCAGGATGGCAAATGCCTGAGTGTGAAATTCACTAACGTCCCCTGCTTCGTATTTGCCCTCGACAAGCACATAGAAGTACCCGGGCTTGGTACGCTCAAAGTCGACGTGGCCTATGGCGGCATGATCTACGTACTGGCAGATGCTCAATCGCTTGGCTTCGACATTACACCTGACGAAGCGGCAACGCTGGTCAGCGTTGGGGAGACCATCAAGGCGGCGGCCGCAGAGCAAATCCCGGCGGTGCACCCCGAACAACCCGAAATTCACACCATCAACCAGACCCTCTTTGCCGGGCCAATGCGCGATGACCCTCAAGGCAAGCGCTCGCGCAACGGCGTGATCGTGTCCCCTGGCCGTCTCGACCGCTCGCCCTGCGGCACGGGCACCAGCGCACGCCTGGCCGTCATGCATGCGCGCGGCCAGATCAAGCCGGGCGAGAAGCTGATTCACGAGTCCATTCTGAGCACTGAGTTTGTCGGTGAAATCGTCGAGACGCTGACAGTAGGCGATCGCGCCGGCATTCGCCCGGCCATCAGCGGCCAAGCGTTCCTCACCGGTTTTCACCAATATGTTCTTGATCCAAATGATCCATTCCCAACGGGCTACACCCTGAGCGATACCTGGCGTAAAAATAGCTGATGATTTGCTGGGGGCTCGGCTGAAACTGCTGGGCGCACACCGTTAGAAGCTATTTTTTATCTTGAGATGTAAACGATTACTAGCCGGTAAAGCAGGTCTTTTCCGGTTCATCCAGCAAGGCTGACGGAGGTTTTCATGACTAACAAGGCAATAGATTCAAACGAAACGCCAGACGTTAAAGGAACGCTGGTTTACGTCACTCGCGAGACGGAGGTGAGTTACTGGCAGCCCAAGCCGGCTAACGGCTACGTATCAGTGGCGGTGTCACCCCAGCAGTTCGAGATGAATCACAACTTCTCTGTGGGCACCCAATTGCTTCCGCCGGGCGGCCGTGTCCGTGAGCATGCCCATGTAATGAACGAAGAGGTCCTGCACTTCGTTTCCGGCACCGGTACCGCCGTGGTCGATGGCAAGGTCTTCAAGCTTGAGCCAGGCGCGACGTTGTTTTTGGGCAAACACAACTCCCACACATTCAGCAACGACGGCGATGTCGATCTGCACTGGGTTTGGTTTATGACCCCCAGCGGCCTGGAGACGTTCTTCCGTGATATAGGCCGACCTCGTCAGCACGGCGAGGCGGCTCCGGAGCCCTTTGAGCGGCCCGAGAACATCGACCAAATCGAGTCCACGGGCCTTTTCGCCTACACCAAAAAATGAGACTGATGACATGGACAAAAAGCTCTACGCCCATGAGGAGGGAGCGGGCATCCCTGTGGTGTTGATATCAGGGCTGGGCGGGCTGGCCGACTTCTGGAAGCCCGTCGTCAATCAGCTCAAGCATGACTACCGGGTCATTACGTTCGACCATCCAGGAGTAGGCCAGAGCGAAATTGCAGGCGCACCCTGCATTCCCGGTATCGAGGATGCTTTGCTCCGGCTGTTGGATGAGAAGGGCATTGAGTCTGTGCATATTTTAGGGCACTCGACCGGTTCACTGGTCGCGCAAAGCATGGCGCTGGATCACCCGAAACGGGTGAAGAGCATCGTGTTGAGCTGTGGCTGGGCGAAGCCCGACAAGCGCTTCAAGGACTTTTTTGCCTATCGCCAATACTTGCTGATGAAGCTGGGTGGCTCTGCCTACAACGCGCTGACTCGCCTGGTCGCTTACCCGTCCACCTGGTATGGCGAGCATTTCGCAACAGAGCATCCGCTGGATTTTGAAGAAAGCTCATCGCTGGATGTCGAGATGACCTACGCGCGGATGGAGATGCTTTTGAACTTCAACCGCCGTGACGAGTTGGCGTCACTCAAGCTGCCCACCTGGGTGATTGGGGCCAAGGATGACTACATCATCCCGTTTCACCACTCGCAGGAACTCGCCAGCCTGATTCCGGGCGCCAGTCTTGTAGAGCTCAGTGGTGGGCACTTCCCACCGGTTACATGCACTCAATATTACTCATTACTGCTTCGTCAATTCTGGGAGTCCCTAGCATGAGTACCCATAAAATCAGGCGCGTCGGGATCATCGGACTTGGAGCGATCGGCAAGCGTGTCCTGGACGCCCTGCAAACCCGGCACCTGCCATTGGCTTCCTATGCTGCGATTAACCACGCTGCTGATGTTGATGGCTATGCCAAAGGTCGCAAGGTCGAGCTATTTACTGAAGTTCAGGATCTGATCGACTGGAAACCAGACCTGGTCATCGAGTGTGCAGGGCACAGCGCGGTTGTTCATGCGGTGCCGGCTTTCCTCAACGCAGGAGTCGATGTCGTCATCGCCTCTATCGGCGCGCTCGCTGATAAGGCGTTGGCGGCGACTCTTGAGCACGCCGCCCAGTCCGGTGGGTCACGCTTGATCCTTGTCTCTGGCGCAATCGGTGGTTTGGATGCCATGCGTTCCGCTCGCTCTGCCGGCCTTGATGAAGTGTTGTATATCGGTCGTAAACCTCCCAAGGCATGGGCTGGGACGCCTGCCGAGGAAGAATTCGATCTGGATCAGATCAAGGTTCCAACGACCATCTTCCGAGGCACGGCCGCTCTTGCATCCGTTCGGTTCCCAAAAAATGCGAACGTCACGGCGGCCGTCGCGTTGTCGGGCGTGGGTTTTGATCACACGCAGGTGGAGCTGATCGCTGACCCGAGCGTCGCAAAAAACGTTCATGAAGTGAACGCCAAGGGGGCGTTTGGTGAATTGTCGATTCGACTGGTCAATAATCCACTGCCGGACAATGTTAAGACATCGTGGCTGGCAGCGTTGAGCATTGAGGAGGCGGTCAGCAAGCAGTTGCTCAGTACGGTGTTCTGATTTTCGAGCTTTAATGTAATCGAATACAATGTTTCAGCAGTAACCCATAGAAAACGGCGACGCCATCCATGAATGTGCGTCGCCGTTTGTATTTGTCAGTGGATCTGATGAGAAAGGAATTGCTGCGTACGCACGTTCCTGGGTGAGTCGATGACTTGAGCCGCAGGGCCAATCTCCGCGATCTTGCCGGCGTCGAAGAAGGCAACCCGGCTGGAAACCTCTCGGGCGAAAGCAATTTCATGCGTGACGAGCACCATCGTCATCCCTTCTGTCGACAACATCAAAAGCGTATCGAGCACCTCACGCACCAACTGAGGGTCGAGTGCGGCGGTGACCTCGTCAAACAGCATGTACCGGGGCTGCATCGCCAGGGCGCGAGCGATAGCCAGGCGCTGTTGCTGGCCTCCGGATAACTGGGTCGGGGACATGTTCGCCTTATCGCCCAGCCCGACTTTTTCGAGCTGGGCGTAGGCAACTTCCTCGGCGTTCTGGCGCTTCATCTTGCGAACAACCTTGAGGGCCAATGCCGCGTTGTCGAGCACTGAAAGGTGCGGAAAAACGTTGTACTGCTGGAACACGATGCCTACGTTCGCACGAAGCGCGTTGAGGTCAGTAGCTCGCGAAAAAACATCGATGCCATCGACACAAATATTGCCGTCACTGATGCTTTCAAGGCCATTGATGCATTGAAGCAGGGTTGATTTTCCAGAGCCGCTTGGCCCGATTATAGATACCACTTCACCCTTCTCAACACTCATGTCGACACCCTTTAAAATGTTCAGGTTGCCGTAGGACTTATGGACGTTCTTGATTTCGATCATTGACTCAGACCTTTTTCAACTTTGGCACCCAAGCGAGCGATGGGGTAGCACAACAGGAAGTAAAAGACGCCGACGATCAGTAGCACCAACAGAGGCTCCTGAGTTCGGGTAACGATGATTTGCGATCCACGCAGAAGCTCTATGTAGCCAATGACCGCAGCCAGGGAGGTATCCTTCAGGACACCCAGGACAATGCCGATCCATGAGGCAAATGTGCGCCGCAGCATGATAGGTGCGGTGACGCTGACGAATGCCTGCAAGTAGCTCATGCCGAGAGACCGTGCCGCCTTCTGCAGGTTTTGCGGTACCGCCTCGAATCCGCCCTTGTAGATTTCCGAGCAGAACGAGGCCATGTACAAGGTGAGTACGAGTGCGCTGCACAAGAATGGGCTTAACGGAAAACGAAAGGCGGCCAACGCAGCGTTCACCACGATTAACTGTATAAGCAGCGGAACAGAGCGGGAAACATCCACCAGTATCATGATCAGGCCATTGCCGATTTTTGACACCGATCTCAGCCAGCCCATCAAGAAGCCCAGCACGGTGCCCAGGACGATCGCCCAAAGCGCGAGCCAGAGTGTGTGTCCTGCACCCTGGAGCAAGTAGAGAAGGTCGTTGGGCTGCAGGCCCGAGAATAACGGCACACTGTTCATGCTTGAGCTCTCCGTTTTCCGCCGTACAGCCGAGCGGCCCCGTAAAGCATCAGCGTCACCAATTTGGCGAGCACGTAATAGATGATTGCGGTAGCAATGAAAAACTCGAACGAGCGAAAGGTTAGCGACTGGGCGGTGTACGTTGCCCCGGTTAGTTCCTGGAGGCCAACAACCATGCCCAACGACGTGTTCAGCAGACTCCAGATCAACTGGTTACCGCCGCCTGGCAAAATCAACGGCACCAATTGAGGAAGGATGATTCGCACGAATGTTTGGCGCCGGTTCATTCCCAGCGCTGTACCCGCACGGTATTGCCGCGGGTCAACACCCTCTATTCCGCCGCGAATCACTTCGGCCAGGTACCCGGCCGTATTGAACGTAATAGCGCCCAGCACGGCATAGAAGGAGTTCACATCAACGCCGAGTGCTCCCAGGCCGAAGTACGCCATATAGATCTGGAACAAACACGGTGTATTGCGCGCAATCTCGATCCAGCTGACGCAGATTCCCTTCGCGAATTGATTGCTCGAGGATTTACCCCAAGTCAATACGAACGCAATCACTGACCCGAGAACGAACGCGAGCAACGTCAGCTCCAGGGTCATGATCAACCCGGGCAGCAAGTCGGGGAAAGCCTTCCATACTGGCGCCCATTGGAAGTGATAGTTCAAGGCATCGCCCCTCCTTCAATAGGGTGGGAGCCCGAAGGCTCACACCGTTCAACGTAATTAAAGCTTGTCCAGGGCAGGGGCGTCGGCTTGATACCACTTCTTGTACAGCTCTGCGTAACGGCCACTCACTTGCTGCTGGTGCAGGAACAAGTTGGTGAAACGAAGGAAGTCCGTGCTGTCGCGTGTCACCATCATCCCAACAGTGTCCTTGGGAAACGGGGCATCGCAGCAGGTATGAAACGCCTGGTACTGAGGCAGTTTTGTCAGCTCGCTGGCCGCTTGAACATTGACGATAAAGGCGTCCACCTTGCCTTGGGCCAGTGCAAGGTTCCGGTCACTGTCATTGCTGACGGTCAGGTATTGGCCGCTGGCGTCATTCCATTTTTTGAAGTAGTTCTGGAACAGCGAGTCCTCTGCTGCTCCACGAACGCCGGCTACACGTTTGCCTTTCAAATCATCAAACGTTTTGATGTTCGCGTCTTTGCGCGCGACCACCACAAAGCTGTATGAGGAATAAGGAGAGGTAAAGGCGACCGTTTTTGCGCGCTCCAGAGTGATGGTTGCGCTGGCAATCGAGATATCGACCTGGCTCGACAATAGGGCCGGAATACGCTGAGGGGAGGGCGTCTCGACAATGACCGGCTTGACACCCAACGCCTTGGCCAGGTCCTGGCAGTACTCCACGTCATAACCTGTCGGGTTATTGGACGAGTCGCGAAAACCGTTAGGCGGGTAGTCCAGCATGACGCCGCATTTAAGCTCGCCTGCCGAGATCACGTCGTCGAGTTTGTCTGCCATGGCGGGTGCCGCTGCTGCCATCAGCGAGACCAGAGCGGCGGTGGTAACAAGTTTCTGCTTCACGTTCATTCTTCATACCTTTGGTTGATGGGAAGGAATGTAATCCTTTACATTTTCAGGAGCAGAAAGCGTGCCATATCGCTTTTCAACGGCCCTGACTGCCTTCATGCGCCTGTCTTTTGCGGGTTTTTACCTTCGTTTGATAGAATATAGTCCGTATTTACAGCCTTTGGAGACTCTCAAACGGCCGAAATGAGCTGATGTGTCACACTCAACGCTCTGTTTTGGTGCTGATTAATGTAATCGATTACTTTTGTGTTCCGATGGTGAGAAAATTTGTAACGCTGGGCGTGTGCGAGTGAAGGATAAGATGCGGCGAAGGGTGACGGATCGACGGCGCTCCTTAACCCTGAGAGCCCGCGGCTACCTGCCAAAGCGCCAACGCCGGATGCAATGCATCGGGCGCTGGCGGCGCAGGTGAAACCTGTTGCGGATGGTTTAAACCGTCGACTGCTTGAACGTGAGCCGAAATTTATGCAACAGCGGTTCGGTATAACCATTGGGTTGGGCTCGTCCTTCGAACACCAGCGCGCAAGCCGCTTGAAATGCCAACGAGCTGTAGAAGTCAGGCGCCATCGGGGCATAGTGGGGGTCTGCCGCGTTTTGCTCATCGACGACCCGCGCCATACATTGCAGAACATCCAGGGCTTGAGCTTCAGTAATAACCCCATGCCTCAGCCAGTTGGCCATGTGTTGGCTGGAAATACGCAGCGTTGCGCGATCCTCCATCAATCCCACGTTATGGATATCGGGAACCTTCGAACAACCAATACCCTGTTCGACCCAGCGCACCACGTAGCCCAGCAAACCCTGCGCGTTGTTTTCGACTTCCTGGCGGATTTCATCGGCCGACCACTCGTTGTCGGTAACCACCGGCACACTGAGCAATCCATCCAGAAGCGTTTGCCTGGTGCTGCCCGACCGGGTGCCTTCAAGTGACTCCTGCACCGCTCTTACGCTGACTTGGTGATAGTGCAGTGCGTGCAAGGTAGCGGCTGTCGGGGAGGGGACCCACGCTGTATTGGCACCCGACTTTGGATGGGCGATTTTCTGCGCCAACATATCTGCCATCCGATCGGGCATGGCCCACATGCCCTTGCCTATTTGGGCTCGCCCGCGCAGCTTGCAGTCCAGCCCGACCAGAACGTTATTAAGCTCATAGGCCTTGATCCAGGCGGTGTTTTTCATGTCGCCCTTACGCAGCATCGCGCCGGCTTCCATGGACGTGTGCATTTCGTCGCCGGTCCGATCCAGGAACCCGGTATTGATAAACGCGACCCTTGACGACGCTGCGCCGATGCAGGCCTTCAGGTTAATACTGGTGCGTCGCTCCTCATCCATGATGCCAATCTTGAGCGTGTGCCGTGGGAGCACAAGCAGGTCCTCGATACGGTTGAACAAGTGGTCGGCGAAAGCGACTTCGGCAGGGCCATGCATTTTCGGCTTAACAATGTAGACACTGCCAGTGCGTGAGTTGCCCTTGCGCGGCAGGTCGTGCAGGGCAATCAGACTGGTGATGACACCGTCGAGAATGCCCTCTGGAATTTCAAGCCCGGTGTTATCGAGAATGGCCGGGCAGGTCATCAGGTGCCCGACGTTCCGGATAAAAAGCAATGAGCGCCCGGGGAGTGTCAACGAGCTGCCATCTGCGGCGGTGTACATCCGGTCCGGGTTTAGGCGGCGGATAATGGTTTTGCCATTTTTCTCGAGGCTTTCCGTCAGGTCGCCCTTCATCAGGCCCAACCAGTTGCTGTAGACCTGGACTTTGTCTTCAGCGTCGACCGCTGCCACCGAGTCTTCGCAATCGATGATCGTGGACAGTGCGGACTCAATCAGCAGATCCTTGACGCCCGCACCGTCGCCTTGACCGATGAGGCTCTCCCGGTCGATTTGTATTTCCACATGCAGGTCATTGTGTTTCAGCAAAATGGCGACCGGATCTGCCGGCACACCCTGGTAGCCGGCGTATTGCGTGGTCTGCGACAACACTGCCTGGGTGCCATCTTGCAGAGTGGCCCGCAGTGTTGCGCCTTCTACCGTGTACTGAACCACGGCAGCGTGTGAGCCGTTGCTCAGGGGAAATGCGTCATCCAGGAACGCCCGTGCAAACGCAATCACCTGGGCTCCCCGAACCGGGTTGTAACCTGCGCCAGGTTGGGCGCCATTCTCATGAGGGATCGCATCCGTTCCGTATAGCGCGTCGTACAGCGACCCCCAACGTGCATTCGCGGCATTCAGCGCGTAACGAGCGTTAACTGCGGGCACCACCAGTTGCGGCCCGGCTTGCACGCTAACCTCAGCGTCAACGTTGCTGGTGGTGACGTTGACGTCTTCGGGTTCCGGTTGCAGGTAGCCGATACTCGTCAAGAATGCTTGATAGGCCGGCATATCGGTCACAGGCCCTGGATGGGCTCGGTGCCAGTCGTCCAGTTGTACCTGCAGGCGATCACGTTCAGCCAATAGCGCGCGGTTCTGGGGTGCCAAATCATGCACCAGGCTTGCAAAGCCGCTCCAGAACGCTTCAGGGGAAAGCCGGGTTCCCGGCAGCACTCGAGCATCCACAAAATGCCGCAGGACGGGGGCGACTTTAAGGCCATGGCAGTTAACGAAATCGGTCACTTTGTGCATCTCCATCATACTGTGTTCATTCGGTTGCTTTGGTTTTGTGCTCAGCTCACGCATTGCGCGCCAGCTCTTGCGACCTGTGCATCCTGCTCGGCTTTAACCCCGGAAACCCCGACGGCCCCTATCACCTGTCCATCGACGAAGATCGGTACGCCGCCTTCCAGGGAGGTAAGCAATGGCGCCGATAAAAAGGCGTGTCGCCCACCGTTGACCATGTCTTCGTAGCCTTTGGATTCGCGTCGCCCCAATGCGGACGTGCGCGCCTTTTCGACGGCGATGTAGGCGCTGATCGCGGCGCAACCGTCCAAGCGTTCGAGCGCTAGAGGGTGGCCGCCGTCATCAACAATCGCGATGGTCACCGCCCACTGGTGGTTGTGTGCTTCGGCACGTGCAGCGTTCAGGATTTGGTTGATTTCGACTTGACTCAATATGGCTTTGCTTTTCATGGGGTTTCTCCAGGGGGGCGGCGGTTAGGGCAACGCAGCTTCAACCAACTCGATCCAGTGCCGCACAGGGGTGCGACCAGCGCCACCGAGGTGGGTCTGACAGCCAATATTGGCCGTGGCGATGACGTCGGGTTTTCCGCTTTCCAGGGCATTCAGTTTGTTGTCACGCAATTGCAGTGACAGTTCGGGTTGGGTAATTGAATAGGTGCCCGCCGACCCGCAGCACAAGTGACCCTCCGGAACAGCGGTGAGGTTGAAGCCAAGGCTTGTGAGCACCGCCTCGACGGCTCCGCCGAGCTTCTGCGCGTGCTGCAAGGTGCAGGGGCAATGGAAGGCAATTGATTGGGCGCTTTTAACCCCCAGCCGCTCAAGTTGCTCGTCACGCAACACTTCAACCAGGTCTTTGGCTAACGCGCTGACCCTTCTTGCCTTGTCGGCGTAGGCCGGGTCGGTGCTCAGCAAGTGACCATATTCCTTGATGAACGCACCACAGCCACTGGCTGTCTGCACAATCGCTTCGGCCCCAAGCTCGATGCTCGGCCACCAGGCATCAATGTTTCGACGGGCTCGATCAAGCCCGGCCGCTTGAGCGTCCAGGTGGTATTCCACCGCGCCGCAGCAGCCGGCCTGTTTGATCGAGGTGACACTGATCTGGAGTTGGTCCAGAACTCGCACAGCGGCCGCGTTCGTGTTGGGCGAAAGGCTTGATTGCACACAGCCTTCCAGGATCAGCATCTTGCGCGCATGCAGGGCGGTGGGACGCTGTTTCGCCGGCTCAGCGCTGCGCGGCAATTTTGATTCGAGGTGGCCTGGCAGCAATGCACGGAAGACCTGGCCGCTGCCAATCAATCCTTTGAACAACCCAGGATTAGGCACCAGTTTGCGTAACCCCTGGCGCAGGAGCCGCTGGGCGAGGGGCCTTTGCACCGCCGCATCAACCACCGCCCGGCCGATATCCAGCAGGTTGTGGTACTCCACGCCGGAGGGGCAGGTGGTTTCGCAATTGCGGCAGGACAGGCAGCGATCCAGGTGTTCCTGGGTCTTTCGGGTGACTTCGTTGCCTTCCAGAACCTGCTTGATCAAGTAGATGCGGCCTCGGGGCCCATCCAGCTCGTCACCCAGCAGTTGGTAGGTCGGGCAAGTTGCATTGCAAAAGCCGCAGTGCACACAACTGCGCAGGATGCGTTCTGCTTCCGCGGCGCGAGGGAGTTGGCTGGCGTGTTCACTCAAGGTGGTCTGCATCACTCAAAGCTCCGCGTAAAGGCGTCCGGGGTTGAAGATTCCGCTGGGGTCCAGGTGCCGCTTGAGGTTTTGGTGGTAGCGCATCAGAGCAGCCGGTAGCAGCTGGAACGTGCTTTCGGCGTGGCCTTGGCTATAGCAGGTCACATGCCCACCGGCTTTTTCGACAACCTGGCGAATCAACGCAGCGTCGGCGTCGGACTTAAGCCAACGCTGCGCTCCGGCCCAGTCGATCAATTGCTGACCGGGCAAGTCGAGCATCGGCGTGTTGTTCGGTAGCGACAGCCGCCAAAGTGGTTGACCCGCATCGAAGAAACTCAATCGATGCTCGTTGAGACCGGCCCAGTACGAACCGTCCAACAACTCGCCACCGAGCCGGTCATGGGCCGCAGCTACGGAGCCTTCACCGCCCTCCAGGCGCAGGTGCAGGCGTTCACCGTCATGACACGCCGCACTGATTGGCAAAGGTTGCTGACCCCATTGCGCCAAGTGCTGCAAGGCACGTTCGCTACCCATTTCCAGGCTGATGCTCAAGGTTTGACGGGGCTTGGGAAGCACCTTGAGGGAAACTTCCGTGATCAGGCCCAGTGTTCCGTAACTGCTGGCCATTAACCGCGAAACGTCATAACCGGCGACGTTCTTCATGACCTCGCCGCCAAAACGCAGATGCTTGCCCTGGCCGGTAATCACGCGGGTTCCCAGGATGAAATCGCGCACCGACCCAGACCAGGGGCGACGTGGCCCCGACAACCCGCTGGCAATCATGCCGCCAACCGTCGCGGTGCCAGCGAAGCCTGGAGGCTCGCAAGGCAGCATTTGCTGCGCGGCGTCCAATACCTGTGACAGTTCCGCTAGCGGCGTTCCGCAGCGCACGGTGACCACCAACTCGGTGGGGTCGTAGCTGACGATGCCGCGATGGCCGCGAGTGTCGAGCACATCACCGGCAACGCTGCGCCCCAGGAACGCTTTGCTGTTGGAGCCCTGGATACGTAAAGGCGTTGCATCGCGCAGCGCTTGATTGACCTGCTCCAGCAGCGCACCACTGGCATCGATATCGAGTTGATTGCGCATCAGAAACGCTCCAGTTCAGGGAAGGGCAGTTGGCCCATATGAACGTGCATCGCGCCAAACTCGGCGCAGCGATGCAGGGTCGGAATATTCTTGCCCGGGTTGAGTAACCCGCTTGGGTCGAAGGCTGCCTTGACCGCATGGAACAGGGTCAGTTCGTCGCTGTTGAACTGCGCGCACATCTGGTTGATCTTTTCGCGGCCCACACCGTGTTCACCGGTGATGCTGCCGCCGACGCGCACGCACAACTCCAGGATCTTGCCGCCCAACGCTTCGGCACGTTCGAGTTCACCCGCCTGATTGGCATCAAACAGAATCAGCGGGTGCATATTGCCGTCGCCGGCGTGAAAGACGTTGGCCACCCGCAGGTCGTACTCGGCAGACAGCGCCGCGATGGCCTGCAGCACGCCAGGCAACTCGCGCCGTGGAATGGTGCCATCCATGCAGTAATAGTCCGGTGAAAGCCGGCCCACCGCCGGGAACGCGTTCTTGCGTCCTGCCCAGAACCGCACGCGCTCTGCCTCATCCCGGGCTTGGCGTACTTCGGTGGCACCCGCCAGCTCCAGCACTTGGCGGACTCTGTCGCAATCTTCATGCACGTCGGCTTCAACACCGTCGAGTTCGCAGAGCAGAATGGCGTGTGCTTCGACCGGGTAGCCGGCGTGAATAAAGTCTTCGGCGGCACGTATCGCCAGGTTGTCCATCATCTCCAGGCCACCGGGAATAATCCCGGCAGCAATGATGTCACCGACCGCGCGCCCAGCCTTTTCCACAGAGTCGAAGGCGGCCAGCAGCACCTTCGCAGACTGTGGTTTGGGCAGGAGTTTGACCGTCACTTCGGTGATCACGCCCAGCATGCCTTCAGAGCCGGTAAACAAGGCCAGCAGGTCAAAACCTGGAGAGTCGAAGGCGTTCGAGCCCAGGCTCAGGTAATCACCTTCAACGGTGAGGATGTCGACCTTAAGGAGGTTGTGTACCGTCAGCCCGTATTTAAGGCAGTGCACGCCGCCTGCGTTTTCGGCAACGTTTCCGCCAATGGAGCAGGCGATCTGAGAGGAGGGGTCCGGCGCGTAGTAAAGGCCATACGGCGCGCTCGCCTGGGAAATCGCCAGGTTGCGCACCCCAGGCTGAATCCTGGCGGTCCGCGCATCCGGGTCGATGTGCAGTATCTGGTTAAAACGCGCCATCACCAGCAGCACGCCCTTTTTCAGCGGCAGGGCACCGCCCGACAAGCCCGTTCCTGCGCCTCGCACCACCACCGGTACCTGGCGCTCATGACACAGCCTGAGCACACCCTGAACTTCATCGAGATGACGGGGCAGTACCACCACCATGGGGGTGGTGCGATAAGCCGACAGGCCGTCGCATTCGTAGGGCTTGAGCTCTTCTTGCTGTTGGAGGATCTCCAGCTCGGGCAATCGCGCCTGCAGCGCCTTTACAAGTGCGTATTTGTCGACGTCTGGCAGAGCGCCGTCGACGCGCTCATCGTAGAGAATGTTCATAGGCAGGTGGCAACTCTCATTTGTTTTTATTAGAGGCTGTTGCGGTTACGGCTGGCTTGCATCATTGACCTGAGGCGTTTTACTGTCTATGTGATGTTTTACTGGTCGAACCAGTTTTTTATTTATTGTGTTTTTAGGTATCAGATAAATATGTTTTAAAACATATGGTTAATTCTTGGTATTTGGTGGATTTAAAAAGAGGTTTGTACTGGTAATACCACTCGGAGGCAGGATGGACGGCACAGGTTCGAGACGAAATCCCCAGGTTGCAGACGTGGTCTGTGAACGCATCGAGCGCTTGATCGTGGACGGTGTGTTCAAGACCGGGCAATTGTTGCCGTCCGAACGGCGCCTGACCGAGAAACTTGGCGTATCCCGTACGGCGCTTCGCGAGGGGTTAAAGCTGTTGCGTGCTCGTGGAATTATCGACACAGAGCACGGCAAGGGCTCGTACGTTGCCGACCTGTCGAGCCACGGTGCTGCGTCGCCGCTGATGCATCTTTTCAGCTCGCAGCCACGCACACTCTACGATCTGTTCGAGGTACGCAGCCTTCTTGAAGGGGAGTCCGCACGTCTGGCCGCTTTACGCGGGACCGACGCCGATTTTGTACTGATCACCCGTAGCTACCAGACGCTGGTTGACGCACATACCCGAAGTCTGGATACCGGCGAGCACGCCCGGCTTGATCATGCCTTTCATTTGGCAATCTGCGAGGCCTCACACAATCCGGTGCTGGTACAAACGCTGCGTTCGCTGACGGACCTGTTGCTTAATACGGTGTTTGCCTCGGTCAATAATCTTTATCACCGAGAGCCGCAAAAACGCCAAATCGACCGCCAGCACGCAAGGCTCTATAACGCCGTGATCGGGCGTATGCCGGACCAGGCGCGCAAAGCGGCCATTGCTCACCTGCGTAGCATCTGTGAGAACCTCAAGGAAATCGAAGTCGAGGAGCAGCGCTTGATCCGCGCAACATTGCGCCTCGAGGGGTGGGCGTGAGGAGTTCGGATTAATGACGTGGTTTGCGACAGCGTTATGAACCCGATGATTTGCACCGTGAGACCCGTGGTGATGCGCGTCGCGCTGAAATGTTTGGCATAGCTGTGAGTCGTGAAAGGCTACTTTCGACTATGGATTCAATCCCGTAATGACGGTTTAGGAGGTCTTGCCTATAGGCGCCAACGCAATTGTCACAAACTGCTTACTTGATAATTGTTCTCTGTCACGCATCTGTCATTCGTCACTCCTATATTCCTGCGACACCTGTCACGAGGCGCCTATACCGGGCCTCGGGCCCAACTTTCGCAGGGAATGCGCCCGATGTACCCGGCTACCGGCCTGGAGGAAATCAATCGTGGATGCGACGCTGACACCCCTGCTGCACCTTCAGCCATTGCCTGCCGGCAGTGCTTCACGATTACTGCGCAGAGGCTGCGCGGTGGCGCTGGTGGTGGCGGTGCATGTGGTGGCATTGAGCGTGGTGAGCCGGTCATCGACCCCGGCGCTCGCACCACCGGTGATTCGTACTATTTACGCTTCGGTCATCAATGAGCCGAGTCCGGTGCCAGCCGCCACTGCGGCACCCGCACCACCACCGCCCGTTGCCTCGATCGCTCCGCCGCCTGTCGCCGTTCAGCCAGTCGTCCGGCCTAAACCCGTGGCCAAGCCGCATGTGATGCAACGCCCGGTTGCGGCCGTCGCAACAACCGCCCCCGCGGCCGCCGCACCAGCAGTCATGCCGACTCCAGCGCCAACTCCCGCATCACCGCCTCACCCCAAGACACTCACCCGTGGCGTCGAGTACGTGCATGAACCGCAACCCGAATACCCCGACAGTGCCCGCGAAGAGGGCCACGAGGGCACCGTAATTCTGCGGGTGCTGGTGGACGAACACGGTAAGCCTGGCGCGGTGGACGTCGTGCGTTCCTCCGGCTTCGGTAACCTCGACGAAGCGGGTAGGGCGGCGGTGCGCGGCGCACTGTTCAAGCCTTATCTGGATGAGGGGCATGCGGTGTCGGTATACGTGATTGTCCCACTGCGATTCCAGCTCGACAGTTAGCACTCCTGTAGGTGTAACCCCGCCATCTTTTATCGAAGGGCCTCCCGGTCAGGGCAGCGCTCACCTCCAAAAAAGGAAATACACATGGAAACCGGAACACTGGGTTTGAATGTTTTGTGGCAACAGGCCGACTTTGTCACCCGTGGCGTGGCCTTGATGTTGTTGGTGATGTCGATTGCGTCCTGGTACGTCATGCTCGACAAGCTGGTGCGCCTGGCGCTGCATCGCCTGCGTTCACCGAAGTTGCTGGCGGCGTTCTGGAACGCACCGACGCTCAAGGATGGCGTGCAACGGCTGGGTCATCACAGTGCCTACGCCGAACTCACCCATGCCGGCGTCAGCGCCGCACGCCAGCACCGTGATGCGTTGGATGGCGACATGAACCCGCCAGCCTTCAGCGAATGGCTGACCCGCGCCTTGCGCCATTCCACCCTGACCGTGGGCGGGCAATTGCAAGGCGGCATGGCGATTTTGGCCACTGTGGGTTCCAGCGCACCTTTTGTCGGTTTGCTCGGCACCGTATGGGGCATCTATCACGCCTTGATGAAGATCGGCCTGACCGGCGACGCGAGCATCGACAAGGTCGCAGGCCCGGTCGGTGAAACCCTGATCATGACCGCCCTGGGCCTGGCCGTGGCCATTCCGGCCACCCTCGGCTACAACCTGCTGGTGCGCAGTAACAAGCAGACGCTGGCTGAATTGGGCAAGTTTGCCTTCGAGCTGCACGACTTGCTGGTGATCGGCGCCCGTGCTGCCCCACGCGGCGGGCAGCCAGCGCGCAGCACGTTCAATGCCCAGGCGGAATACGTCTGATGGCCGGTGGATTGCTGGACGGGGACGATCTGGATGAGGACGGCTTCAACCCCGAGATCAACACCACGCCGCTGGTGGACGTGATGCTGGTGCTGTTGGTGATCTTCATCATCACCGTGCCGGCCATCCAGCACGCTGTGAAGATTGACCTGCCCAAGGCCGTCGCGCAGCAGGACAACAAACCGCCGCCCTCCGTGGATCTGGCGCTGGACAGCGACGGTCACCTGCATTGGGACGACCACGCCATCAGCGACAGGGATTTGCCAGCACTGATCGCCGAGGCCGCAGCGCGTCAGCCAGTACCGGAGTTGCACCTGCGCGCCGAGCGCAACACCCCCTATGAAAAGGTGGTGCAGGTAATGGCTGCTGCGCAGTCCGGAGGCCTGGACAAGATCGGCTTTGTGACCCAGGCCGTAACACCTTAACAACCGCGTCGCCTTCGTCCAACTCGCTGCGTCGGCTGTTACAGCCGGCCACGGCGAAGTGCGCGCCACAGAAATCAACCAGGCCGTGAACGGCCGTTTTCGAAGGTGCAGTCATGTTTCGCAAATCCCCGTTGTATGTGCGTACAGGTCTCGGTTTCGCAGCGTTTGCCCTGGCCTTGCCGTCTTTTGCGGCCGATGTTCCACCGGCCATCGACGACAGTACGTTGGCCACATTGCCTCAAGTCACCGTAAAGGCTGTCAAGCGCAAGCCGGCGCTGCACCAGCAGACCAATAGCGGTGCCCTGGGCAGCCACGCGGTGATCGACACGCCGTTTTCGTTCAAGAGCGTAGGTAGCGACGAAATCCAGGCCCGTCAGGCGGGCATCCTGTCTGAGGCCATCAAGTACGATGCCTCGGTCACCTCCATCAGCTCCAGCTATGGCACCCACCCAGCCACACTGGCCGTTCGTGGCCTGCCGCTGGATGACCTGAACGGCTATAAAGTCGACGGCATGGCCAACATCAACCGCGGTGTGGAAATGCCTCTCGAGATGTTCGAGCGGGTCGATGTGCTTAAAGGCCTGTCGGGCTTCATGTACGGCTTCGGCAGCCCGGGCGGCATCGTCAACTACGTGACCAAGCGGCCTACCGACAAGACCACCCTCAGTGTTGAGGCGGGCTACCAGTCCAACACCCTCTATAAGGAGCATCTGGACGCCGGAGGGCGCCTGGATGACCCGCGTTTCGGCTACCGGGTCAACGTGGTGCACGAGGAGGGCGGTGCCGCTTCGGGTGACGCCAGGGTCAACCGTACGGCAGTCGGCATAGCTCTGAACGCGCAGCTCAGCGATGACCTGAGTCTCGACTTCGACACCCTCTACCAGACGCGCAATACTAGCGGCGGCACCGACATCATCGTCAACACCAAGAACGCCTTGCCCAGCCCGATTGATGGCAGCAAGCGCCTGTACAGTAATGGCTCCTACACCGATGTCGACTACAGCCTGTCGACCGTGAGCGCCACCTACAAGTTCTCGCCCGACTGGACCGGTAAGTTGGCCTACCGCTACACCGATTCGACACGCCGTTATGTGAAGGATCAGTTCCAGATTTCCAGCGACGCCGGCGCCTACTCCGACAAGGTTACGTCCGAGTACCACGCTTACGATTACAACGACACCATGGGCACCCTGGAAGGCAAGTTCACCACGGGATGGTTCACTCACGACCTGGTACTGGGTGCCAGTTATTCGCAACTGAACTCGGACAAATCGGTGGTCACCCCCAAAACCACCGTGGGCAAAGGCAACCTGTACGATCCGACGATCTTCTCGGTCTACAACATCGACTACAGTGGCGGCACTTACGGCGATGACAACGTCAAGGAAAGCGCGGTGTTCGCCAGCGACACCATCGGCCTGGGCGAGCACTGGTCGTTACTGGCGGGCCTTCGCAACGAAACCTTCCTTGAGCAAACCCACGATTCCGCCACTTCCGCGGCGACACAATACAAGGCGCGGCCGGTAACCCCAACCGTTGCGTTGATGTACAAGCCGACCCAGGACGTGACGCTGTACGCCAGTTACGTCGAATCCCTGGAGAGCGGCGGTACCGCACCCACCACCGCCGTCAACTCCGAGCAAACCCTTGGCCCGCTGCGTAGCAAGCAATACGAGGTGGGCGTGAAGGCCCAGCAGCGTAACTGGAGCGCCACCGCCGCGGCGTTTCGCATCGACCGTGGCGCCGAGTACACCAACGACGCCAACGTCTACGTGCAAAGCGGCACCATCCGCTATCAGGGCCTGGAGCTGAACGCCAGCGTCGATGCCACACCGGACCTGACCGTGGAAGGCAGCGTCATGTCGCTGGACTCGGCCTACCACGATGCGGGGGACGGCGTGGACGGAAACCGCGCAGCCGGTGCGGCGCGTTATCAGGCCGCGACCCAGGTCACGTATCGTGTGCCGTTGGTACCGGGTATGTTCCTGCACACCGGTGCCCAGCGTATTGGCGAAATGGCGGTGGACTCGGGCAACGTGCACACCCTGCCGGCCTACAGCCTGTTCGATGCCGGGGGCGGTTATCGTCTGCGTCTGGGCGATGGCCATGCGCTGACTTTTGGGGCCAACGTCACTAACCTTGCCAACAAGAAGTATTGGACCTACTACCAGGAAAACTACCTGCAGCCGGGTTCGCCGCGTACGTTAAGCCTCAATACCCGCTATGACTTCTAGGCCCTTGATGATGAAGTCGACGTTATTGAAGTACGCGAGTTTGGCGCTGGGCGTGTGCCTGGCGCTTCCATCGGTGGCCGCGCCCCTGGACACCACTGGCCTGCGCCTGGACAAGGTGGTGCTGGTGATGCGCCACGGCATCCGCCCGGCTACCGACACCGCCGAGTTGCAACGCTGGTCGGCCAAGACCTGGCCGGCGTTTGGTACCCCGGACGGCCAGTTGACCGCCCACGGCCGCGCTGCCACCGTACTGCTGGGCCAATGGCAGCGCCACACGCTGGATTCGCTCGGCCTGTTCAAGGCCGGGCAATGCCCACAGGCGGGGGAGGTCTACGTGTGGTCCAGCCCGGTAGCACGTACTCAGGCCACCAGTGCGGCGTTGGTACAGGGGATGTTCCCGGGCTGCGGCGTAGCGGTACACCATGTGCGCGAAAGTGAAGACCGACTGTTTCACGGCGATGAAAATGGCCTGGCACCACTGGACCCGACGCGAACCCAGGCGGCGATGCTGGCGGCCATGGGCGGCAGCCCAGACGCGGCGCGCGAGCGCTACGCCGCGCCGGTACTGGCCATGCAGCAATTGGTTGGCGTGCCGACGCCCTGCGGGAAAAACACCTGTGCCCTGAGCGAGCAACCCTGGGCACTGACAGAGAAGACGGGCGTCATCAAACTCAGCGGCCCTTTGAGCGTGGGCGCGGCCATGAGCGAAACCTTCCGCATGCAATACGCCGAAGGCTTGCCACTGGATCAAGTGGCGTTTGGGGAAGGGCGCACCGCCGCAGACGTATCGCGCTTGATGGCCTTGCGTTCGGGCAAATACGCGTTGAGCAATCACGTACCTTACATCGCACAGCGGGGTGCTTCGCAATTGCTGGGACAAATCATCCTGGCCCTGCAACCGGCATCCGTGGGCAGCCCGCCGGGTAGCAAATGGTTGGCGTACGTGGGCCACGACAGCAACATCGCGCAGTTGCGCACGCTGCTGGGCTTTGACTGGAAAATCGCCGAATACCCCGAAAATGACGCAGCACCGGGCGGCACTATTGCGTTTGAGCGCTGGGTGAACGATCGCACAGGCGCGCAGTTTGTCAGCGTTGCCTATGTGGCGCAGAGCCTGGACCAGTTACGCAGCTTGTCTGACGCACCGCCCTATCAAATACAGTACCCGGGGTATGCGGGAGAGGGGTTGATGCCGTTGAAGGGGTTTGTTGCCGAGATGGAAGGGCGCATCGATCCCTCTGCGACCGAGGTGCAGCATTACGGCAGGCGGTGATTATTCGGGTGGAGGTTTTGGTATTACATCAGTGACGCTTACAGCGCAACGGTCGTTGCTGATCGCTGTAAAGCAGGGTGATTACGGTCCCCGCCGCCCTGCTTTTTATTCTCCCCAAGTGTGTCCTTCTCGCTGGCGTTTTCAGTCCTGGCGCAGGGAAATTTTCAGATAAAAATGCCTCAAAAAGGAGCGATATTTTCTTTTTTGACTTCTTTGAGTGCGCTTTTCGCCCAGTAAATACGGGCTATTTACGACCTTTAAAAATTGTTACCTAGCTTGACACCGTTTTTGAAAGGTGATGTCATGTAAACGTTTACAGAATAAAAAAATTGGTTGCATTCCTGCCTATTGACGAACCAGAAGCTGGTTCCAGCTCAACACAACCGGAACGATTTCCATGAAAAATTACTTGAAGCGCTTCACTCAAACAGCTTTCGCCGCAGTCATTGCAGTACTCGTGTTTTCAGACTTGGCGATGGCGGCTGAGCCCGCCACGGAATCGCTTTGGGTTAATGCTCAAAAGGCAGGTGTGCTCCGCGCCGGTGCCGGCCTTGCGCCACCCGATGTGATTCGCGATCCGCAGACCGGTGAGTACAGCGGCATTTTCGTGGATCTGCTGCGCGAATTTGCCGACAAGGAGCTGGGCGGGGTCAAGGTTCAGTTCGTCGACACCGACTGGGACAATATGATCGCCGGCCTGAACAGCAACAAATGGGATGTGGCCATGGCGATCAACCGCAAACCACAGCGGGCAATGGTCATTCATTTCAGTGAACCATCGCGGTTCTTTGAAGTGTCACTGGTCTACAACAAAGACAACCCGAAAATCAAAGCTATCAGCGACTTCTCAAAAAACTTTGATAACGAAAACATTACCTTTGCCGTCGTAGGCGGGACCGCTGAAGAGCAGGCACTGTCCGCCCGGATTCACAAAGCCAAGATTCTAAAGTTGCCTAACATTGGTGATGTAGGTCTAGCGGTTTCCAGTCGTCGTGCTGATGTATCAGTCGCCGACTCGATCACCAATCAGTTGTTCATCAACGCCAACGAGGGCTGGGCTGTTGCTGCGACACCGGACCCGGCGCTGGCAAAACAGGGGATCGCTTATGGTTTCCGTCGTTCGGTACCCCTGGACGACATCGAGGCTTTCAACATTTTCATTGAGCAGAAAGCGGCGGATGGCAGCGTTGCTCGTCTTACCCAGAAGTACTCTGCCAAGGCAACCGCCCAGTAACGTTCCACGAACGATGGTAGTGACCGGGGCCGCCAGTCGGCGGTTCCGCCGCACAGTTCTTGTGAGAGATACCGAGATGTCCGACGCGTTCATCAATATTTCGAACCTGCATAAAAGTTATGGCCTCGGCGCGCTCAAAGTCCTCAATGGCTTGGACCGTACGATTAACCGCAATGACCGACTGGTTATCGTCGGGCCCAGCGGTGGTGGAAAAAGCACCATGCTGCGCTGCGTCATGGGCCTGGAGGATATTGACTCCGGTAGCATCGAGATGGACGGCGAACGCTATATTTCTACCGGCCGCAATGGCAGGACCATGATCAACCGCAAGTTGCAAAAGCAAATCGGCATGGTGTTTCAGCACTACACTTTGTTTCCTCATTTGACGGTTCGACAAAATCTGACATTGGCGCCGGTCCGGGCCCATGGGGTATCGCCAAGAGTGGCGAATGAGAAGGCCGAGAGCTTGTTGGAGCGTTTTGGATTAGCTACCAAGCTGGATGCGCATCCCTCCAAGTTGTCCGGCGGACAAAAGCAACGGGTAGCTATTGCTAGGGCATTAATGCTTGATCCCAAGTTAATGTTATTCGATGAGGTTACCTCGGCGCTGGACCCTGAGTTGGTGTTTGAAGTTGAAGGCATGATGTCGGCGTTGGCCGAGGGCGGCATGCCAATGATGATCGTGACGCATGACATGAACTTTGCGAAGAACATTGCTACCGAAATCGTATTTTGTGCAGGCGGCATCATTGTTGAATCCGCGCCGCCCAAAGAGTTCTTCGGTTCTCCCAAGATGCCGCGGACTCAAGAGTTTCTGAAATCTATTCGATCCGGTGGATCTGAGTGAGGGTTGAATAATGGACATCCACTCAGTCATTAATAATGCCGGGCAGCTCTGGTCCGGGGTGATTATTACGCTGGAACTATCAGCGATCACGATTGCAATCTCTACCTTCACCGGGTTTATTGTTGCGTTGCTATCGATCAGCCCTTACAGAGTCGTGCGGTTGCCGATCCGAACCTACATTGAAATTTTCCGCTGCACGCCGGCGCTGGTGCAGGTGGTGTGGTTCTTTTATTGCGTACCGGTGCTGTTCAATGTGTTCTGGGAACCCTTCACCATGGGCGTGATCGTTTTTTCCTTGAACCTGACGGCTTATAACGCGGAGGCTTATCGGGCGGCTATTCAGGCAGTACCGGGCGCTCATAGCGATGCTGCCGTGGCGCTTGGGCTCAAGCGCACTCAGTATTACCGTTTCGTGGTATTCCCCCAGGCCCTGAGACTGGCAGTGCCCGTATTGCTGACCAACAGCATCGGCATGATCCAGCAAAGTGCGTTGGTGGCATTGGTTGCAGTCAACGACCTGATGTATGAATCCAAGGCGCTGGCCTCGCAAACCTATCGGCCGGTCGAAGTATTCACGGTTGCGGCCGGGGTCTACTTTCTGATTTCCCTGGTTATGAGTCGCGTCGTTGAGTTCGTCAGCAAGCGCACCAGTCGATTGATTGACGCAAGGTAGGGGAGCGATCATGACGTACACTTTCGATTTTTCGATTCTCTGGAAGTTTTTACCGGTTATCGGCTCGGGATTGCTGGTTACTTTGCAGGTCGCATTCGCCGCTATCTTGGTCGGCGCCGTGGTGGGATTTTTTCTCGCCTATATAAGAAATTACGGCCCGTTTGTTTTGGCAGCGATTGCAACCACCGTAGTTGAATTTTTGCGGGGTGTCCCGGTTCTGATTCAGTTGTTTTGGGTGTTCTTTTGCTTTCCGGTTATCTTTGGAATCGAAACCAGCCCGTTCTTTGCTGCATTCTTTGCGCTGATGATGTACATGGCGGCTATTTGTAGTGAATCTTTCCGGTCGGCGTTTGCGACCATTGAAAAAGAACAATGGGATGCCAGTGTGGCGCTGGGTATTCCAGGGCGAGTCATGATGCTATATGTGATTCTACCGCAATCGTTGTTGCGGGCCGCACCGACTTTATTGTCTAACGCTGTTTCGGTATTCAAAGAGTCCGCCATTGTCTCGGCGGTCGGTATGGTGGACATGATGTTCGTGGGCCGTAATGTCTCAAGTGCAACGGGGCACCCCATTGAAGTATTAACCTTGATTGCCGTTATTTATTTCATCATTGCTTTTCCATTGACCCAAGCTGTTTCAGTAGTCGAAGCACGGATACTGCATCGCTTGAAGCTTTAGCGTTTCATCCACTCAACACATCATCAATCCAACAGCATTCGCTGGTGGGTGGCTCAATGATGTCTCCCGATCGATAGTCAGGTGAACATTAATGAAACTAAAAGATATGGTTGTATTGATTACGGGTGCCGGCGCCGGTACCAGAGAGGGAACCGCGAGGTTGTTTGCCGAGCAGGGTGCCAAGGTGATCGTCGCGGATCGTTATATCGACCAGGCCAGGGCAGTGCCTGACGCCATTGGAGCTCAGGCTTTTGCGGTGCACTCAAGGGGAATTTCCATGCCCTAAGTACGTAGTGCCGCACGTCGTCAATCGCGCCGGTGGCGTGATCATAAATATCTCGTCTACCATCTCGGTGGTCGGTATCAGGATCGTGCAGCGTATGTCGCCACCAATGGCGGCATCGCCGCATTAAACAAAGCCATGGCGCTCGAACACGCAGCGATTCATGATGTTCTGTTGCGCGATCGGCATGGATCGAGCCCACCGCGAGATTGATCACGTCCGGGAGGAGGGCAAAACTGCAGTAATGATGAGTTGCAACGAAAACTGGAGTCGTCTTCTTGAATCGTAATTTCTTTAAGATCATTCAGCCCATGACCAAGTGAAGGGAGGGGGCTATGTCAGTGGTGTTCTTTCTGCCTTGGGTAGCGGCTGCTGAAGAGCTGCGGATCGCTGACATGTGCTTGGTGCCTTACGAGCGTGGGCGGCAACCTGGCGAGCTTCTGGGCATCCCGCAGGCAGCATTCGACGGTGTCCTGGGCAACTACGGCGACCGGGGATTCGGCTCTCAGCCTTCACAGCCGATCCAGCAAGCAGCGGTCATCATCTGGGACAACGATACACCAGGCCTTGAAGCCTCGGATGCCCAAATCCAGCAGCGATTAGTTCAATGTTCGTACCTCGCATTCTCCGCCTTGGCAGACCGATCGCTATGTTCAGCGTTCGAGTACTACAACGCCGACACACTCCAGGTCGTCGCGCAGCGGTTTGATATCACCTCACCGGCTCACTCCTGTATGACCACGCGCCGGCGTGACGGTGGAACGCAAAACATGCTGGCGGGGAGTGGAGGGCTCAAGTTCATTCGGCCGTACCACGTCGACAATCGCGCGCGGATCTCGATCGACACGCCACTGCTCGAAGCACTGCTCAAGCTACCTGACGGGGAACTAAAGGAACGCATAGACGAGGCGATCGTGTCCTTTCTCAGGGCCAATACCGATGCCCCATCCATGGATGAGCGATCCGAGCTGATCCTGATGAGGGTTGCCATAGATACGCTGCTCAACGTCCCACATGACAAAGCTGCCTTCCGCGGGGCCATCAACGAACACTTCGATGAGCTACCGACCCCGCCCATCTGGCATAAAGGGAACCTAGACGAATCGTGGTGGCGCGAGCACTGGGACAAAAACGTCAATCGCCCGCTCGACGCCTGGGCTCACGATTTGTGTGCCGCTCGGAACGCCGCAGCTCATGGCCCCGCAAATGGTGAGAAGGGAAGCATCTGGCCTCGCCACAACCACCTCATTTTCTCCGCCTGGTTATTGCCCCTGATCGTCAAGAAGCTGCTTGTCCAAGCGGGGCTTTACGAGTTCAGCGCCGAGGACAAGGTTGCAAGGTCGGGCTTTGAGGTTTTTCTGGCTCACAATCTGCTGTCAGCCACCGACGAGGATGAAAACAAGGCCTGGTGGCAGGTTGCTGAGTCCGCGCTTTTTCTGCCGCTCTTCACGGAGCGACTACGCCAAGCCTGTGAATGAGGGCTACAGCCTTAACAGTGACCGCGTTAGGGCTTAGGCTCCTGAACTTATCCAGCACAAGGGTCTATCGAGCTCGACTTTCCGACGTAGTTTAATGGCACCCTAGTCATCGCTAGCAATGCCGAAACAAGTGCTACTCCAGCTCCCACCCCAGTAGAGACCGACATGTCCTTCACTCATGCGCATCAGACAGCAATGGCTCAGCAACGCAACAGGGGGCGATGCCTCCACTACAACAATGGGGCCCGCTGCGACACCATCATCTCCGCGCACTCAATTCAGAAGGGTGGTCAGCTAAACCTGATCGTAGAGCAAGGTCATGTCTATCAACTTTCCGCCGATCTCACCACGTTGAAATCCACTGGAGGTAAGCCTCAACTGAAGAAAGTGGGCATCAATAAGGTGTCCACCTTCCGTGGCATGTGCAAGCACCACGACAACTGGTTGTTCGCACCGATCGATGACAGACCACTGGCATTCGATCACGAACAGATAGCTCTCTATGCCTACCGCAGTATTTGTCGTGAGTACTTCGTTAAAGAAAACGCCGCACGCTCTCTAGCAGAGATGATCGACCACTTTGACGTACCTCAGGCATACTGAATCGCCCCGGCTTCTCTAGATACCTCGCAAGCTCATTGCGTAACGCTTTGCAAACCTCCCGCCTGATGTAGATTTTTCGCTTGATCCGTTCCCGTTTCAGAAGCTGGAAAAAGCTCTCGGCCACGACGCTGTCATGACAGCTGCCTCGGCGACTCATGCTGGCAACCAAATTCTTTGCCTTCAAAAAGCTGCGCCAATCGGAGCTGCTGTACCGGCTGCATTGGTCGGAATTATCCATCACCTCTTGCTTCGGTTTACGCTTCCAAACCGCCATCCACAACGCATCAATAGCCAATCACTGGTCATCTGCGACTTGATTGACCAGCCAACGACCTGACGAGAAAACAGATCCAGCACCACCGCCAAATACAACCAGCTTTGATATCCTATGTCTTTTACCCGCAACTAGTTAGGTCGCAGGCTGGCGGCTTGCTTTCCATTACCAATTCAAAGAGAGCGATATTTCGTTTTTTCTCTGCTATTACTCGTAGCGAAGAGTGCTTCTTGAGATTGATCAGGGCGCCGGACGACCACGAGAGTATGGCGGCCGCATGTCGCGCCACCATCGGCGTTTCTCAGCCTCCAGGCCACGGCAGTGAGCCATCTGGATTCGGGCATTGGGGGAAGATCGTAGACAGATAGCCGAAGATCTGTGGGGCACCGAGGAGTACGGATTTTACCGCCTGACCATTGGCCTTTAGGTGCTGGCCAGTGCCCTCACGCAATCCTTGAAGGCGGAAAGGGCCATAGCGAACCATGCGGCCCAACTCGAATTGCTCAGCCAGCCACGCGTGGGTCTTCTCGCATGAGGTTCGCACCATAATATCCTTGGCCAGAAGCGCCGTCGTCGGCAGCACCGGCATCACCCCTGAGGCCACCTGATTTCCCGCCACCGAGCCACCTGTAGAAATATCGATACCGAAGCCAATGCTCTGTGGCGACCAGCGCCAAGTGCGGCTATAGAAAACATTGCTGTCCATCCATGGGCGGATGATGTTGATGCGCTTCAACGAGAGTTCGAGCTCAAGATGCTCGGGATCGACTTGGTGAGGAATGTACACCTCAGTAGCTGAGGCGTCATCCCAAGCACCTAAAGGCTGAAACTGATCATATCGCCGGTGCAAGTCTATTGCCGACCGTGCGCTGTGGACGCGGCCCTGCACCTCATCTCGTGTGCAGCATGTGCAACCACCGGCCTGCATGCCGGTGCCGCCGGATCGCCGCTGATTCTTGTAATCGTTGCTATCGAAACGGAAAGGCGTCCACAGATCTTGGTTGAACCAATTCTTGTAGGCCGGCAGGCTTGTTATCTCCTGAAAACTACTGTTGTTCGGCAGGAGCCGGGTTGCATTTTCATAGCGCTCCCGCAGCGCCTGCCAGTAAACATAGGGATTGCGACTCTCGAGTTCGGCAATGATCGCCAAGTCACGCTGAACTGCTTCCTTATAGCCATGGGCCAGCCACTCTTTGTCCGCCTTATCCAAAGCGTCTTTGGTTTTTTTCGGGACCTTCGACCCTCCGTTCAAATGGGTCTGACGCTGGGTGTTGTAGGTGTCCAAAGCAGCGTAATAACGCTCAGAGCACTTCTGATAGGCCAAGAACTTCGCTGTGGGCTGCTGGCTCGCGCGGTCATAGAGCTGTTCCTGGGCATGGTTCAGATCGGCGAGCTGCTTCTTTGTGAGTTCAATATCAGGGGTTTCTTTGCCATCGAGAATCAGTTTATAGACGTCTGAGACTAATGCGGCTTTGGTGGTCACCACGTAGTTGCATTCGAGCGTGACGTTAAGCAGGTTGCTGATGAGGTACTGGGTGGCCGGATCGTCCGGATCTAGCCCCGGCGGGACGACGACACCTGGTAACTGGATGGAAACCAGCGCCGCCGGATTCTGTCCGACGACACCAGCTGCTCCGAGGGATTCGGCGAGCTTGCTGTAGAGCTGGACGAAATTTGCCGAATCGTCCTGAGGGGGAGGATTGATCAACATGATAGACACCTTGTGCTGATTATCGGGAGAGGGTCCGAAGTGCCCCACAGGCACGAAGGCCTGTGGGGGGGGGGCGGACTCAGCCTCGGTCAGGCCACGGCAGGTTGTTGTCCGGGTTGGGAAGTTGAGGCAGCACTTGGCTAATGGAGGCGATGATCTGGGTGTCCCTGATCTCGATGGTGTTGCCAGCGATTGAGCCCCTGATTTTGTGGGTCTCATCATGGTAGGTCACCCGACCAGTAATGGAGAATGGCCCAATCCCTATGCTTGCCTCACCGTTAATGGCAGTTTTGATGGTCTCCTCAACGGTGTCCTGGAACTTGCCGATGATCTTTACATTTCGCGCCAAGATCACAGTGGTAGGTATTGAGACGAACGGTCCCGTAGGCACGATATCGTCCTTGATGCTGCCGCCGGTGGAATATTCGCTCGTTCCGGATGCAGGATTGAACTTCCAAGCTCGGCTGTTGAATACCAAAGGATTCATCCACGGACGGGTGAGGGTCACGCGCATCAACTCGCAGGAGAACCGTAACTCGGTCTCGTCGATCTTGATGTAGCTCGACTCCTTGCTGTAGTCACCGGAACCGGAGATCTTGAATATACCGAACGTGGCATCCAATGATCCCGCTACGCCAAGGGCGTTGGAGTTCGACTGGTTGTCCATATCCTTCTGAGAGAACTCGAACTTGGTCCAGCCGGAGTCTTTGAACCAGTTGGCGTAGCGTGGCGATGGGACAACCGGTGAAAACTGCATTCCGGAAACATCACGTTGGTTGCTGCCGAACTTTTCGTCCAATCCCTGCCAGAAGTTTGCGCCATCGCGCCCTTCGTACTGGGCGATGATTGCAATGTTGGTTGCCTGCTGGTTTTTGCCGACGGCTATCCATTTATCCAACGCCGCCTTAGCCTCACCCTTCTGTCGCGACGTCGGCCCAGGGCCAGTGCCGTTCTTCTCATTGGCGATCGCTGCGTCGACCACATCGCAGGCATCCATGTACTTGTACATGGCCTCATTGCACGGTTCCTCAAGCTCCGCGTAGCTGCGACGTGCATCCTCGAGTTTTTTCTTTTCCGCCTCGGTTAGATTTGAAATGGGAAAAATCTTCGACTTGAGGATGTTTTCGTAAGCCTGGGAAACCTGCATCGTGACGGGGACGTAGGTGAAGTTAAACATCGGTGAGGTATCGAGGATCAGGGAGATTTCTTGGTCGTCCTCCGCCTTGCCCACCGGGTCCAGCCCTACAGGCAGGTACTGGCCTGGGTTGTAGATGGACAGCAGCGACTCACCAATAGTGTAGCCGCCATCGCGGCTACCCACGCCTAGCGCGATGGCGAGTTTGGAGTAGAGTTTCTCGTACAGGACCGCGTTAAAATCTTTGCTATCTGTCATGATATCCATTCCTTTGAACGCTGATTGATTTGCGGGTTAGATACTCAGGCGGGACTCACAGGGTCCACGGAAGTCCACTCGAACTGATAGAAACCGACGCAGTCGCAGCCCAGACAGGCGTTGGCGGCGGCTAGGAAGCCATCGACGTTGCCTCCTAGATTATTGAGGTTGGTTTGAAGGAAGGCCTGGAAGGTCGGATGCAGCGTGATCCCTGGCGCATTCGGTGTGGCGAGCAGTTTGTCGACCACTTCCCGGTCCGGCGCATTGGCCGGATAACCATTGCGATGATCGTCAGAAGGCGCCCGGCAAATGTTCACAGGGTTCCAGTTGATCACCGAGAAATAGCCACCAATGCGGTCCTCGAGATCTGTACCCGCGGGATCTACGAAGATGGACTCTGTCGCACCACCGTTGGTTTGCAACTGCTGGATGATGTAAGCCGTGACGTTCTGGAAGTTCAGTGCCGGGTAGTTATGGACTAGAAACGCATTGACTCCGGCCAGGGTGTATTGAGCAGTGCCGTAGAGATGCTGATCCACTTGGCTAGCAATATCTTCAAGGCGACCCTGGTAGATCGTTTGGGAAATGATATGACCCTGATGGTCCAGATAGTTCGTCCCAGCCACCGCCTGGAAATGAAACCGTTCCGGAGTAGGGCGATACGGGCTCATTGAAAAAGCGGTGAACCGACCTTCGGGGGAGTCCTCCAAGTAGCGATAGCCCCTGTAGTAGCCATGCAGCGTGCTTGTTTCGAACATAATGCCTCCTTGCAAACTCGGTTACGGAAACCTTCGGTTTTGCACCTTGGCCTTAGCTTCGATGTCCGCATTGAGCCGGGCGCAGGTGCAGTAAAGCAGACACCTTGGTAATGGCAAATTGCTGGCTAGTTTTTTAATACAGTAATAGCGTAAGGGGCGGGTCGAGCGTCCACCTCATACCGTTGGCCTGTGCGGCGGCCGAACACCTCCAGCATAGGCGTTGTATTGCAATGCTTTGCCTCTTCGCAACGAATGATTTTTGCAATGATGCAGCGCAGATCGCTGATGTATCCAACACGGTTAAGGGAATTGCAGACCTAGGTCGAACGTCCGCTTTTGGCCGATTTCTGCGGCTAATGACGGGCAGCATTCGGCCAGGAGCGGACATTTTGCAGCGACCGATAGAGTTGGAGGGGTAACATTCTCGCGTTCGAATAAACCCGGTCAGGGTAATTCAAAGGCATTCAGGAATATGAGCCGAGAATTCCACCACATCAAACATGTATAAACACTGTACAACCACCCGCTCGATCAATAGGATGAGAAGTATTATCATTCGTGCAGTGCGAGCCTTACATGCAGGATGCCAGCCCAACATCGTCCGTCGAACAGTTGTACGAGAATCATCACGGCTGGCTACGGGGCTGGCTGAACCGCCGGTTGGGGCACAGTGCCGACGCCGAGGATTTGGCCCACGACACGTTCATCCGCGTGCTGCGCGCCCCTCAGCAGGTGCGCGAGTTGCGTCAGCCCATGGCGTTTCTAGCGGCGATTGCCAATGGACTGCTGGTCAATCGCTGGCGCCGTCAGGAGATTGAGCGGGCTTATCTTGCAGCGTTGGCTGCCCGGCCCGAGGGGGTGGAATCGTCACCCGAGGACCGGTATCTGGTGATCGAAACCTTGTTGCAACTTGACTCGCTGCTGATTGGCCTCTCCGAGCGCATACGGCAGATTTTCTTCATGTCTCAGCTCGACGGCCTCACGTATCCGCAGATCGCTGCGCAGTTGGGGCTGACCGTGGCTCAAGTGCAACGAGCGATGGGCAAGGCATTCAGTGTTTGCTATGCGAGCCGTTTCGAATGAGGGCCGAGATTAGTCCGCAGGTGCGCGATATCGCCATTGATTGGCTTGTCAGGATGCAGTCCGGGCTTATGAGTGCGCCTGATCTGGACGCATTGCAGCGTTGGCGCGAGGCGAGCAATGAGCATGAACAGGCTTGGCAACGTGTCGCCAGCTTGCTGCTGCTGCAACAGCCTGGAGCGAATCTTTTGCGCGATGCCACCGCGCGTAGGGCACTGGAGTCGGCCGGACCGGACATTCATAAACGTCGGCAGGTACTCAAGCGCCTGCTGGTCCTTGGTGCGGTTGGCGGGGTTGCCTGGCAAGGCGCGGGTTCCACGCCAGTGCGCGCCGCACTGGCGAACCACCGTACAGGTACGGGCGAGCGTCACCAGTGGACGCTGGTTGATGGCAGCTCGCTGTGGCTGAACACGGCCAGTGCCGTGAACCTGGATTTCACTGATCAGGTGCGGCGCATCCAAATGATCGAGGGTGAGTTGGCCTTGCGCGTGCGGGCAGAGTCGCGCTCGCTGCAACTAATCACACCGGACGCGATCCTGCAGAGTAGCGAAGCGCATTTGCAGGTGCGCCATGATCGGCAAGGCACGCAAGTAACCGTGCTGGAAGGCCAGGTGCAGGTGCACTCACGGGGCCAACAAGCGCCATCCTCGCTTGAGGCAGGATGGCAGGCACGCGTGGACCGCTTCGGGATCGGCGTGCCAAACCGCGCCGACCTGCTGGTCACCCAGGCTTGGCTGCGCGGAATTTTGCCAGCGAATCGCCTGCGCCTGGATACGCTGGTGGCCGAGCTCTCGCGTTACCGTCCCGGTATTTTGCGGTGTCATGAGCAGGTGTCAGGGTTACGCCTCACAGGCAGTTTTTCGCTGGATGACACCGATGCGGCACTGACGCTGATAGCTCGCACGCTGCCGGTGCGTATCGAGCGCATGACTCGGTATTGGGTCTCGATCGTACCGGCCTGAATTATTTTTTTCGCTGCGCGATAGTTTTTTCAAACTCGCTTGGCCTATAGGGATCACCCGCCCGCTAGAGGTGGGTCGTCACCCCTTAGGAGCCCCGTATGACTTCACCTTCCCGCGCCCTGCGTGCCGGTACGCTTGGGCTGTTGTTGCTCAGCGTGCAACCGCTATGCAGCCTGCCGGTTTTCGCCGCCGGCAGTTCGCAGCATTACAGCATCGATGCAGGCCCCCTGGATGCTGCGCTATCGCGTTTTGGCGCACAGGCGGGGATTACCATGGCGGGCAGCTCGACGCTGACGGCCGGCAAGAATACCCAGGGGCTGCAAGGTGATTTCAGTACTGGGGCCGGCCTGGCGCAGCTCTTGCTCGGCTCGGGGCTGACTTATGAGCTCCAGGACGATGGTAGCCTGCTGCTGGTACCGGGCAACAGCGACGTGCTGGAGTTGGCGCCGACCGCAATCAGTGGCACCGCGTACGACACCTCGTTGGGCAACAACGACGGCCTGGTCGCCAGCCGAACCATGAGTGCCAATAAGACCGATACGTCGATCATGGAAACGCCTCAATCGATCAGTGTGGTCACCCGTAAGCAGATCGACGCCCAGCAGCCACAAAGCATCGGGCAGGTGCTGCGCTACACGGCGGGGGTCAATGGTGAAGCCAATGGCGTCGATACCCGGCGCGACACGATCAGCATCCGTGGCTTTGACGCGACGACTGGCGGGGGTATTTACCGTGATGGCCTGCGCCAGTACAGCTTTGCCAACCAGAGCCGTGCCGTGGGTGAAGTCTATGGACTGGAGCGCGTGGAAGTACTGCGCGGGCCATCATCCGTGCTCTATGGTCAAACCTCACCGGGCGGCATGGTCAACGTGATCAGCAAGCGCCCCACCGATGAGCCGCTTCATGAACTGGTGATGCAGGCCGGCAGTTTTGATCGCAAGCAATTGGCTGCGGACTTCGGCGGCCCGCTTACCGAAGATGGCGTCCTGACTTATCGCCTCACCGGGCTGTGGCGAGAGAGTGGCACGCAAATCGACTACGCCCGTGATGACCGTCAATTCATCGCCCCGGCGATCAGTTGGCGCCCCTCGGAAGACACCTCGCTGACGGTGCTGGCGTCATTTCAAAAAGACCGCAATGTGCTGGGCTACTACGCCTTGCCACGGGTGGGCACCCTCGACAGCTCGAGTTACGGACGGATTGCCACGGATCGCTTTGTCGGCGACCCCGACTTCGACAAGTACGATGTAGAACAGTGGTCGCTGGGTTATCAGTTTGAGCATCACCTCAACGATATCTGGACATTTCGCCAAAACGCCCGTTACAGCCGCTCCTATCAGGAGCAACGCACGATTTACCAATACGGCCTGGATGACGACCAGCGCACCGTGGGCCGCTTCGGTTATCTGGGCCACGAAAAGGTGAAGAACGCGCTGCTCGATAACCATTTCCAAGCCCAGTGGAACGCCGGCCGTTTCGAACACACAACGTTGGTCGGTATCGATTTGCAACACGCAAGCACCAATCAGTTGGGGGGTGGCAACGTGGTTGATCCGCTGGATATCTATGCGCCGGTCTACCACCAGGATTACAGCGACCTGGACGCCTTTTACGACATCAACCAGCGTCGTCAGCTTGACCAGGCGGGTGTGTATCTCTCGGAACAGCTCAAATTTGACGAGCACTGGGTGTTCAACCTGGGTGGTCGTCAAGACTGGGCACGTTCGAAAACGGTCCATTACGCCACCGATACGGCGGCGGACCTCAAGCAACGCGATCACGCCTTCACGTGGCGGACCGGTGTGATGTACCTGGCAGACAACGGCGTGGCACCCTACGCGAGCTATTCCGAGTCGTTTTTTCCTAACATCACGGCGGTGGCGCGTGACGGCAGTGCCTTCGAACCCGAAACTGGCCGCCAGTACGAAGTCGGGATCAAATTCCAGCCCAAAGGGAGTGACAGCTACGTGACTGTCTCGCTGTTCGACCTGACGCGGCAAAACGTACTGACGGCAGATCCCGGCAACAATCGTTTCTCGGTGGCGACCGGAGAGATCCAGTCGCGCGGTATCGAACTGGAAAGCAAGGCGCAACTGTCCGATGCTCTGGAGTTGATGGCCAACTACAGCTATTCACACCTTGAAATTACCCGCAGCAATACGGCCGGTGAAAAAGGCAATCAACCTGGCAATACCCCTGAACAACTGGCCTCGCTGTGGTCGCAATACACCGTTCAGAGCGGTGCGCTATCGGGCTTGGCGATAGGAGGAGGGGTACGCTACGTCGGCCCGAGCTATATCGACTCGCAAAATAGCGAAGGCATCCCCCACTACATGCTGTTTGACGCCAGCCTGAGTTACGACCTTGGCAAGCTGTCTTCAGCCTATGCCGGGGCGAAACTGTCGCTCAATGCGTCCAACCTGACCGACGAAACCTATGTCTCTCAGTGCGGTTACACGGGCGACAGCTGCAAATACGGGTATCGCCGAAATGTGACCGGATCGGTGAGTTACAACTGGTAAGGCGCTGTGCTTGCTTGCGAAAATTATCGATTGGCAAGCGTCATCTTGGCGCCCGGATCGGCAAGTAAGCGCAATTGCCAGACAAAACCGCTTTCGTACTCGATATTTCAACAACGTCGGCTGATAGGGGGTGTTGACAACTGACTGCTATCGGCCAAAAGCGGCCGTCGGGTTTCTACGAAACTTGGGGCTATTCAGCATACTGGGCCACCACTGTCAGATTCGGTCGACGTCTGTGATGTCAGTCGGTGAGACGTTTTGCTCGGGGTGAAGATGTGGCCACCAAGATAGGTTGAAACTTATCCCAAGCTCTTCGCTGGTACTGGCAAAATTTTCAGCATCGGTATTTTGCTGTGGTTTATCATTAATCGCTAGCTCAAGATTTTTTCGTATGTTTACAAGCGAGTAAAGCATGGCTTTTTCACATGCAAGAATTCGTTTGTAATACCTATCGTGAGCCGCCTTTATTTCTTTTACGTCGGTGTACTTTGTTTCGTTCAAAACGTCTTTTAGGCTTTCATCAAACTTCTCGGCTTTACTTTCAAGCTTGGTTACATGCACTAGCCCGTAAATAACTACTTCAATAATTTTTCTCTGTTCTTTGCTTAGTGATAGATAGCACTTCTCAAAGTCGTCATGGAGGTTAGGGGTTTTTATGAACGGAAGGAGAAATACCGAATGATTATGGTCGTCCTGATTGATGTATGCTTCCCGGAGGCTGCATGTTCTATTGAGCGTGCTAATGGCGTTGGCGAGTATGTCTTTAGATATATTTAGTTTATTTATTATTTTCTTTTTGTTGTCGCGTGCGGCGATGCTCAATTTGATTTTTTCTGTAACCGGATTAAGCGCGAAGCCTACCACTGCAGCAATCAGAATTTTGTAGACGTCATCCATGCATTATTCACCAAGGTCAAGGGGCCAGCGCGCTCAATGTAGACGATGGCAGGTCGATGGCACAGCCCTTTTGCCCGGACGGGCGATTTCTTGTGCTGCGTGATGTGTCGTCTGCCACGTACCGACAGACGGCATCGAGCCCTATTGTTGGAGGATGCCATCTACCTGCAGCCAGAAAGGCAAAAGAGCGGTCAGTACTCCGCCAGAGCTGCTGCGTTTTTTACTACAGGAACATAAATATTTTAATCAAGCATCTGATTTTGTTGAGATTTATTTTTCATAGCTCCGATCCATCATCGATGCCAGTGAATGGCTCCTTTCGGCCAAAAGTGGCCGCTCGCGATCATTGCTCCTGATAAGGTACCGCTTCATTGGGTCCAAGAAAGACAGGCACATGCCACCCCACATCGCGCAACGAGTGTTGGATTTGGTCCTGAACCCCCAACAACGTAGCAAAGAGAGCCATGCGAACGGCAATTCCATTATCCGTTTGCTTGAAGATGGCCAGTCGTGGATCCAGGTTCAGATCAATACTTAGATCATTGGCGTTCGGGTGTGAGTCTCGTGGAAGTGGATGCATGATCAAGGTGTTTGCACCGCAGACCGCATTAACCATTGCCTGGTTAAGCTGAACGCTGGCGTTGTAGCCCTCGACCGTCTCCTGCTCGGCGAAGCGCTCCTTTTGGATGCGTGTTGCATAGACTACATCGGCGCCTTTCAATCCATTAGCCAAGTCTTGGGTTTGCTCGATGTGGTGGCCATTGCGCGCGAGGTGATGTGCTAGGTGCTCTGGCAGTGCCAGCGAAGTTGGCGAGATTAAGGTGAACTTGAGATTGCGATAGAGCGACAGGAGTTTGCTCAGAGAGTGCACCGTACGGCCATATTTGAGATCGCCGACAAAGGCAATATGCGCACCATCAACCAACTTGTCCAGGCGCGAAAATTCCCGCTGTATGGTGTACAGATCCAGCAGCGCTTGGCTTGGATGCTCACCCGGCCCATCGCCGGCGTTGATCACCGGCACGTGAGTAGCGTTGGCGAACTCAGTCACGGCCCCCAGCTCCGGATGACGCACAACGATAACGTCGGCATAGCCACTGATAACCCGACTGGTATCAGCGATCGATTCGCCCTTGGCCATCGACGAAAAGGTGAAGCCGGTGGTGTCGCACACTGACCCACCCAATCTTGCGAAAGCGGCGCTGAAACTCAGTCGTGTTCGAGTGCTCGCTTCAAAAAACAGGTTGGCGAGCACGGCGCCTTCCAGTACCCGCGTTGTTTTCTGCCTGCGAGCAACCGGTTGCATCATGTCGGCGATACGTAACAACTCTTCTACCGAGTCGCGTGTGTAGGTATCAACCGACAGTAAATGCCTGGCCTGCTCTCCGTTCCCGACCGAAGCTGAATGTACACTCTGAGTAATCGCTGAAAAGCTTTTAAATATCTCCAATACAAACCGCTGAGCGATCTCCGGCATTTTGCGCATTTCGGCAGATTCTTCAGGTAGTAGCCAGCTATCCAGCGCGCGCCGTGAAACGCCGATTCGCTGGGCGAACGCGTCCCTTGTAAAGTTAAGGCGCCGCATGGCATCACGCAAAAAAACTTGTTGGGACATTGGCATCGACTCACGATAAATGTACGCTTTGAGTAATATATTTTAAGAAGTTATCGCCATCAAGCGTATATCTCTAATATTTCATGATCGGCTTGAACCCTAGGCTCGTTTCACAGCTACATAAAAGAGGCTCGTAACGCTGTCGCTTCAAGAAATGACAGGCAGTCTTTGAGCGATAAATGCCTGTCACGTACGGCTACAATCGGCCAAAAACAAAGCTTTAACTTCCTCGCTCGCGTCCAGTGAAACGTGCTTCGATGAGAGGCTTGCGCAAACTGAGTATCGATATCATCAATCGTCCGGGTGGGGGGGGGCGCGAATCGCAGTGCTTCTGAAGCAACAATCCGCGCGCTGAGGCCGTCAGCGTTTAATCAATAACGACAGCATGGCGCTTGCTGCACAAAGTCCTGCGACCACCGGAAAAATGATCGACGTACTACCGGTCGTATCGATCAAATGGCCGATGACCGGTTCACCAATGCCGGCGAATGCGTAGGACATGGTATTGAGCACGCCCGTTGCGGTGCCTGCCGCGTGGCGCCCAAAGATGTCCGGGCAGAGCGCCCAGAAAGATGATGCGGGCCCGAACACAAAAAAACCGCAGAGGAACAGCAGACCAATCGAAACCATACTGCCGTGTGGGACGAACATCATGATGATCGCGGTGGCTGACGCGAGTATCATGTAGGAGACGATTGCCAGATATCGCCTGCCCTGAAACACCACGTCGGAAATCCAACTGTTCGACAGTGCGCCCAAGGCCATTCCTATAGGCAGTGCCACGGTGATCCATTTCGGGTCAATCAACGTTGACGAAGTCTTCCAATCCAGGCCTAGAAAATGTACGGGTACCCAAACCACCAACGCATATCGCGCGGCATTCTGAAAACCGATTGCGAATCCTGCGATATAAAGTCTCCAGTTTCGCAGCACGATCAAATATCGCTGCGTGCTGGTTAAAGCGCCCTCGGCTGCCAATGCTGAGTTTTCATTCGAGTGGCCAATGGAACGCAGGTTTTTGTCTTCGGGACGCTCAGATACGAAAAGCCACAATACTATTGCCCCTAAGAGCATCGACAACGGCGCCAGCCTGAAAATCCAGATCCAGTCGAGCTGCATCGTGCCCAGAATGACAAGGGGTAGAATAAATGCGAGCACTGAGGAAAACCCGGAAAATCCTACATATATCCCATAAACAAAACCGCGTTTTTCAACCCCCCACCAATTCGAAAGTAGACGGCTACCGGGCGCAAAACCCATCGACTGAAAGTAACCGTTCGCCCCCCAGGCGAACATGAAAAACCAGAACGAGTGACCGAAACTAAAGACCCAATTTGCCCCCAGCGAGAGGATCGCGCCGGCGATCATCATTCGTTTGCCACCGAGTTTGTCGCCTAGGTTGCCGTTAATAAATTGACCGCCCGCGTAGCACCACAACATCGCCGCGCTGATCCAGCCTATTTCGTATTTCGATAATCCGTAGTCATGCTGTATTCCGGGAATCGCGAAGCCCAAGGTCTGGCGCCCGGTGTAATAAAAGAGATAACAGAACGTCACGCCGATCAATGCACGCCATTTATATTGATCAAATGCAGAGAGTCGTGATCTGGGTTTGTAATGTAGCGTATCAACGGTTTTTGTAGGCATGCCTGTCTCCGAGTGGCGCGCAGTCTTTCGCTGCGCTCACCAGTTTTTGGATTAAGCGAGTAAGGGCGCAGGCTTCGCTGCGCTATGGCGCTTTCGGATCAGGCCAGATGGTTGAGTGCGATATCGATAATGTCGAAGTTGCGCAGGCGCCCCGGGTTGTCCATGCCGACCAGTTTGCGGTTGAAGATCAACGGCACTTTTTGCTCAGACACGCCACCGTGGGAGCGCAAAGGCACAGTCAGTCCGGACAAGTCGTGTTTGTCGGAAGCCGTTCCCAGCACCGTCAAGCGCTCTCCAAGCACAACCAGATCGCCAATCCGGTCTTCAGGCAACTCGAAGCGCTGGCTGGCTTGTGTACGCGTCAGAACGGCCTCGACACCCGCAATGTCGGCTAGAAACTCTATGACGTCGCGTTGCTGTACGGTGTCATTCAGGTACACAGTCGCGTAAGAGCCCAATGCACCGTGATGCACCACGTAAGGGTCGGTAATAGGCAGCAGAACGCGTGCCTGCTGCGTGCCGTATCGGGCGTCCAGCAGGTCTTGCAAGAACAAAATATTGGGGCGCCCCACTGCGTCGGTCTTGGCGTTCATTCCGTGATCCGCCGTAATCGCTACAATCGCTCCTGCCTCGTGATAACGCTGGAAGTAGCTGTCCATCATGGCGTAGAACGCATTGGCCTGCGGTGTGCCCGGCGCGTGCTTGTGCTGTATGTAGTCGGTCGTAGACAGGTACATGAAATCGGGCCGCTCATTAGTCAGCAAAGAAAGTCCGGCAGCAAATACGAACTCCGAAAGCTCCGCGCTATAAACGGAAGGCACGGGCATGCCAACACGCGCCACAATGTTCTCCACACCGTGTTCTTCGAGGTTCACCTGATCGGCTTTTTCAGCCGAAAAGCAGATGCCTTTCAGTTGATGCCCCAGCAGGTTGCGAAGTTTGTCCTTGGCGGTCACCACTGCAACCAGCTGACCCGCCCTGGCCATTTCGGCAAGAATGGTCGGCGCACGAAGGTACTTGGCGTCGTTCATCAAGACTTCTTCTTGCGCATCCTGATCAAAGAAGAAGTTGCCGCAGATACCATGAACGGAGGGTGGCGCGCCGGTAACGATAGATAGATTGTTCGGGTTGGTGAATGACGGCACCACGCAGTCACCGGTCAATACCGTGCCGAAACCGATAAGCTCGGCGAGAAAGGGCGCATGTCCGGCTTGAATAGCTTGATTGATGTATTCCTGCTCACAGCCGTCGACACAGATAACAATCGTCGGTGCCGAGGACAGGCGATAGACGCGCGAATTCACGTTGATCAGTTGAGTCATGGACAGGCCTTCTCTTCGGTTTTTGAGCGAGCAACGAGCGCTCGAATGTCAGCGGTGCGTCACTAGCAAAGTAGGTAATCGGTTTCTAAAATCTGCAACTCACCGTATTCTGGGTGGCTGCCTCACACAATCGAATAAAAGTCGCGATATCTGTGCGCCGGGCTCACATATGAGACAAAGACTTCCACCGCTGCATGCGTTACGCATTTTTGAAGTGGCCGCCCGTTCTGGCAGTTATTCGGCGGCGGCTCGGGAGTTGAACCTGACTCATGGCGCCGTGAGTCGGCAAATCGCCGTCCTGGAAGACTGGCTCGGCCAGCCGCTGTTCGTGCGGGATGGGCAGAGCATGGTGGCGTCTCCTCATGCCCGGGCACTCGCGCGGGAAATCAGTGCCGCGTTCGATCACATCGCGGACGCGGCCGAACGTTATGGCAAGAACCAGCGACTGAAAGTCATTCGGGTTAGCGCCTCCGCCACAGTGGCGATGCGCTGGCTGATCCCCCGACTGCCGTCATTCGCCGAGATTTGCCCGGGCGTGGATGTTCGAGTTTCGACTGTCCTTTCGACGCAACCTGAGTTCACCGGAAGCTTTGACGTTGCGATACGCCGGGCCGTACCGCACGGTGGCCAATTTCAGGCCATTCACTTGTTTTGCGAGTTGAATACGGTCATCGCGAGTCCGTCCCTGATTGCCCGAACCGGCGTCCAGACGATTGAGCAACTGGCCGCGCAGACCTGGTTGACCACCGAAACCCGGCCGGGTGATTGGGAACGCTGGCTGGAGGTCGCGAATTACCCGACGCTTCGCGCAAATAGAGCGCTGCGCTTCGACCATTTTTTTGTGACCTTGCAGGCCGCCGTGGATGGGCTTGGTTTCGCCATCGGTCCCTTTCCAACACTGGAAGAGGAATGCTCCGCCGGACGTTTGCAGAAGGCCTTTCCCGAAGTGCGTTCACTTGGCTCAACTTACTATGCGTTGGTTCCGCTCGACGCCGACAAGCCCAGCCACCTGAGGGCGTTTGTCGATTGGTTGCAATCATTGAGTGGGGCGGGTGAGGGGACTTGGTGAGGGGCACTGCGTATTTCGATTTGGTCCATGGGCTACGCGAGTCGTGACGTTGAATCATGGCGCTGGTTTTTTACTTTGAGTCGCAGCATCGGGTCACGGTTGACTTGTGCCTTGAACATCATAACTTTCACGGGGCAATGTTGCCTGGGTTGGAGTGCTGCTACTGCCCGATGGCAGCCGTTCTCGACCGGCGGCTTTCGGCCAATAAGGGTCAGTCGAATGATCAAATATAGACGGCCAAAAGCAGCATGGTGCGAATCAAATCTGGCAGGGTGATCCCGTTTTAAAGAGAACACATTACTCATGCGTCTTTCGCCACCGTATTTGCCAGCAATCGCTCCGTGACAGTCTTCGACACTTCGCCTAAAGAAACGCACTGCTGAAAAGTTGACGCCAGCAGTGCAATCGAGGGAGGTTAATTTGCCTGCTGCGCCGTCGGCACTTTCCAGCTGTTGTCCAGAACAGCTTGTTGCGGGCGATACATCCGGAATAGGTAATTCCATCCTGGCATGATCGGCAGGTAGTTCACCGCAGTGGTATCGCCGCCACCGAAGTGAATCGTCACCGAGCCATCGGCGTTCGGTTTCGCCGTGACGTTGTTGACGGTGTAGGCATTCTGCGGGTTTTTCTCGAAGAATCCGGACTTGTTATAAACACTTACCGACCAAAAACCGTCTACGGGGACGTTCTTGACTGTGAGTGCGTAGGCGGTCTTGCCATCGTTCTGAGCCGGAGCTGCCCCTGTGTACATCGCAGCAGTTCGAGGGTTTCCGCCCCAGCCCGCAGCGGTTCCTAGCAGGTGCTGCACGGGATCGACCTGTTCCTTGCTACCGAACATGCGATCCGAATCGATCCCACCGGCAGCCTCGACCACGCTAAGCAACGCTTTGCGCATTTTGTCCCGCGAGGCGGCGTCCCACTCTGGAACGACGAAGGTTCCGACAGACTTCTGCTCAACTTTCACCGCGTCCTGCAACTCGTGCACGGTCTTGAGATCCGCCGCGCTATTGGGGTCGACAAAGGTACGAATCGCCAAAGCCACGTAGCGTGTTCCGACTTGCTCCTTGGTGATGATGTGTTTGCCCGGTGCGTAAAACACCTCGGGGGCATAGTGATCTTCGCTGATGACTTGCAGCGCCATATAGCGCTTTCCTGCATCGGGCAGGGTTACGGTCACCGGTGAAGCCTCAAGGTCGAATACGCCAAACGAGTACAGAGTGTCACGGTTCAACCGAATCACGGTCTGGTGATCGATGGACGCCAACTCGCGCGTGTGGCTGAATTTGCCGAAGCCACCGTCCCTGACGAAATTGCTGAAGTACATATCTGATTCAGCACGAGCAAAGTTGGCTGCCGTCACCGTTTGCGTTTTCGCCTCCTTGGCAGTTGCAGTCAACGTCCAGCCCAAGATGGCCAGGATCAGGGCAGTTTGCATAATTCGAACTTGCATATATCGCTCCTTGCTATGCGGAATATGGAGTATCCGGGCGTTGATGTCATGCGAGAACATCGGGACATACTTGCGAAAGCCGTCTCTTTGTAGCCTTGTGGACCCGACCGTGCCCTATGCAGCGATATGTTCGAAACACCAAGACAGAACACTTTCTTTTTTTGGATTACAGAAATGTAGCTTATGGATTGAGTTTCGCTACAAGGCGAGCCTGATTGGCCCGGGTCAGACACGCAACGGGGGAGTGTTGATCGAACAGATCAGTAACAGTGAGTCTAGTGAGCTCATTTGAATGACCACTTCTGGCCGGTGGCTGCCCTTCATGAGCAGCGGATTTCGACCCAAAGGAGACCGTTGCGTAATATAACTAACCAGACAGAGGTATGACCAAGGATAACCAGGTGTTCCAGCCCTCTGGCCGATTCTCTGCATCAAACTCGTAGTAGCCTTTTAGGTTGACGTACCAGAGGTCTTTGCCGACCTTGAAGAAATGCCCGGCTTGGGGTCCTACGGCGCTGACTTTTGATTTGAAGTCGCCCAAGGTGGCACCGCTACCGCTATCCCCTGTGATCTGATTGTAGAAGTAACCAACCACGCCCAACTGAGTCTGGCTTGTGATGAAGTGCGAGGCACTCCAGTCCACGTGAGCATCTACGCCATTTTTATAATGGGTATCTGGGTTCTCCCAGTTGTAGGTCAGGCCCGCTACGACGGAAAACTCGTTGGTTTTGTCGAAATATGTGTATCCACCGCCGGCGTCAAGCGATGCATGGCCAAGTCCGATGTTCACCAATCGATCCGGGTCATACGCGCCGACTGGCAGGTTACCCATGCTGTAAGCCATGAAGTTGTGAACGCCATAGTTCCATTTCAGAGTGCCCAACAAGTAGACGTCGCTTGCACCCTTCAAACTGTCGTTCGCTCCACCGGAAAAGCTTCTGCCACGGGGACCGGTCAATGTCGCATCCACGCTCGCTTCGGATTTCCCAACGGCGGCTACCATCGAGATTGCAGCTTGAGCCCCTAGCAACGGTTCGGTGAATGTGTAGGTCGGGCTGGCAAACAGCAGATCAGCTTTTGCATCCAACCCAAGTGTGGTTCGCCCCCCTCTGGGGAATGGCTTGCTGCCGCCGTCGCTGGCGTTAACGTGGTAATAGACAAGTGGAAGACTCCAGCCTGGGGCAGTTGGCGCCGCCGCCAGCGTACCGAATTGGCCCGGGAGCCAGAAACTAATGCCGCCGTCATCAGCGTTCACGGTAAAAGCAGTAAGTAAGGCAAGAACGCCAATCAGTCTTCTTGTAGTCATCAGGAGGCTCTTTCAGGCGGACGATGATGATTTTTACGATTGTGGTAATCGAGTTAAGAACGCACTGAAAATTAGCTTAGGCGAATTTACATTTTTCGCAGGTTGCTGCCACGAGCGGCCGCAACTGGCCGATTGCTGCCTGTCGCGAGGGGTACCTAACGGTCAGAAGCTGTCATTGACCATCTACAAGATCAGGGCCCGTTTAGCGGCTGAATGCGCAGCAATGGGTACCGGTCCACCTGGCTGGAGTTGTTGACTCTAATGGCTAAGCGCCAAAGCTCGCATGCATAAGGGTGCCGGAGATTCAGACACTGAATATTGCGGTCCAGTCAGCTGATTTCTGAAGTTGCTGGTGTGTCGTTGAGGACGAAATGTGCTGTTGATTTCTCACTGCATGTTAGAATTTGTGCGAAATTAGGGGCGAAGCGATCTATGGATAAGCACCAACTAGACAAGCTCATTGAAGAAACCTTTCACTCGCTTACACCGACACTCCAGCGTGCAGCACGCTTCATTCTTGACCATCCCAACGAAGTTGCCTTGCAGTCGATGCGCACGGTGGCCGGTATGGCTAAGTTACAGCCAGCGTCGATGCTGCGTCTGGCTCGGCAGTTGGGTTTTGGTGGTTATGAAGAGCTGCGCGATTGTTTTCGCCGCTGGTTGACGGAGCGCGATTCGATGTTCACTCAGCGCGCTGACGCGCTGCGCAAACGTTCGAAGGGCGATCAAAATACCGGGCTGATCAGCGAGATGTTGAGTGCCGAGCAGGCCAACCTGGAAGACACGTTCAGCCCTGAACGTTACGAGCAGATTCTGGCGGCACATGGCTTGTTGACCAGCGCCAGGCATATTTATGTTGTTGGTTTGCGCAGTCTTTTTCCCGCAGCGTATTACTTCAGTTATGTCTGTGGAATGTTTCTCAATAATACCACCTTGCTCAGCGGCATTGGCGGTGCGTTCGCCGATGAGTTACGGCGCATTGGCCCGGAAGACGCATTGGTGGTGTTCAGCTATCACCCCTATGCGCAGGACGCGTTGCGTGCGGTGCAGTTTTCCCGCGAACACGGGGCCAAAATCGTTGCGATCACCGACAGCCCGGTATCGCCGGTAGCGGCGCCTTCCGATGTGTTGATTGTGGTGCGCAACGCTACACCATCGCTTTTCCCTTCGGTGGTTCCCGCGCTGGCAGTGTCCCAGACGCTGGCGGCCTTGCTGGTCGCCAACGGCAGTGAAGACAGCCTGCAGAAAATCGCCAACAGCGAAGCCCAACTCAAGCAATTCAGCGTTTACGTCGAATAAACCTTGCAAGCACCTCCTTGCAGAGGTGCTTGAGGTTGGCCTCAGGGTTGCAGCCGATTGTATTTTTTCAGGATTGCGTTCAGTTCGCCGTGGGGCAGGGCGTATGACGTGTAACCGTTGATGCCGGTCATGTCGCGAGCCGCTACCAGAGCATTGGTGATGGCTTCTTCTGTCGCCTGCACGGTGGCATTAAACACCGGGTCAATTTTGTCGTTCGGAAACTGGGTAACCGTGACCGGATTTTCTTCTTCGACATCGTTGATGGCGTCGCCTGTCGAGAAGGACACGATGATGTCACCCGATCCATTCCCTGCGAACGAACCCATGCGAGCCAGCCCCATCGAGGCGCGTTTGGCGATGCGGTTCAACTGGGTACTCAGCAGCGGTGCGTCAGTGGCGACTACGATGATGATTGAGCCTTGATCCTTGCTCGGGGCACCGCCATCGCCGTTTTTCAGGCAATGCGGTGTTTTGTCCGTCGCCGCAACACCCGGTTGGAAGCAGCCCAGCCATTTTTGCGCCAGCTCCTGGCCGACCGGCGCACCGGCTACGCGCAAGGTGTCGCGCTGCCCGGTGTTGCATTGCACCAGCACACCCACGGTGTACGACTTGCCATCGACCTCAATCACACGCGATGACGTACCGATGCCGCCCTTGAAACCGAAGCACACCATGCCAGTGCCGCCGCCCACGTTGCCTTCCTGTACGGCGCCACCCTTGGCCACTTCGATCGCCTTGATCGCATGCTCCTGCTTGACGTGCAAGCCTTCAATGTCATTGAGGCGGCCGTCCCAGGTTTCCGCCACCACCGGCCAGATCGCATTGCCGAACGTCTTGGCAGACCATTCGGTAATCCCCGCATACACCGGACCGATGGCATTGGTGTTGGAAATGCCGATCGGGCCGTACACCAGGCCGAAATCCTGTAGATACGATTGCCCGGTCATTTCGCCGTTGCCGTTCAGGTTGAAGAACCCGCCGTTCACCGCTTTCACCGACGCCTTGCCACGCGGGATGACCATGGTCACCCCGGTGTGTATCGGGCCTTTCCCTGGCACCAGTTTGCCCTCGCCACTGTTGAGGGTGACCTGGCCGACTTCCACGCCGGCGACGTCGGTAATGGCATTGAGTTTCCCCGGCGTCCCTTCAAAGGGAATGCCCAGGTCCCGGGCACGTGGTGGTTCAGCAGCCAGCGCGGCCTGACTGATCAGGGCGGCACCGCAAGCCAGGAGCACAGAGTTCAGATAACGGTGATTCATTGCTTTTGCCTCTTGTGGTTGTCATTGAAGGGCGAGCGTTTCATCCAGCGCCACGGCGAGTGTGTCGACCGCGAACGCCAGTTGTTCCGGAGTGCTGATATAGGGCGGGGCGAGCAACACGTGATCCCCCGTGACGCCATCGACCGTGCCGCCGCCGGGGTAGCACAGCAGGCCGTGCGCCTGGGCGGCCTGTTTGATTTTTGCGTGCAGGCGCAAGCCCGGCACGAACGCCCGGTTACCGTCGCGGTCCTGCACCAGTTCGATGGCCCAGAACAGGCCACGGCCGCGAATATCACCCACATGGGAGTGCTTGCCGAAGCGCTCGTTGAGCAGCCCGCCAAGCAGTTCGCCGCTGCTGCGCACGGTGGCGCAGAGGTTCTGTTCGATGATTTCCTGTTGCACCGCCAGGGCCGCGGCGCAGGCGATTGGATGGCCGACGTAGGTGTGACCATGCTGGAAACTGCCACTGCCGCGGCTGATGGTTTGCACCACTCGGTCGCTGGCCATTACGGCGCCAATCGGTTGAAAACCTCCGCCGAGACCCTTGGCCAGAATCAACAGGTCAGGCACCACCCCTTCCTGTTCGAAGGCGTGATAGCTGCCGGTTCGACCGATGCCGCACATCACTTCATCGAGAATCAACAACACGCCATAGCGGTCACAGACTTCACGCATCCGCGCCAAATAACCCGGCACTGGCGCTACCGCACCGGAGGTCGCACCCACCACCGTCTCGGCGACAAACGCCGCCACGGACTCGGGACCCAGATCAAGAAAGGTATGTTCCAGTTCCAGGCCCAGGCGCTCGACATAGTCAGCGTCGCTTTCATCAGCCAGGCGGTAGCGAAAGGCGAAGCAGGGTGAGACTTGGGTGGTCTTCATCAGCAACGGTTCATACAACTTCCGCCGTGGCAGATTGCCGCCGATGGCCAGCGCACCGAGGGTGTTGCCGTGATAACTCTGGCGACGGGACACGAAGTGACAACGCTGAGGCTGGCCGTTCTCAACGTGGTACTGGCGCGCCATTTTCAGTGCCGTTTCCATGGCTTCCGAGCCGCCGGACAGAAAGTACACGTTGCCCAGCGTTGCGGGACTTTGCCCGGCCAGCAGGCTGGCGAGTTGTTCCGCCGGCTCGCTGCTGAAAAAACTGGTGTGGGCATAGTCCAGCGTTTCCATCTGGCGCTTCATCGCCGCGATGACCTTCGGATGCTTGTGGCCCAGGCACGATACAGCCGCACCGCCGGAGCCATCGAAGTAGCGCTGGCCGGCGGAATCGATCAAGTAGCAGCCCTCGCCACGCACGGCGAGGGGCAACGTCAGGGCAGGATTTCGGTGAAAAATATGAGTCATACGGACACTTCCTTGGCGTCACCCGTCATGGGGATTTAACGCGACTTGTCTCGGTTGTTTGATTTTTTAGATTGATGAAACAAATGGTTTATTTTCAGGCGTGGCAAAGGGTTCAGGGCTGCGCAGCGACGTCCCGAGGAAAGCCTTGAGTCGTTCGCTGGCAGGCGAGCGGAACAGCGTCGCGGGCGCGCCTTGCTCCTCGATCCGGCCCTGGTGCAGGAAGATCACCTGGCTGGACACCTCGCGGGCGAAGCTCATTTCATGGGTGACCATGATCATGGTGCGGCCCTCGCTGGCCAGGTTCTGGATAACCGTCAGCACTTCACCGACCAGTTCGGGGTCAAGGGCGGACGTCGGTTCGTCGAGCAGGATCATTTCTGGTTCTACGGCCAGCGCCCTGGCAATCGCGACCCGTTGCTGCTGGCCACCGGAGAGCTGCGACGGGTAGCTATGGGCGAACCGCGCCGGGTCCATTTGCACCTTGTTCAAATAGTGCAGGGCTTTTTCCGTGGCTTCGGCCCGGCTCAGTTTCTGCACGCGCATGGGCGCGGCGATGACGTTTTCCAGCACGCTCAGGTGCGCCCATAAATTGAAACTCTGAAAAACCATCGACAGCTGTGTGCGCAGGCGTTGCAGCTGGCGCGCATCCCTGGCCTGCAGGCTGCCGTCACGCGTGCGCTTCATGGCGATGGGCGTGCCATCCCAGATGATCTCGCCGGACTGCGGTTGCTCCAGCAGGTTCAGGCAGCGCAGGAAGGTGCTTTTGCCTGAGCCGCTGGAGCCGATCAAGGTGATCACGTCGCCGGCATTGGCGGTCAGCGAAACACCCTTTAGCACCTCGTGCTGACCGTAGCGTTTGTGCAGGTCGTTGACCTGGAGTTTGGACATGTCTTTCACCTTTGCAGCCATGCCTGGCTGTCTTGTCATGGATGGGTTGACCGAGGGCGCAGGTACGCCAGCCATTTGCTTTCGGCAAGGCGAAACAGCAGGAACACCAGGCCGGTAAACAAGGCGTAGAGTACCAATGCGGCGATATAGGCTTCGTAAGGCGAGGCGTAGCGCATGCTGATCGAGCGGCCGACCCCTGCGAGGTCAAGCAAGGTGATGCTGGACGCCAGCGCGGTGCAATGCAGGGTCAACACCACTTCGTTGCTATACGCCGGGATTGCCCGGCGCATCGCACCCGGGAGGATGATGTGGCGCATCTGCGTCCACCGGCTCATGCCCATGGCGCGAGCCGCCTCGATCTCGCCGTGAAAGGTTTTCTGGATGCAGCCCGCCAGGATTTCAATGGTGTAGGCCGCAGTGTTCAAGCCAATCGCCAGCCATGCGCAGATGTAAGCCTCTCGTAGATACGTCCAGGCCCAACTGGAGCGGATCCAGCCGATCTCGGCGAGGCCGAAATAGATGATGTAGATCTGCACCAGCAGCGGTGTCCCGCGAAACAGGTAGGTGAACAACCAGACCGGCGTTCGCAAAAGCGGGTTGCTCGACACGCGCAACAACGACAGGGGAATCGCCATCACCAGGCCGAGCCCCAGTGATGTGATGAACAACTCGACCGTCAGCAGCAGGCCTGTGGTGCGGGTGCCGTCGCCCCACAGGAACAGCGCCAGGTTATCGAACACGACATGCCAGTTCATAAGGTGATCTCCTTGCTGCCAGCGGCATAGTGCGCCGCGATAAACCTGAGGGCGACAACCGAGACCGTGCTCAGCAGCAGATAAATAAGCGCCGCGACGATCAGCAATTCCAGGCCGTGGCCAGTGGCTTTACCGGCCGAGCGTGAAAGGAAAATAAGTTCGTTCAGGCTGACCATCGACGTGATGGCGGTGGCCTTGAGCATCACCAGCCAGTTGTTGCTGATGCCGGGCAGGGCGAAGCGCATCATTTGCGGCACGACGATATGCATCTGGATTTGCAACGTGTTGAAGCCGAACGCCTGTGCCGATTCCGCCTGGCCCTTGTCGACCGCCAGGAAGGCGCCGCGAAAGGTCTCGGCGAGGTAAGCCGAATAGATCACCCCAAGAATGATGATGCTGGCAGCAAAGGCATCAATATCGAGCGCCTGAAAGCCCATGCGCTGACCGAGCAGGTTCAGCGCGGTCTGCCCGCCGTAGTAGAGAAACAGCAACCAGACAAAGTCCGGCGCGCTGCGCATCACCGACGTGAAGGCGGTGGCGGGCCAGGCCAGCCAGCGGTGTTTTGAAAGCTTGGCGTTGGCGACAAGCAGACCCAGCGCCAATGCCACTGCAAAAGAACACACGCCGACTTTGATCGTGACCAGGGCACCCGCGAGGATGCTGTCCGCATATCCATAAAACATGTTCGTATTCTCACTGTTCAAAGAGGGGCGCAGGTGTGCAAATCAATGGCAGCTCGCGCGCGTATTCGTGGGGCGCAAGGTCGCTGTCCAGATAGCGTGAGAACTTGTGACCCTGATACACGGCCGCCGCGATCGTGCCGGGCGCCAGGCTGTCGCCAATCAGGCTGACCGTACTGATGCCCGCTTCGCTCAGCGCAGCCCCCTGGCCGAGCAACGCTTCATGCAGTTCATCCCTGGGCAGGCGGGCGGTGACGTTAATCAGCGACTGACAGGCCAGTACCTGTGTGCGCCCGCTGATCTCGCAACGCAGATGCACGCGACCTGACTCAAAGCGGGTGATGTTGTGATGCCGGACCAGATCAACCTCCAGCGTCATCAGGCGCTTTAGGATGTGGGTCGACTCCAGGGTGTTGCCAGCCCAACTGGCGATCTGCAGGGCAGGGGTGACCAGGATCACTTTCAGGCCCAGTTCGACGCAGCGTTCTGCCAGGACATTGCCCATGTAGTAATGGTCGTCATCGAAAATGACCACCGGACTCTCCGGAAGATGCCCTGCCATCAGGTCATCCGGCGTGTACACGCCGGGCGAATCGAAACCGGGGATGGCCCAGCCATTTGCCCTGCCGATGCCATCGCGACGCCAGTAGGCACCGGTGGCAATCGCAACGTGGCCCGCGCCAAATTCGAGGATATCGCTGGCGCTCATCGGGCTCATGCGATAGATGCTGACATTGGTCATGGGTAACAACTGGCCGATACGCCATTCGCGAACCCGCCCCCATTCGCGCAGACCGGGCAGGCCGGATTCGCGCAAAACCCGTCCACCCAACTCTGCGCCGGCTTCAGCCAGGTGCACTTCATAGCCGCGCTTGGCAGCGGCCAATGCGGCCTCCAGCCCTGCCGGTCCGGCGCCGACGACCAGTAATGTCTTGTCGGACCCGCGGACCGGAATTTTTTCCGGGTGCCAGCCGCGTCGCCATTCCTCCCCCATGGTTGGATTTTGAGTGCAGCGCAGGTTGGAGCTGGAATAGTCACTGGACACACAGATGTTGCAGCCGATGCATTCGCGAATGTCATCGGTGCGGCCCTCGTTGATCTTGTTCGGAAGGAACGGGTCGGCAATCGAAGGTCGGGCCGCGCCGATGAAATCCATCACGCCGCGACGAATCTGGCTGACCATGGTGTCTGGCGAGGTGAAACGGCCCACGCCCACTACCGGTTTGCTGGTCAGGGATTTGACGAACGCGGTGTGCTCCTCCTGATAACCCTCTTGTTTGAACCGCGAGGTCACGCTGTCATTGGCCCAGCTGCTGACGTTGACGTCCCACAGGTCGGGCAGTTCGGCGAGCATCGCAATGATGTCGCGACCTTCTTCGGTGCTGACGATGCCATCCGGCCCCAGTAACTCCTCGACGCCAAGGCGCACGGCGACGGCGCAACGATCACCCACGGCGTCTTTGGTGTCCTCGATCAGTTCGCGAAGGAGGCGCACGCGGTTTTCCAGGCTGCCGCCGTACTCGTCGCAGCGATCATTCTTGCGGCGCTGCAAAAAGTGCATCGGCAAGCCGAGGTCATGGGAGGCGTACACGTAGACGATGTCGAACTCGGCGCGTTTGGCCCGTAATGCAGCCTGGCGATGCCACTGGCGCAGTTCGCGAATGTCGCTTTTGCTCATGGCGCGGGCCTGCACCGGCGCGTTGTAAGTGATGGGGCGGTGCGAAGGGCCGATGGGAATCTCGCGGCTTTCGTAGTTCGCACACGACGGGCCGTGGTGCATGATTTCGATGCCGGCCAGCGCGCCGTATGCGTGGACGGCTTCGGTCATCAGCGCCAGGGCCGGGATGTCGAGGTCGCTCCAGAGGCGACCCTCGTGAAAAGGCGAGCAATCGCTGCTCGGATGGATTTCCACTTCTTCGGTACAGATCACGCCCCAACCGCCTTCGGCTTTGATCCGACGCAGTTGCGCGAGCCCGCGCGGTTGCGTCCAACCCATGCCGTTGCAGTGCGGTACCTGGAAAAAGCGATTCTTCGCCGTGACCGGGCCTATCTTCATCGGCTCGAACAGGATGTTGAAACGTGGATCGCGAGACACGGCAAAACCCTCCGGCTGATCACGCAGCCGCGTTGTTCTTATTGTTCGTACTAACCGGTTAAACGCAGGAGCAGCCGGTCGACTGCTCTTGCACGGACAGGCGCAGGTAGCGCCCGCCAGCGATCAGAGGATCGGTACGTCGAAGTACTTTTTGCGCAGGGTTTCGTACGTACCGTTGGCGATGATTTCCTTGAGCGCCTTGTCCATGGCCAGGCGCAGATCGTCGTCTTCCTTGCGCAGGCCGATGCCCTGGCCGTCACCGAAGTACCGCGGGTCGTTGAGCTGTTGCCCGACCAGCGCAAACCCTTGGCCATTCGGTTTCTTCAGGAACCCTTCGACGCCCGGAATGGTGTCTTGCAGCGTGGCGTCCAGCCGGCCGTTTTTCAGGTCCATAAAGGCTTCCTCCAGCGACGGGTAGCTGACGATCTCGGCCCCGCCCTTGGCGAGTACTTCATTGGCGAATTTCTCGTGGGTGGTTTCGCGCTGCACGCCGATGCGGATGCCTTTGAGTGTCGTGGGCTGCGCCGCGTCAAAACGCGCCCCGGCCTTGGCGATCAGTTGCACCCAGGAGGTGTAGTACTTGTCGGTGAAACCGATCTTTTGCTTGCGCTCCGGCGTGATGGTCATGGAGGCGACAATCGCGTCGAACTTGTTGGCCAGCAGCGCCGGGATCATCCCGTCCCAATCCTGAATCGCCCAGGTACAACGGGCTTTCATTTGCTCACAGAGGGCGTTGGCGATATCCACATCGAAGCCCCTCGGTTTGCCGTCCGGCCCTATTTCATTGAACGGGCTGTAGGCGCCCTCGGTCGCCAGGCGAATGTCCTGCCAATCCCTGGCCTGGGCGGCCAGCGCCGCCAGGCTCAACACAACAGCCAATACACCGTGCAGCTTCTTCATGTCTACGTTCCTCGGAGAGTGATGGTGGTCAGTCGTTCAGGGTTTCAGCCAGTGCCGAGTCGAGTAACTCGATGGCTTCGTCACACAGGTTTTTGTCGATCATCAAGGGCGGCATCAAGCGCACGGTGCTGACACCGCAGGTCAATAGCAGCAAGCCCTTGCGGTAGGCGGTATGCAGCAAACGGTCGGCGAAAGCCTTGGCTGGCTTGCGGGTGGTGCGGTCGGTAATCAGCTCGATGCCGATCATCAGGCCCTTGCCGCGCACTTGGCCGATCAGGTCCGGGTAGCGTTGTTGCAATTCGCCGAGACGGCCCATCAAGTACTCGCCCATCTGCGCGGCGTTCTGCATGAAGCCGTTTTCGACCAGCTCCAGCGTCGCCGACGCCGCCGCACAGCACAGTGGGTTGCCGCCGTAGGTGTTGCCATGGGCGCCGCGTTTCCACTGTTGCATGATGGTTTTTTTCGCCGTGACCAGGCCGATCGGCAGCCCCGAACCCAGGCCTTTGGCGAGGGTGATGATGTCTGGCTTGAGGCCCCAATGCTCACACGCGAACATCTTGCCGGTGCGCCCTGCACCCGATTGCACTTCATCGGCAATCAGCAGGATGCCGTGGCGATCACATAACGCGCGCAAGCCTTCAAGAAATCCGTCCGGCGGCACCAGGTAGCCGCCTTCACCCTGAATCGGTTCCAGCAGAATCGCCGCCACTTCATTGGCCGGAACGTTGCTTTGGAACAACACGTTTTCCAGGTAGTCGAGTACTGCTGCGCCCTGATCCTCGCCCGCCAGCAGGGGCCGGTAGTTGTTCGGATAAGGAATGTGCGTGACGCCCGGCATGCTCGGAAAGAACCCTGCCTGTTGCGTGTACTTGCTCGCCGTGAACGCCAGTGAGCCCATGGTGCGGCCGTGGAACCCGCCGATGAAACCGATGAACCGCGAACGCCCGGTGACGTAGCGGGCCAGCTTGATCGCGCCCTCAACGGCCTCGGTGCCGGAGTTGCAGAAGAACGTCATGGCCGGCTCACCGAAAGGCGACAGGCGATTGAGGGTCTCTGCCAGGTGCACCTGTTCTTCGTGCCAGTAATCGGAGGAAATGTGCAGGAATTTGTCCGCTGCATCCTTCACGGCCTGGACCACTTTCGGGTGGCTGTGGCCGGTGGAGCAAACCGCGATGCCGCTGGCGAAATCGATAAAGCGATTACCGTCCACATCCCAGACCTCGGCACCTTTGCCATGGCTCATCACGAATGGGTAATCGCGCGGGTAGGAGGGTGAGACGACGGCGCTGTCCCGCTCGATCATAGCGAGGGAGTTGGGGCCGGGAAGTGCGGTAAACAGATGCTTGTTGTGGTTGTTATGCACGTGCGTTGTCCTCTGTAAATACTATGAAACGGGGGGTTACTCGACACGGGTCTGGGATTGTTCTCGCAGGTACTGTGGCAAGTAGTAAAACGATGCAATGGCTTTGCCGGTGTTGCCCGATCCCTTCCAGCCACCAAATGGCTGATAGCCTGGCCAGGCACCGGTCGTGGCCCCCTGCGGACGGTTGGCGTAAGTGACGCCGGCCTCGATGGTGTCGAAGAACGCGTCTGTTTCCTTGTCGTTGCCATAGAAGCCTGCGGTCAACCCGTACTGGCTTGCGTTGGCCAGGTGAATGGCCACATCAAGGTTTTTAACGCGTGCGAGCATCACGATCGGCAGGAACATTTCGACGGCCCACAGCGGGTGGTCAAGCGGTGCTTCCGCCAGCGTTGGTGCGCAATAGAAACCGGCGACGTACGACTCACTCTTGAGCTGTTCGCCGCCGGTGATCAAGCGTGCGCCGTGCTCTTGCAGTTGCTTGCTGTAGGCGGCGAAATCGTCATAGGCCTTGCGAGTGGAAACCGGGCCCATCCAGTTCCCGGGCACAGCCGGGTCGCCGATCTGAATAGCGTGGATTTTCTCCGTGAGCAGCGCGATCAACGAGTCCGCGACCTGTTCTTCGACGTAGATGCGCGACAATGCCGAGCACTTTTGCCCTTGCATGCCGAAGGCTGAACGAAGGATGCCCAATGCCGCGCGTTCCAGGTCGCCGTGGCGGCTGACGATGACCGCATTCTTACCGCCCATTTCAGCGATACAGGGCCGTGGATAGGCTTTGTCGAGTTGAGCCCGCGTAATCCGCATGCCCACCTCAAAGGAGCCGGTGAAGGTGATACCGGCGGTGTACGGGTGCTCGACCAAGGCTTGCCCGGCGAGGCTGCCGCTGCCGTTGAGGTAGTTGAAAACACCGTCGGGAATGCCGGCGTCGCGAATGCATTCAGCCAGCAGGATGCCGGACCAAGGCGTCTCCCTTGCGCCCTTGAGCACCACTGTATTCCCCGTCACCAGGGCGGCACTGGCGGGGCCGCCGGCAAGAGCGAACGGGAAGTTGTAAGGCGCAATCACTGCCCAAACGCCATAGGGTTTGAGCACGCTGCGATTGGTGCTGGTGAAATCGTCCAGCGGGTCGTTGGGCAGGGCGTGATCGAAGCCGTTGTTTTGCTCCATCAGGTCGCAGTAATGATCGAAGAACACTGCGGTTTCCTGCACTTCACCCAAGGCTTCCATGCGGTTCTTGCCGGTTTCAAGACTGACGGCGGCGGCGATCCGGTAGACCCTGTCTTCAATCAGTCTTGCTACCTTGCGCAACAGTTCGATCCGGGCTTGCCATGGCGTGGCACGCCAAGCCGGAAAGGCTTTGCTGGCCGCTTTCATAGCGGTGTCGACGTCCTCTTCCCGTGCCATGTGGAAACGCCCCAACAACCAGTATTGGTCGATCGGGCTGCGCTTTTCGATCTTCTGCGGGCTGAACACCTGCTTGCCGTCGATGAACAGCCCGTAGTCGCGTCCCAGGTCGTGTTTGAGCGCAGCCAGCGCCCGCTCGAATTGATCGTGCAGCCCAGCGGGCGGGTTGAACATCGTGGAATAGGTCAGCTTGAAATCGCTCATTATTATTTTCCTCGGGTGCCTGCCGGCACGGCGACTTGGGGGTGAAGGGTTGACTTAATAATTCATCTGAATCATTTTGTAGTCAATAGATACATGTGGATTATTTCTGCGATCGCTGCATGTGCTCAGTCATTCAGAGGGCTGCAAGCTCGGGAGCGGAAACGTTGTGTGAGATTTTCTCCGTGCCACCTTTGTGTGGCATGGAAGCAGGCCTTCATCTAGCGCGCCCTCCGTCATGGCTGAGCCATGGCACCCGCCTCGGTGCAGGAACAGGTGTCTTCACAGCGAGGTGTTGCGGAAGTTGGGCTTGCAGTCGGTTATGACAGCCCCTCGCAGTTCAGCCGCGAGTACCGACGTTTTTTTGGTAGGCCTCCGCGCGAGGATGGGGAGGTATACCGATCTGCTGCGATAGGTGTTTCAGGGGCGGCAACTTAACCCTGCAAACTATGAGTGCGTCGGTTCAACGTGCTAGCAATAGGAGGGGCTGCCATTCCCAAGCTAACTCCGTCTTAGTACCACGGGTTGACGGTAGTGTATGCCCACCATGCCGCCGATGTTTTCTGCTGGATGGTTGGCCACCCAGGCTTATTGAAGAGGAGTGCCAACGCGGGGCCATCCAAATACTCATCCGCCGTGACATGGAATTTATCGCCCATCACGCCGACGATGTTTTGGTCTTGCATAAAGCGGGACCGGTGTGGACCGATGCTCGTTCTTTTTTTGCTGATGCTGAGCGGGCGCAGCGCATTGGCGTTGGGCGACCGTTGGCCATTGAGCTGTGCCAGCATCTTTGCCAGCCGGCGACTTTGAGTCTGGACCAGGCTCTGAGCGCATGACTGGAACAACACACGGGCTAACTGTAATTCCTGATAAAGAGTTACCCGCTTCGCATCGTTGGTGCCTCCAAGAGCCCGTCAGGAAGAAGATCGCCGTTTTCTTCAAAGCTTCTTACCTGGCTCAGAGGCAAGCGTTTTTTTCCTGCGGTAGGTGCCTTTCTGCCAGGAAGGCGAGGCCGTTTGAAATCAGCTACTTCCGCCATAGGGAGCCGTAGAGGGACTCGCTATCGCCCTGGAGCCTTTCCAGCCCACGCGATGGTGTGTGGTTTTGGAGGTGCTGAAGTGAATACAAAACCCGTGAACTCTTTTTTTTCCGTAAGTCTAGGTCGCCGACTTTGTAGCTTGCGATGGCGGTTCGATAAACAACCGCGTTTGCGTTAGTTGCGACCCCCTGAAAGACAACGATGCTCTCAAGCTTCTCAAGAGCCCATTCACTTCGACCGCTGACCGTCGGAGGACACATCATGTGGACATGCTCGACCACGACGTCTTTCACCGCGGAAAGGTAATGCTGCAATTCATACGCGCATTCGATCACAGCAGCTCGGTTTTTCTCACCCGTGCGCATAGACGTGATGGTAGCGATGAAGCAAGGACCTTCGATTTCGCCGTGAGTCCAGGTGCGAACCTCTCGATGGGCTGCGTCAAAAACAAAAATCACTCAAGGCACCGTAATAAGTGAGTTATGGCTGCTCAAGTGAGCAGCAAGGACTGGCCCGACGTAAGGATGGCGTACGGGGAGGATTACGGCAGAGAATCACACGAACACACTAATTCTACCTAAATGAATACTATAGATTGTAGTCCTATAGTGCTCAAAAAGGCTTCATCGTTCCTTTTGCGAGGAACGGTAATGGAAGTCAAAGAAGCCTTCGGGATTGCGTTGCGTAACGCGCGCGCACGGCGAGGTCTAACTCAGGAAGATTTTCACGGTATCAGCAGCAGGACATACCTGAGCACCCTAGAAAGGGGTCTTAAGAATGTCACCTTAGAAAAAGCAGTCGAGCTTGCCAGACGTACCGGGGTCCACCCGTTGACCCTTATAGTTGAAATGTTCTTGATTCTCGATCCTGAAGCGGATCTTGCTTCCCTGTTTAAGCAAGTCATCAAAGAAATCGAGTCCTGATTTTGGGTCCAGCTAAGAGAAATCAACGGCGGCCAAGAGGCTTAGCCTCCGGTGTTTCGAGCTCAGGGCGGAGTAAAACGCTTTTCGTCTGCGCATGCCGCTTGCATTTCGATATTTGAAAAATGAACACTATAGGGCACAATGCTTACTCAGCAGACGAAATCAGGTCGCCGCTGTCGATTTTAGGGTAATAGCATAGACATGCGTAAAACCTCCAACGTCTAAGTCGGCCCCTTCTACACAGAAATGCCTATGGCTGACGCGGCTATTCCCTGACTTACACCGCAAGAAAACACCAACCTGGAGGCCCGCATAATCATTTCAAAACCGCGGAAAATTTTTCTCAGGTGATTGAGGTGATGGAACGCGCCGGATTGCTTTGGGCTAGCGCAAGGTACGCAGTATCAGGTGCCGACTGCTAAACAAAAACGCTCGTAAGGCTGGGGTCGAATAGAGGAGGGCAGTGATAGCGATACATTACGCTGCCCTAGTCCCTGCTCCATCTGTATTTGTCGGTAACGAAATCGGGAATTCGCGTAAATGCGCGATGAATCGTCAGCACGTAAACAGAGGCCGATCAGATGGACGACATGAGCAGGGCTACACAAGCTCTTCGTGCGGCTCGAAAGGTTGTATTTTTCACAGGTGCAGGTATATCAGCAGAGAGTGGTATTCCCACTTTCCGGGATAAGCTCACGGGGCTATGGGCGAAGCATGATCCCCAGCGCCTCGAAACGGCAACCGCGTTTCGAGAGAATCCGGCTTTGGTTTGGGGTTGGTACCTATGGCGTCGCAATCAGGCGAAGCAAGCAAAACCTAACGCCGCACACCACATGGTTACGCACCTGGCTGACTCAGGCCGAAGTGTCTTCGTGGTAACTCAGAATATTGACGACTTGCATGAGCGTGCCGGCTCTCGAAATGTATTGCACCTCCATGGAAGCTTGGCCACACCGATCTGTTTCGCATGCAAGCGTGCTGCGGACCTGACAAACGAGCAAACGGCGATCTCAGATGAGTTCGAGTTAATCCAGCCACCTCGTTGTCTGCGCTGCAACGGTCGGCTCCGTCCCGGGGTAGTTTGGTTTGGGGAAGACCTCCCAGACGGAGCGTGGAAAACAGCGATGGCTGAAGTGAAAAGCTGCGACGTCCTGATATCCGTCGGCACCTCAGGCATAGTCCGCCCTGCGGCTGATATTCCCGAAATCGCTGTGGCAGCAGGTGCAACGGTCATCCATGTCAACTTGACAGACGTGTCTCTTGGTAATCCCAACGAGTTGATGTTGGTAGGCTCGGCAGTGGAGGTATTGTCTCTCCTACTGCTAGCCATCAATGATCCTTCCCCAGCAAACGCTCCAACAATTTACGTTGACGATGCTCTATAAACGGTAGAACAAACCGACCGAGTGGCGGTAAGTCTTGAGGCGGGCGATGAAGATTATTGAACGAGTCGAGATAGACGCAGTAACCGACGTAAAGTGCGACGTGTGTAGGCGCTCAACCCGATTGGAGATGGATGGACTTCAGTTCGCCACTCTCCAAGCACATTGGGGTTTTGGCACAAAACATGATGGAGAACGCTATGAGCTTCATCTCTGTGAGAACTGCTTCTTCAGAACGATTGCTTACATAAAGCAAGAGCGGCGCATACAGAGTCTTTTCGATGAAAGTGAGCAAGCTAACTCTGAAGAACTTGGCTTGGTTGTCAGGGATGACTTTTTTGGTGACTTCGGGCATCGGTAGCCATCCAGCTTGGTCAATGAGACAACGTTCTTCAGCAGTTGCAGAATCAATTTTCGTTCGACTTCAGACAGTCCGCTGAGCGCCAAGATGAAGGCTCTTCGATCCCATGAAGCGGTACCGGATACCCTTTGCTTTGCTTCCTTTGACCTCGCGCGGTTCCCTCTGGAAAGCTCGGCCGCGGCAGGGAATAACCTTAAAACTCACTAATTGAATGGCTCCGGCGCGGTTCCGAATTTCCGCCAATCCTGATAGGCGGAAATTGGGATAAAAGAGGAGGGCGGTCATCCACTTCAAAAGACGTATGAAATTGGCCCCCTGCGAAGCGCTTAACACGTATTCGACTGCTGACACCGGATGATAGGATTATCAAAATCCTGCTTCCCGCGTGAAGGAGTAGAACCATTGAGCACTTCAGCACCTGAGCGGCGCCAAAATGGAAAGCATGAGAGGGTGCGTAACTTAGGGGCCGAGGAGTTTTGGGCCTTCAGTTCCCATCGCTTAGCGCTGAGGGATTCTGAGCGGCTGGCCCAGATCAAGAACGGATTTCCAGCCCATCTTTTTCAGGCCATGCGCCGAACTTTTAACCTTCAAGAACACGCCTTGAGTGTTCTCCTCAATACCTCGAAGACAACGCTTGAACGACGAGTTAGTGAGCACCGAGCCCTTGGTGCCGCCGTGTCCGAACGCCTAGATCGCATAGCAACCGTTTCACACTTGGCAGAAAGAGTATTTGAGGACCGAGATGCCGTAGTGCAATGGATGACAAGGGCGAACAAGACCCTGGCCGGGAACGCACCAATCCTGCTCTGCGAGACTGAAATTGGTGCTCGGCAAATCCGCCGGGTACTCCGTGCTTTAGACTCTGGAGGCGTAGCTTGATTGCATCTCTTGGATAATTCAAAACGGGAAAGCAACGATTTTTAGTGGTGTTAAATACGGAAGTAACACGAAGAACTGGTACGTGCTTTCGGTAAGGAAAAAGCTGGTGGAGAGTTCGGACCTGCGTCTCGCATGCGTGACGCCTGTTACGAGCAGCTCGTCGTGCACGCCAAGTCTTGAGGGACACTAAGCGTTGGTTGTCGGAATGTTTAATAAAATCTCAGGCTTGGTCATGTCAACACACGCTGTAGGATGCATCAGTAAGGAGAAACAGCTTACGGAATTCTTTGCAATCAATTTGGCAGTAATTATCGGAAGCAGAGTACATTTAGGAAGTGAAAAGTTGGTCTCGAGCTCGAGGAGAAGTAAGAAACCAATCGGCATGAACTTTGGAAGAGAAAAATCGACGCGGTGTGAGCTACGACATTTTTGCCAGATGTGCGCTCAAGGCTCGGAAGCAATTCGTTGGTCCCGTGTAAAACGCGTCAGTTCTCACGATTACTTCACGTTCCGAACCAAGAATTGCTTCCGAGGACTAGAGAGTAGACGTCAAATACGGATTCGTCGAATCAGTGACTTACGTGGCTTATGAACATATCTGACATAGCATCTGGTTTAACATAATATACATTATGCGTAATCATATGATTCGTTATCAGGGGCAGTGCCAGTCAGATTTCAACGGGCACCGCCCCTCAAAACGCTGCGTCTCAGACTTGTGCAAACCCACCGTCCACAAACATTTCACTGCCGGTCATGAAGCTGCTTTCATCCGACGCCAGGAACAACGCCGCCGCCGCAACTTCTTCCGGCTGACCGATGCGTCCCAGCGGCAACTGTTCAACCATGCTGTCAACGATCGCATCCTTTTGACCGGTACCCGAAAGCGCCAGGTCCAGGCCTGGTGTCGCGATCGGTCCAGGCGAAAGTACGTTGACACGAATGCCCGTGCCTTTCAGGTCAAGCGCCCAGCTCCTTGCGAAGTTACGCAGCGCCGCTTTTGTGGCGCTGTAGACGCTGAAAGCCGGTGTTCCCATGGTTCCTGTGGTCGAACCGGTCAGGATGACTGAGCTGCCAGCACTCATCAGTGGCAATGCTTTTTGCACGGTGAACAGTGTGCCTTTGACGTTGATGCCGAAGGTACGGTCAAACGATTCCTCGGTGATCGATCCGATCGGCTGGAAATCCCCCAGGCCGGCATTGGCAAACAGCACGTCAACCCGACCTTTGGTGGCTTTCACTTGAGCGAAGATTCGCTCCAGATCCTCCAGATTTGAAATGTCACCTCGGATAGCGACAGCGTCAGGTCCGATCAGCTGCAGCGCTTTATCCAGTTCTTCCTGCCGCCGTCCGACGATCACCACCTGCGCGCCCTCAGCCGCAAAGCGAATGGCCGTTGCCAAGCCGATGCCGCTGTTGCCGCCGGTCACCACCGCAATTTTCCCGTTGAGCCTGCTCATGATTAACTCCAAAGAATAACGTTGAGGCCCAACTGTAGAACTGCGCTATTCTTTTGAATAGTATGCACCTTTTAGTAAGTACCCTCCGGAGCCTGCACAACCATGGCCAACAACTCTTTCAACTGTGGTCTCGAAGCCGCTCTGGCGGTGATTGGTGGCAAATGGAAGCCGCTCGTTCTGTTCAACCTGGCGCAGAATGTTCACCGATATGGCGAATTAAGGCGCGCAGTTGGCGGTGTCACCGATAAGGTGCTGATCCAGCAACTCAAGGAACTGGAGCGTGACGAGATCGTTGAACGCGTTGATTTCCACGAAATACCGCCCAAAGTCGAGTATTCCCTGACGCCCTTCGGGCAATCCCTGGCCACAGCGTTGGGTGCACTGTGCCAGTGGGGCACGGAACATATGCAAACGGTGGAACGCATTGCTGAACGACGCACGTCTGCCCTCGCCCAACCCTGATCCCCTGCCCCTGATACCCAACTCAACTAAATGGATATTTAGTTGAGTTATCACCCTTCGAGCGGCCTTACAGCCCCCCACTGACCACCAGTACATCGCCGGTGACCCAGCCCGACTCATCCGATGCCAGGAATAACGCCGCTTTCGCAAGATCCTCGGGCAACCCCATCCGGCCCAATGGCGTCTGGTCGATCAGTACCTGGCTCATCTCGCTTTCCATCATGCTCCGCGTGCCATCGGTACGTGTCGGCCCGGGGTTGAGCGTGTTAACCCGTATTCCTTGCCCACCCAACTCCTTGGCCAGTACGCCGCTGATGCCCTCCAATGCGCTTTTGCTCGCGGTGTACACCGCAGACGTGGGGGGTTTCATGTGAGTGACATTGGAACCGATGTTAATCACGCTGCTGCCCTCCCCCAGATACTTCGCGGCAGCTTGCGTCATCAGCAGCGGGCCCAGCACGTTGATGTCGAACACCTTATGAAAGTGCCCTTCGGTGATCCCGGCCAGTGGCGCGAACTCATAAACGCCGGCGTTGTTGACGAGGATATCCAGCCGCCCAAAGGTTGAAATGGCCGCCTCGACAATCCCGATGGCCTGGGCACCAACGGACACGTCGCCCTTGACCGCAATCGCCTTGCCACCCGACGCATGGATCTGCGCGACCACGGCCTGCGCACCGCTCTGGCTGCTGGAATAATTGACGACAACCGAGGCTCCTTCCGCGGCGAACAAGACGGCGATCGCCGCGCCGATGCCCTTGGATGCACCCGTTACAATGGCTACTCTATTGACCAAACGGCCCATGACGAATCCTCTGAATGTCACTCGAATGCGTTCACAGTAAGTCGCCCGAAAAATCATTGTAAGTAGGCACTTTCAAGTAACCGGGTGCCCTGGAGTCATGCCGATGTCATCGATCCAAATCGAAAAAACACCCTGCGAAACAGGCGAATCCGAGGCCCAACGGTGTGCAATGAGGGTGCTGCTGGAGCTGATTACGGCGCCGTGGACTTTGCATATCCTGCTGGTACTGACGGCCGACGGCCCTACCCGGTTTGGCGCTTTGCGGCGTCGGGTCGAAGGCATCTCTGCGCGGGTGTTGACTGTGCGTTTGCGCTCACTCGAAGAGCGCGGGCTGTTGGTCCGCAGGGCCACATCGAGCAAATCCCCCGAAGTCACGTATTACCCCACGGCGCGCCTGCACGACATGCGCGAGTTCATGCAGCAAATGCGCGACTTGTCGCTTAAGTGGCAGGACGAGGACCTGCGCAACACCTAGCCGGTTACTCTGCCGTACCTGCTTGTATACCCGGGCCGCGCTACTTAAGCTTGCCGCTCTTTTGATGCCGCCCGGAACCCCCATGTCTAGAAGTATCGCCCACCTCGCCCTGTTGCTGGGGTTGATTACCGCCGTCGGCCCCTTTGCCATCGACAGCTACCTGCCGGCCTTGCCGACGCTGGGCGCCAGCCTGCACGCCTCGCCTGCTGCCGTGCAGATGAGCCTCACGGTATTCTTCATGATCATCGGGGTGTGCCAGTTGTTTTACGGGCCGATCAGCGACGTGTTCGGGCGCAAGCCGCCGATCTATGCCGGCCTGGTGATTTTCATCGTGGGCAGTATTGGCTGCGCCCTGGCGCCAAACATCGAAGTGCTGATTGGCTTCCGGGCCTTGCAGGCCTTTGGCGCCTGCGCCGGGATGGTGATTCCCCGGGCGGTTGTCCGTGACCTGTACACCGGCCATGAAGCCGCCCAGTTGATGGCTTTGCTGATGCTGGTGGTGAGTATTTCACCAATCCTCGCACCGCTGGCCGGCAGCCTGGTGATCGCAGTGTGGAGCTGGCGCGAAGTGTTTTGGGCGCTGGCCGTGGCCGCGGTGCTGTGCCTGATCATGACCGCCGTGCAACTGCCGGAAACCCATCCCGCCGAACGGCGCCTGGGCAAGACCCTGGGCAATGCGTTCGGCAGCTACGGCGCGCTGCTGCGTGACCCGGTGTTTACCGGGTTGTCGGTGGTGGGCGGTTTTGGCCTGGCGACCTTCTTCGTGTTCATCGGCAGCGCGCCGTTCGTTTACATCGAGTACTACGGGCTTACGCCGACCCAATTCAGCCTGTGCTTCGCCCTCAACGCCGCGTCGTTTTTTGCCCTCAGCCAACTCACGGCGCGCTTGAGCGCACGCTTCGGCCTGGCACCGCTGATTCGCTGGTCGGTGACCGGCGTGGCAACGGTCATGACCGTGCTGGCGCTCACCACCCTGTGGGCCAATAGCCTGCCGTTGATGATGGCGTTGCTGTTTATCGGCTTTGGTTTTCTCGGCCTGCTGCTGCCGGCAGCCGGGGTGTTGTCCCTGGAAGACCACGGCGCCGTGGCCGGTTCTGCATCAGCACTGCTGGGCGCGATCCAGATGATCACCGCCGCCGTGTGCATGGCGGTGGTGGGTGTGTTTGCCGACCATACGCCGGCGCCGATGTTGATCGGCATCGCCCTGAGCGCCGTGGCGGCACTCTTCACCACGCTATGGACGCTCCGCCGTTTGCCTCCGCACCTGGCCGGGACCTCTTCATAGCGCTCAGGTCATTTTGATTCCCCCAACCCGGCCAGATAAGCCCACGGGTAAATCCCCCGCTGGTGCCCATCACTGAAGATCAACTGCACCCCATATCCCTGGGAATGAATTTCCAGCACCCGCACGCCGTCCGACACCAGCGGCGTCGTGCCTCTCAGCCGAAAGGCCCTGCACTGTGAGCATGGGCATTCACGGCGCAGGCGGGCATGGTCGATCCATTGCACGCCCTCGCGCCACTCCAGCCTCAAGCGCCCCTCGTCATCCCGGCCAATGCGTTCAGGCGCGCTGTTCATTGCAGTTGGGCCAGGGCAATGCGTACGGCCTTGCGCACTTCCGGGTCGCCGTCGTCGGCAGCGTCCCGCAACGGGCCAAGGGCTTGCCGGTCGCCCAACTCGCCCAGCGCCAGGGCGGCTTCTTTGCGGAGGTTGCTGATGCTGTGCCCCAACGTCAGGATCAGTGGCTGCAACGCCGGTGTGTACCGCAAGCGCCCCAGGCTGCGGGTGGCGCGCAGGCGCACTTGCCAGTAGTCGTCGGCCAGTGCGTGGATCAAGGCTTCGCCGGCGCTGGCGCTACCGACTTTGCCCAGGGTGGTCGCCGCCTCTTCTCGCACCTGCCAGGTGGCGTCCTGCAACGCTTCATACAGTGCCGGCAGCACACGCTCATCGCTGGCAAGGCCGAGGGCGCCGGTGGCAGCTCGGCGGACTTCAGTGTCCGGGTCGCTGCTGGCCAATGTCGCCAATGCGTCCAGGGCTGGCAGGTGTTTGAGCCAGCCGAGCACGCCCACTGCTTCACGGCGTACGCCGGCATCGGCATCGTTCAGCGCCAGCAACGCCGAAGGCGCCGCGGCCTCCAGGCGCAACTCGCGCAGGGCACGGAATATCGCGGCGCGTACGCTGACATCGGCGTGAGTGGTCCACGGCAATAACAACCGGCCCGCCTGCGTTGTCTTGAGCACGCTCAAACTCTGGGCGGCGGCGTCACGTACCGACGCTTCGGTGTCGGTCAGTGCCCGGCACAGCGCCTCGACCACCTCATCTTCTTCCCAGGCTTCCAGCAGGCTGGCGGCCTGGGCGCGCACGTCGGTGGCCGGGTCGTTGCTCAGGCTGTCCACCAGCCACACCAGGCCGTCGGGGTCTTCGAGGTCGGCCAGCTCAATCAGGGCGATCCGGCGCATGCCGGCATCCGCCGCCTGGAGCCGTGGGCGCAGGGCTTCGATGTCGGGGTTTTCGGTTTCATAGGTCATATGGCAAATCGCGGTCTTGGGTGATCGTTGGGCAGCCCGAGCGGGTTCAGCCGGGGCAACTGGCGACCATCTTCGTGGTGCAGCAGCTCCAGGCAATGGCGCTTGAGGTGGGTAAATTCCGGCGAGGTCATCAGCTCGGTGCTGCGGGGTCTCGGGAAGGTCAACTGGAAGTCTTCGATGATGCGTCCGGGGCGCGGGCTCATGACCAGAATGCGATCAGCCAGGAACAACGCTTCGTCGATGTCATGGGTGACAAACACCACGGTGGTGCGGATACGTGTCCAGATGTCGAGCAGCAAGGCCTGCATTTTCATGCGGGTCAAGGCGTCCAGCGCGCCGAAGGGTTCGTCCATCAACAGCAGGCCGGGACGGTTGATCAGCACCCGGGCAATTTCCACCCGCTGCTGCATGCCGCCCGACAGCTGGTTTGGCCAACGCTCGGCAAAGCCTTCGAGGCCCACCAGCTCAAGGATTTCATCGGCGGCGGCGAGGCGCTCGGCCTTGCCCACGCCGCGCATCTTCAGGCCGAAGGCGACGTTTTCGCGCACCGAGCGCCAGGGGAACAGCGTGTGTTGCTGAAACACCATGCCGCGCTGCTGTGACGGCCCGACCACCGGCCGGCCGTCCATTTCCAGGGTGCCCAGGCTCGGGGTGAGGTGCCCGGCCAGCGCGCCGAGCAAGGTCGACTTGCCACACCCGGACGGGCCGAGGATGCACACGAACTGCCCCGGTTCGATCCTGCAATCCAGGGCCTTTACCGCCTCGAACGCCTGCTGCTGTTCGCCCAGGACAATGGACAAGCCGCGTATGTCGACACAGCCTTCAAGATGACTCATCAGGCTTTACCTCGTGGTCGATGCCAGGGAGTGAACAATGCGCCAAGGCGCTTGACCAACAGGCTGCTGCCCATGCCCAGCACGCCGATCAACAGCATGCCGACGACAATGTCGGCATAGTTCTGGATGGTGTAGGACTCCCAGGTGTAATAGCCGATACCGTACTGGCCGGAGATCATTTCCGCCGTCACCAGGCAGAACCAGGAGGTGCCCATGCCAATTGCCAGGCCCGTGATGATGCTCGGTGCGGCGCCCGGCACAATCACCTCCAGCAGGATTGCCCGGCGCCCTGCCCCCAGGCTGCGCGCCGAGGCGATCAGGCGCGGGTCGACACCTTCCACGCCATGCACGGTATTGAGCAGCACCGGAAACAGCGCGCCGGTGAAAGTGATGAAGATCATCGACAACTCCGACGACGGGAACATCAGGATCGCCAGCGGGATCCAGGCCACCGCCGGAATCGGCCGGATCACCTCCAGCGGCGGCAACAGCAGGTCTTCCGCCCACTTCCAGCGGCCTATCGCGATGCCCAGGCCGATCCCCACCACTGCCGCCGCCAGGTAACCTTCAAACACCCGGGTCAGGCTCGCACTCAGGTGCCGGGCGAGCTTGCCCGAGTCCACCAGGCCCAGGGCGGCCTGCACCACGGAACCCGGCGTGGGCACATTGGCAAAGGTCACCAGGCCCAGGTTCCAATGCAGGCTGGCCGCCAACTGCCAGAACAGCAGGCACAACAGCAGCGAAGCGGCCTTGGGCAGCCAGCGCCATGGGGTGCTTGTCATGAACGCGCTCCCTCAGCGACCGGCAACGGCCTGCGCGCCGGCGTCGGTAAAGTTGAACACCTTGCCGCCCTGGGCCTGGGCGAACTGCTGCGCCTGGCCCTTGAGCAGGAACGCACTGAGCTGGCCTTGCTTGTTGGTTGCAAACCAGGCCTGGCTCGCCAGCAACTTGATGCCGCTGTCCTCGGCCTGGGCATACACCGCCCGCACGGCCTTGCCTTGTTTGTTGAGGCTGTCCAGCGCGGTGAATGCCGCCTCGGCGGACGCGTAATCCCGCACCTTGGGCTCACCCTTGACCCAGATTTGCGCGACATGCTTCCAGTCAGTGATCGGCGCACCAGTCAGCGCATCGTTGGCCTTCAGCGGCGACTGGGCGTAGTTGCCCAATTGCGCCTGGTAGTCCAGGCCCGACGCCTTGAACGCGGCGCGGATGTACTGGTCATCGATAAAGGTCGTGAGGTCCAGGCCACGGTCGGCCTTTTTCAGCAACTTGAGGGTGTCGATGGCGGTGCCGACGGCCTGGCGGTACTCGGGCTTCCAGCTCAAGTCGCGGGTTTGCACGCCCAGCGGGCCATGGAACAGGTAGTTGACCTCGGCTTCAACGCCGGTGACTTTTTCGATCAGCTCGCTGTACTTCTCCGGCTCTGCGGCCAGCAACTGATTGGCCTCGATGCTCGCACGCAGGTAGGCGACGACGACCTCCGGGTACTGCTTGGCGTAGTTCTCGTCCACCAGCGCGCCGTGGAATGTCGGGGTGTCGGATTGCGAACCGTCGTAGATCTTGCGGGCGAAACCACGGTTGGGGAACAACTCGCCAAACGGCACAAAGTCGGCGTGGGCGTCGATCTTGTTGGCCTGCAACGCCGAGCCCGCCACTTCAGGGGCCTGGGCAATGATGTTGACGTCCTTGAGCGGGTCCCAACCCTGGGCCGCTACGGCGCGCAGCAACATGCCATGGGCCGTCGAGGCGAACGGCACGGAAATCGTCTTGCCCTTGAGGTCCGACAACGACTGGGCGCTGGAAGCGACCGGCACCACGATGCCGTTGCCGCTGCCCTTGATATTGCCCGACAGCACGCTGATAAACAGGCTGTGCTTGCCCGCGGCCTCAAACGCCACGCCGTTGAAGGCGCCGGGGAAGTCGGCCATTGCGCCAAAGTCCAGTTTGCCGGCGACCATTTCATTGGTCAGCGGCGCGCCACTGGTGAAGTTTTTCCACTGGACGTCGTAGGTGGCGTCCTTGTACTTGCCGTCGTGTGGCAGGTACTTGTCCAACAGCCCCAGTTCGCGGATCAGCAAGCCGCCGGCCGCGCAGTTGATGGTGGTGTCCTGGGTGCCGATGGCCACCCGGATCGTTTGTGCCTGAGCCGAAAGGCTCAAGGAAGCCAGCACCAGGCCGGCCAACGTTGCGCGCAATAACATTGGGTATTTCCCCTCGAATCATGGTTAAAAGAGTCGTCTCCGCCACGGTCTGGCGTGGTGGGAAACGAGGGGGTGTTGCTCGGGCGGCGTCCGGGGTTGGCGGATGGCTTTTGCGGCAGACCTCAGCGCAGCAGGTACGGGATCTCGACCTTGACTGCGCCGGTGGGGCAATCTTTTTCGCAGGGCATGCAGTACCAGCACTCATCGAACGCCATGTACGCTTTCTGCGTTGCCGGGTTGATCGCCAACAGGTCCATCGGGCACACATCGACGCAGACCGTGCAGCCTTTTTCGGCGATGCACTTGTCTTCGTCCACCGTCACCGGGGCGTTGGAGCGGAAGAATATTTCCTGGGGCTGATAGGCCATTTCACGGTGTCCTGTGGTGAGCGAGCTTGGGGAGGCACATTCAGGCGGCGTCAGCCCCTACGCGCAGGCGGTCGTAAGCCTGCATCTCTTCGGCATCCAGTGGGATCACATAGGGCTCGACGGGTTTCTTGAAGCTGACCATCTGCCCGTCGTCGCCCTTTTTCAGGTGGCAATGGCAGAACCAATCGGCGTCGTTGCGCTGTGGGTGATCGACCCGGTGGTGGTACAGGCCCCAACGGCTTTCGGCACGGTACAGCGAGGCGCGGGCGGCCATTTCGGCGCAATCGCGGATCACGCTGGTTTCCATGGCGCGCATCAACTCGTGGGGGTTGTGGGCCTTCATCTGGTCCAGGTCGCGCTCGATGTCGGCGAAGCGTTGCAAGCCGATTTCCATCTTGCGGGTGACCTTGGGCGGTTGCAGGTAATCGTTCACGAAACGCCGCAGCTTGTACTCGACCTGGGCCGGCGGCAGGCCGGTTTCGCGCTCCAGCGGGGCGTACACCCGGGCCTGTTCGGCGGCCACTTGCCCCGCATCCACGGCGCTGAACTCGCGCCCGGCCACAAAGCTGGCGGCGTTGGTGCCGGCGAACCAGCCATAAGTGAACGCACCCAGCATGTAGTTATGCGGCACCGCGGCCATGTCGCCCGCCGAATACAGGCCCTTGACCGAGGTCTCGGCGCGCTCGTTGACCCACACACCCGACGCGGAATGCCCGCTGCAAAAGCCGATCTCGGAGATGTGCATTTCGACCATCTGGCTGCGGTAATCGGTGCCCCGGTTGGCGTGGAACTGGCCACGGCTCGGGCGCTCATTGCTGTGCAGGATCTGTTCGATGTTCTGGATGGTTTCCTCGGCCAGGTGATCGAGCTTGAGGAACACCGGCCCGTTGCCGCTTTCCAGCTCCTGGTGGAACTCCCACATCATCTGCCCGCTCCAGTAGTCACACTCGATGAAGCGTTCACCCTTGTTGTTGGCGGTATAACCGCCCAAGGGCCCGGTGACATAGGCGCAGGCCGGGCCGTTGTAATCCTTGATCAGGGGGTTGATCTGGAAGCACTCCAGGTTCGCCAGCTCGGCACCGGCGTGGTAGGCCATGGCGTAGCCGTCGCCGGCATTGGTCGGGTTTTCATAGGTGCCCATCAGGTAACCCGACGACGGCAAGCCCAGGCGGCCGGCCGCGCCGCAGCACAGGATCACGGCCTTGGCCTTGATCACCTGGAAGTCCGCAGTACGGCAGTCAAACCCCATCACGCCATTCACCGCGCCGTCGCTGTCGGTCAGCAAACGGGTGCACACCAGACGGTTGGTGATCGTCACCCGGGCCCGCTTGAGTTGGCGATACAGCACCTTCTTGATGTCGTGCCCTTCGGGCATCGGCAATACGTAGGCGCCCATGTGGTGGACTTTCTTCACCGCATAATCGCCGGTCTCGTCCTTCTCGAACTTCACGCCCCAGCGGTCCAGTTGCTCGATGGTTTCAAAGCTGTGGGTCGCGTAGGCATACACCGCCGCCTGGTTGACGATGCCGTCGTTGGCAATCGTGATTTCCTTGGTGTACTGCTCCGGCGTGGAGTGGCCGGGGATAATCGCGTTGTTCAGCCCGTCCATGCCCATGCTGATGGCGCCGCTGCGCTTGACGTTGGCCTTGTCGATCAACAATACGCGCAGGTCACGGTTGGCCTCCTTGGCCTTGATCGCCGCCATGGGGCCGGCAGTACCGCCGCCGATCACCACGATGTCGTATTCCAGTTCCAGGGTTTTGCGGCTCACGGGCGGCTACCTCGCTGACGGTCGATACGCAGGCGATACTGGAAGGCATCGCCGCGGTAATACAGGTGTTCAAAGTCCACCGGCTGGCCGTCGGCAGTGTGGGTCAGGCGTTCGATGCGCATGATCGGCGAACCGGCCTCGACGTTCAGCGCCTGGGTCAGCTCGCTGTCGGCGAGTACCGCGTCAATTGCCACGTCGGCGTGGCCCAGTTGCAAGCCGCAGTCGTTCTCCAGGATGAGGAAGATGTCGCGGGTCACCAGGTCGGCGTTTTCCAGGCGTTCGCCCAGGGCCTGGCCGAGGTAGGTGATTTCCAGCGACACCGGTTCGCGGTTGATCAGCCGTACGCGCTTGATCTGCGCGACCGTGGTGCCCTCCTCCACACCCAGGCGCTCGGCAACCAGCTTGTCGGCGGGCACAAAGCGGTAGCTGCGCAGGCGGTTGATCACTTCATAGCCGCGCTCGGTCATGGACTCGCCCAACCCCTGCAGGGTGCTGACGTTCTGATAGGCCTTGGGTTTGGAGACGAAGGTGCCTTTGCCGTGGATCTTGTAGATCAGGCCTTCCTTTTGCAGATCACCCAGCGCCTGGCGCACGGTGATGCGGCTGACCTTGAAGCGCGCACCCAGTTCGCTTTCGGAAGGCATCTGGGTGTTCGGTGCGTATTCACCATCGAGGATGCGGCTGCGCAGCAGATCCCGCAGCTGGGCATGCAGCGGAACGCTGGACAGAGGGGATAAGGCGACGGTTGATTCGTTCATCAGGACCACTTGTCATAACGAGTTATGACGTGATCATAAGGAGTCTTATGAAAGACGTGGAAATACCGTTTTGGAATAAGGTTATGGACAGGCCGATCCGCTGCACCTACCCGGTATGTGCAGCGGATCAGCCTGTTTTATAGGGCCGCGTTAGATCTGATGATTATAAAAATCAGAAGTTGTAACTGACTCGGGTATACAGGATCCGACCAAACGGGTCGGCGTATTTCGGGTCGTACCCGCTCTGGAAGGCGTAGGTCTGGTTGCTGAAAGGCGGCGCCCGGTCAAACAGGTTTTTCGCGCCCAGGGTGACGGCCAGGGACTTGCTCCAGTTGTAGGTGCCCGCCAGGTCCCAGACGTTGTAGGAGCTCACCGCGTCGTGGGTTTCGGGGTCCGAGTCGTGATAACCACTGGTGTAGCGGTTGGTCAGGCTAACGCCCAGTGGTCCCCGCGCCCAGGTACCGGTCAGGCTGTGGCGCCAGCGCGCAACGGCGCCCGCGGTGGAGAACTCGCCACCACGGAAATCACCGAGTTTGTCGATGTAGTCGCCCTTGAGCTCCTGCTGGTATTTGTATTGGTTGACGTAGGTGCCTTGCAGGCCGATGCCGAAGTCACCGATGGCGGTGCTCGGGAAGCGGTAGTCAAAACTCACGTCGACGCCGTTGGTTTTGGTCTTACCCAGGTTGGCCAGGCCGGTAACGATGTGATCGATGGAGCCGTCAGCCTTGCGAATCAAGCGGTCGCCATAGGCGTCCGGGTCGTCGAAGACCGACGACTCCGGAAACTCGGCGATCTGGTTGGCGATGGTGATCCACCAGAAATCCAGGCCGGCGCTCAAACGTTCAATGGGTTGGAATACGAAACCAAAGGTCACGTTACGGGCGGTTTCCGGGCTCAGGCTGCCGTTGCCGCCGGTCTGCCGGCGGAACTGCTGGGCGCAGTCGCGGTTGCCGATCCCGCCATTGGCCGGGGTGCCGCCCGGGCACAAGCGCGGGTCGTTGTAGTTGGCCACGGTGTAACTGGTGTAGGTCGGGTTGTACAACTCATACAGCGACGGTGCGCGGAACCCTTCGCTGTAGGCGCCACGAACCACCAACTCCTTGAACGGCTGGAAACGGAACGAGTATTTCGGGTTGGTGGTGCTGCCAAAGTCGCTGTATTTGTCATGCCGCACTGCGGCCGAAAGCTCCAGGCTTTCGAGCACCGGTACGTTGACCTCGGCGTACTCGGCCGAGACGCTGCGATTGCCGCGCACCGCGCCATTGGGGTCTACGCCGAGGCTCTGCACGGTCTCGGCAAACTGGGCGAAATCCTGGTGAAAATCTTCCTTGCGGTATTCACCTCCCAGCGCCAGGCCCGTGGGGCCTGCCCCAAACCAGTCGCCGATTTCACGGCTCACGCGCCCGTCGATACTCTTCACCCGGCCAACGGCAGTGGCATAGTCGCCATCGACGCGGCTGGACGCCAGCAACGCCCTGCCCGCTTCACTCTGCGGGCCGAACGGGTTGATCACACCGTTGGCGATCCCCTGGCTGATGGTCTGGTCGTTCACATAACCGTCGAGAATGGTTTGCACCACTTTGTTCTGGTTGTAGGACGCGCCGACGTTGTAGTCCCAGTTCGCCACGTTGCCTTCGAAACTCAGCAGCAGGCGCTGGCTGGTGTTGTCATCTTCGTGCTTGCGCGCGCCGGCATCGGTTTCACGCCAGTTCACGTCTACCGGCTGTGTCGGGTCCAGGGCGAAGCCCGGGGGGCCCGGGGTGACGCCGTTGCCAGGATAGAACGGCGTACCCGGGTTAACCTGGGCGCCCATCAGGGTGCCCGGGCCAATCTGCGTCCGGTTTTCGTTGCGCGCCCAGAAGTACTCGAGGCTGACGGTATGGTCATCGGCCAGCTTGCCGGTGGCCTTGGCAAAGGCCGAGGTTTTTTCGGTTTCAGGCACCAGGTCCAGGTAACTCCACAGGCTTTGGCGGCAGATGCCATTGCGTGACAACAGCCCCGGCGAGTGGCAGCCGGAGCCGGCCAGCGGGTTGGTCGCGTTGCTGCCCTGGCTCCAGTTAGCCGGCGCGGCGGTGCCGGAGGTGAAATCCAGGCCGCGACCCGGCTGGTAGTTGTAGGTGAAGTCCCGGTCCTTGGCCGCCAGGCGCGTCTGCTTGTCGTAGCTGACCACGCCGAACACGTTGAAGCGGTCCTCTTCAAGGTCGCCGAAACCGTAGCTGCCGCTGAAGTTATGGCTGTCGCCGCCGCCGGAGCGCGTCGGCGAGTCGTAATTGGTCGACAGCTGGCCGCCGGTCAGGCTGGTCTTGGTGATGAAGTTGATCACCCCGCCAATCGCGTCGGTGCCGTACAGCGCCGAGGCGCCATCGCGCAGGACTTCCACGCGGTCGATGGCAGCGAACGGGATGGTGTTCAAATCCACCCCGGAGCCGTTGGTGGTGTTGACCGCGTTATTGCTCAGGCGTCGGCCATTGAGCAACACCAGGGTTTTGTTCGCGCCAATCCCGCGCAAATCGGCAAAGGCCGCACCGCCGCTGCTGGAACCCACCGAGCGCCCGGAGCCAACGGAGGACTGGTTGGCGGAGATGCGGTTGATCAACTCTTCGGTGGTGCTCACACCCTGTTCGCGCAGTTGCTCGACCCGCAGGATGGTCACCGGCACGGCTGTTTCAGCGTCCACCCGGCGAATCGCCGAGCCGGTCACGGTGACTTTTTCGAGGCGGTAGTCGGTGCTTTTACCTGCTGCCGGGGCGGCCTGGGTCGGCGCCACGGGCGCCGCCTGTACGGTCAGGCCCTGCTCGCTGTCACTCACTTGCAGGCCGCTGCCCTGCAACGCTTTGTCCACCGCTTGCAGGCTGCCCAGGTTTCCCCGTATGGCGGCACTGCGTTTGCCCTGGACCAATTGTTGACTGAACGAAATCATCACCCCGGTCTGCCGGGAGATATCCAGCAGCACCGTATCGAGCGGGCCGCCAGCGATATCAAGGCTGAACACCTGAGCGGCCGCTTCCTGGGCCATCACCGATGTTGTGCAGACACCCATCGCCAACGCCGCCGCCAGCGTCAGTCGTGGTAATTGTTGTTTGAATAAGAACATCGAGGATCTCCCTGTTGAATGTGTCTACAGGGGATGAGCAGCAGCCTGCGGATTTTTATAGGGCGGCGTTTAGGCAAAGAAGCTATGAGTTTATAACCGGTTTAACGCGACTCGATGCTCACCCAGTAAGCGCTGTGGTAAGTCACCCGAATCGGCAATGAGTTCTGCAGTAATTGCAGGGTCCGATCCGTATCGTCCAGGGAATAGATGCCGCTCAGGCGCAACCGGGCGACGTCCGGGCTCAAGCGCAGAATCCCGCGACGATAGCTGCGCAGGCTATCGATTACTTCGCTCAAGGCGCGGTCGTGGACTTCCAGGCGTCCCTGGGTCCAGCCCGCTTCATCGCCCTTGAGCGGGCCAGTGCCGAAGGTGTGCTGCTCATCGAAACGCAGGCTCTGCCCGGCCTCCACAATTTGGCGCGCGCCGTCCCGGGTGACCACTTCCACCCGCGAATGCAGCATCGCCAGGCGGGTGGACGCTTCGTCATGCTGCACCAGGAACCGGGTGCCCAGGGCACGAATCTGGCCATGCCGGGTTTGCACCACGAAGGGCCGCGTCGGGTCCTTGGCCACATCCACCAGCAATTCGCCGTCCCGCAGCTCCAGCACGCGCTGGTGGGCGTCGAAGCGCGCCATCACCCGAGTCTGTGCGTTCAGCGTCAGCAAGCTGCCATCCTCCAGCGTGAGGTGCTTGCGCTCACCGGTGCCGGTGTACAGCTCACCGGTATCGCCCAGCCAGCCCTGGCGACGCCCGAGAAACAGCGCAGCCAGCGCGACGACACCCAGGCTGCCGGCGACAAACCGCCGGCGGCTGGACGCTGCTTTCAGGCTGTGCAACAGGCGCTCACTGGGCACCCCGTGCAACGCCTGACTGCGCAACAGCCGCATGCCACCGCTCATTTGATCAATCACCTGGCGGTGACGAATGTCCGCCGCGCACCACGCCTCGAATGCCTGCCGTTCCTGAACGCTGGCGTGCTCCGATTGCAGGAGCGCCATCCAGCGCGCAGCCTCCTCGACCACTGCATCTTCCGGGCGTAAAAGGCTCATGGTTGCGCCATCGCCAGGTAGCAGCGCTTGAAGGCGTCGGCCATGTATTGCTGCACACGGCTGGTGGAAACCTGCAAGCGCTCGCCGATCTGGCTGTAGGTCAGGCCGTCCAGTTGGTGGTAGAGAAATGCCGCCTTGGCCTTGGCAGACAGCCCGTCAAGCAGGCGGTCCACGGCCAGTAACGCCTCGATGACCAACGCCCGCTCTTCGGGTGACGGATGCACCGGCACCGGCGCATGCGCGAGGCTTTCGAAGTAGGCGCGCTCCAGATCCTGCCGGCGCCAGCCCTCGTACACCAGGCGCCGGGCGATGGTCGTCAACAGCGCGCGAGGTTCGCGAATGGCGGCCGGGTCCGGTAGCGACAGCACCCGCAGGAACGTTTCCGAGGCAATGTCCTGCGCGCTGTGATGACACCCCAACGTTCGCCTGACCGAACCGCACAACCACTGGTAATCCTTTTGGAACATCTGCCCAATCAATGGGTAACCGAGGGGCTGTCTGACACCCATGCCTTGCTCCCTTACGAGGCATTTCGCCTGCCTCGAAAATCATCCGCCAACACCACCCTGTAAGTGGCTTGGAATAAAGGGAGCGACTGTGCAGCAGAGGTGCGGAGCTTTGGAAGTAATTAAAAATCCGCTTTAACTCTCAAACGAATATAAGGGCCGCATGCATCGATTTGGCTGATGTCTTCTATTGCCCCGCAGGCGTTCATCCCCGCAGCAAGCGCTTTGTAGAATGAACCCCACAGTCAACTCACCACCTTCGTGGTGCCGGAGGTTCCCATGCGTTATCTGCTTATCGCCGTGCTGGGCCTGTTCAGCACACTTGCCGTCGCCCAGGGCGAAACCACGGCGCCCGCTGTGAGTGCCAGCGCACCCGCCAACGAGACTTACGACTACTCCCAGGACCTGGATATCGCCAAGGTGGTGCGCGTCAGTACCGAGTCTTCCACCGAGTGCGGTCCGGTCAAGGGCCACATGGTCTATATCGATAGCCATGGCGTGCGTCACGAACTGGACTACATGCGTCTGGGCGATGCCTGCCAGCATGGTTGATCGCAAACCATTCGTCGGGCCTGACCGGCATCGATTACAACTATTGGGCTGCTGAAAATCACTAATCCATAGAACCCGTTGTGATCTATGGAGATTGAGATGACTGATTACCCACGCCCACCTTTCGCCAGCCAGGCCCAATCCGTTCCCGGTTCACAGAAGAAGATGGACCCCTACCCCGACTGCGGCGAGAAGAGCTACACCGGCTCTGGTCGCCTGGCCAACAAGATCGCCCTGATCACCGGCGCCGACAGCGGTATTGGCCGAGCCGTGGCGATTGCCTTTGCCCGCGAAGGGGCCGATGTGGCCCTCGCGTACCTGGATGAACACGAGGACGCCAAGGAGACCGCACGCTGGGTGGAGGAAGCCGGCCGCCAATGCCTGCTGCTGCCCGGGGACCTCGCGCAAAAGGCCACCTGCCAGGCGATTGTCGACCAGACCGTCGAGCAGTTCGGCCGGATCGATGTGCTGGTCAATAACGCAGCCTTCCAGATGACCCACGAGACCCTGGAAGACATCCCCGACGAGGAATGGGTCAAGACCTTCGATATCAACATCACCGCGATGTTTCGCCTCTGCAAGGCGGCGCTGCCACATATGAAGGCCGGCGGGTCGATCATCAATACCAGTTCGGTGAATTCCGACATGCCCAAGCCGACGTTGCTGGCGTATGCCGCCACCAAGGGCGCGATTGCCAACTTTACCGGTGGCCTGGCGCAATTGCTGGGCAGCAAGGGCATCCGGGTGAATAGCGTAGCGCCTGGGCCGATCTGGACGCCGCTGATTGTCTCGACCATGCCGGATGAGGACGTGAACAGCTTTGGCAGCGAGACCCCACTGGGCCGCCCCGGCCAGCCGGTGGAAGTGGCACCGATCTACGTGCTGCTGGCGTCGGATGAGGCGAGTTACATCTCCGGCTCGCGGTATGCGGTGACGGGTGGCAAGCCGATTCTCTAGGGGCGGATGCAAATCCAGTGTGGGAGCGGGCTTGCTCGCGAAGGCGGAGTGTCAGGCAATGCATGTGTGACTGATCCAACGCCTTCGCGAGCAAGCCCGCTCCCACATGTGTGACTCGGTTAACCTGGAGATCGAGTCGGATCAGCCTTGCGCGGATAGGTTCTTTCCTCCTGTATGCGCCCATCCATGCTGTGAATTCTCAGCGACGCCGTCTTGTCGCTGAGAAACTCCTTCGCCAACTCGACGATCGCCTCCTTGGTCTCCGCTGTTTTCGACGGCCGCGCCGAGCCCTGCTTGGTCAACGCCCAACCGGTGCCGGTCTTGTTGATGTTGTAGGTATCCATGGTCTGCTCCCTTGACTGAATGAACACGGCACGCGGCAAAACCCGCGCCCTAGTTATTGCGAGCGCAGGCGCCGGGCAGAGTTCAAGGCAGTTGGCCGCCCAGGTTACAGGCGGCCCTACAGGTCAAACCGATCCACCGCCCGGCGCCGCTCGTTGTCGTCGCGCACGTCGTAAGTCGCGGTGGTCTGGATATTGGTGTGGTGCGCCAGCTTCTGGGCGATGGACAGGTCGTACTCTTCAATTACCCGGGTGATAAACGAACGCCGGAAATCATGGGGCATGATCTTGACCCCAACCTGTTCCCCGCGCTGGCGGGCAATGTAGTAAATCGCGTGCTTGGTGATGCGTTCCCGGGTGATATGGCTGCCCCGGCGGATGCGGTTGAACAGGAACGTGTCGTCCTGCTCGCCCTCTTTCAACTGGCTGCGACGAAACTCCAGCCACGCCTCCAGCTTGGCGAAGGCCCAGGCTGGCGCGTACTTGATCAGTTGTTTGTTGCCCTTGCCGGTGACCTGCAGGCTGCGCTCGGCAAAGTTGACCTGGTTCAGCTCAATGTTCACCGACTCCGACTTGCGCATGCCCGAGCCGTACAGGATCCCGATCACCGCCGCGTCCCGCAGCCCCTGGGGCCGTGGGTCGGCGGCACAGACTTCCATCAACTCACGAATCAACGTACGCCGCAGGTTGCGCCCCTGGCTCAGCCGGGTGCCGGCCATGGCCTTGACCGAGCGCATCTTCAGCAGGTGATCCTGGCTGATCAGGCTCATGCGCCAGGCTTCATTCATCACCCCGCGCACTGCGTTGACGTACAGCGAAGAAGTATTCGGCGCGTAACCGTCTTCACGCAGTACGGCCACCAGCGCCATGACCTGCTCGGGTTGCAACAGGTGCCAGTCGATGTCTTCGAGGTTGATGTCTTCAAAGCCCAGGCGGTCGGCGGCGTCTTGCAGCACGTAGCGCATGGTCAGCTGGCTGGAGGGCGCCAGGCGGGTGAGGTAGAGGGTCAGCGGGTTACGGGTAGACTCAGTCAAGGTAGATCAGCCTTTGGATTAAATAGATCGACTAACCATTTGATTAATCGACCTATTTAGTGAATTGGCGAGCGCGAAGTCTAGCGCAGGTCAATCCTCGGGGCTATTCCTGATCGTCTTCTGCCGGGGCCGGCGTCTGCTGCTGGCTCCAGTCGGTGTCCTGCTTCTGCATCAACGCAAACCAGTGCTGGCGCATGAAGTCCAGGTACGGTTTGGGCGCCTTGGCGAAGTCCTGCTCGTCGCCATAACAGCCCGGCAACGGCAACTCGGTGCCCTGCTCCTTGTACTGGCTGACCAGTGCCTGTTGCGCAGCAACGCTGCAATCCTTGGGCAACGGCATGCCTTGCAGGGCGCCGGCGTCTTCATCCCACCAACTGGCGCCATAGCGGTCGATGCCCCGCAGGCGGTACTTCTGCGACTTGCCGATGTGCATGATCAGCTTGAAGTCATTGGGGCTGACATCACTGGTGCAGGTGCGGCTATAGCCCACCGTGACCTGGCTGATGCCATCGCCCAGCAGGTCCGTGACCTGGGTGGCGTCGGTGTTGAAGTGCGCGCCAGCGTCAAATTCACAGTGCTGCACGTCGTCGTAGAGCATCCACACCCGCTTGGGCCGGTCGCCGTCAAGCAGGTACTGGGCGGCATAGACAAAGGCCGACTGGGCGCCGTCGTCGTCGCGCTCGCTGACCTGTTCCGCCAGCACCAACAGGTTTTTGCCCTGTTTATCGCTCCAGGTGTAGGCCCCGACCTGTTTACCCCGCACTTCCACGCCATCGGGCACCGGGTCGATGGCCGTCAGTGCCACACCGTCACCGGCCCGCACCACCGTGGCCCACGCCACCGACATCAACAACACCATCAACATTGGCCGTAAACGCTGCACGCTATTCATCCGACTGCCCTGGCAAGAGATGGCTTACTTTACCGGCACTTGCGCGGCATTGCAGAGAAGATTCTTCAGGAATGAACTAGCGCGTAGGAAAAGGCTACTCCCCATCCGCACGCGGCCAGGAAGGCATTGTCCGTGTTCCTGCTGTTTAGCTGAACACTAGCTGTCTACCTGCCAAAAAAACGACTTTTTCATCTGCGTTTCATATTCGTTGAACATTTTTGCGCTTAATCTTGGCGGCACGACTTGAGAGCGAACCGTATTTTGCAGGTTAACTCGTTGATTCCACTTTACCTTTGAGTGTTTTGGTCTTTACTCACGTAAGCCATGGAAGACCCACTGTGACCTGTCAGGACTACCGAATGAATGCCATGAATCCACGTTACTTTTAATCAGGTGCCTGCTGTTCCAGGCTTGTGATTACTGCTGTGTTTACGCTCCAAGTTGCTCTAACCCCCGAGGTAATGAATCTTTGAAACCCTATCCAATTCATTGCGTGTCGATCGTTATCCCGGTCTACAACGAACAAGAAAGCCTGCCTGAATTGCTGCGCCGCACCATGGCCGCCTGCAAACAGCTGGCTTACGAATACGAAATCATCCTGGTGGATGACGGCAGCCGCGACAACTCCGCGCAGTTGCTGGAAGACGCCGCCGCGCTCGAAGGCAGCAACGTGGTCGCGGTGATCCTCAACCGCAACTACGGCCAGCACGCCGCGATCATGGCCGGCTTCGAGCATTGCCGGGGCGACGTGGTGATCACCCTCGACGCCGACCTGCAGAACCCGCCGGAAGAAATCCCGCGCCTGGTTGAACAGGCCGCCCTGGGCTACGACGTGGTTGCCACCGTGCGCAACAATCGCCAGGACTCGGCCTTCCGCCGCTGGCCGTCGCGCCTGATCAACCTCGCCGTGCAACGCTCCACCGGCGTGGCCATGAGTGACTACGGCTGCATGCTGCGCGCTTATCGCCGCACCATCGTCGACGCCATGCTGGCCTGCCGCGAGCGCAGCACCTTTATCCCGATCCTGGCCAACAGCTTTGCGCGCCACACCACGGAAATCCTGGTGCATCACGCCGAGCGTGAACACGGCGAGTCCAAGTACAGCCCGATGCGCCTGATCAGCCTGATGTTCGACCTGCTGACCTGCATGACCACCACGCCACTGCGCCTGTTGAGCATCGTCGGTTTCAGCCTGGCGGCGCTGGGCATGCTGTTTGCGGTCGCACTGATTGTGTTGCGCCTGGCCTTCGGCTCTGGCTGGGCCGGCGACGGCATGTTCGTGCTGTTCGCCGTGCTGTTCGTGTTCACCGGTGGCCAGTTCATCGGGATGGGCCTCTTGGGTGAATACCTGGGCCGCATGTACAGCGATGTGCGGGCCCGCCCACGGTTCTTTATTGAAAAAGTGCTGCGCAACCAACCGGCAGCACCGGCCGAGACCTTTACGGTCGATGGCCTGACGTCTTCCCACACCTCTACTTCTCCTTCCGATCAGGTTTCGTCATGAATTCAAAAGCTGTTGTCTTCGCTTACCACGATATTGGCTGTGCAGGCATCGAAGCCCTGCTCAATGCGGGTTACGAAATTGCTGCCGTGTTCACCCATGCCGATGATCCCAAGGAAAACAATTTCTACGGTTCCGTCGCCCAACTGTGCGCCCGCAATGGCATCCCGGTGCACGCCCCGGAAGACGCCAACCACCCGCTGTGGATCGAGCGCATCGCCAAGCTCAACCCGGACTACATCTTCTCGTTCTACTACCGCAACCTGCTGAGCGAAGCCCTGCTGGCCACCGCCAAAAAAGGCGCGTTCAACCTGCACGGCTCCCTGCTGCCTAAATACCGTGGCCGTGCACCGGCCAACTGGGTACTGGTCAACGGCGAAACCGAAACCGGCGTGACCCTGCACCGCATGGTCAAACGTGCCGATGCCGGCGCGATCCTGGCCCAGCAGAAAGTCGTGATCGACCGCACCGACACCGGCCTGACCCTGCACGCCAAACTGCGTGAGGCGGCCACCAACCTGCTGCGCGACGCCCTGCCGCAACTGGCTCAAGGCAAGCTGGCTGAAACCGCACAAGACGAAAGCCAGGCCACCTACTTCGGTCGCCGCACCGCAGCAGACGGCAAGCTGGACTGGAAAAAACCGGCTGAAGAGCTGTTCAACCTGGTGCGTGCCGTGACCCAGCCTTACCCCGGCGCCTTCTGCGCCGTGGGCGAGCACAAGCTGATCGTCTGGAGCGCTGAAGTCGTCAAGGGCAACGAAGGCCTGGCGCCAGGCCGCGTGATCAGCGTCAACCCGCTGCGCATCGCCTGCGGTGAAGATTCCCTGGTGGTCAAGTTTGGCCAGCGCAACGAAAACGGCCTGTACCTGGCCGGCCCGTCCCTGGCGGATGAGCTGGGCCTGGTGGACGGTTCCGTGCTGCGCGGCGCCGAGTCCGGCCGCAAGCCACGCCGTACCCGCGTGCTGATCCTGGGTGTGAACGGCTTTATCGGTAACCACCTGTCCGAGCGCCTGCTGCGCGACGACCGTTACGAAATCTACGGCCTGGACATCGGTTCCGACGCCATCGAACGCCTGCGCAGCCACCCGAACTTTCACTACGTGGAAGGCGACATCAGCATTCACTCCGAGTGGATCGAGTACCACATCAAGAAGTGCGACGTGGTCCTGCCGCTGGTGGCCATCGCCACCCCGATCGAATACACCCGCAACCCGCTGCGCGTATTTGAACTGGACTTCGAAGAGAACCTGAAACTGGTTCGCTACTGCGTGAAGTACAACAAGCGCGTGATCTTCCCGTCGACCTCCGAAGTGTATGGCATGTGCCAGGACCAGTACTTCGACGAAGACACCTCCAACCTGGTGGTGGGCCCAGTCAACAAGCAGCGCTGGATCTACTCGGTCTCCAAGCAACTGCTGGACCGCGTGATCTGGGCTTACGGCGACAAAGGCCTGAAGTTCACCCTGTTCCGTCCATTCAACTGGATGGGCCCGCGCCTCGACCGCCTGGACTCGGCCCGTATCGGCAGTTCCCGCGCCATCACCCAGCTGATCCTGAACCTGGTGGAAGGCACGCCAATCCGTCTGTTCGACGGTGGCGAGCAGAAGCGTTGCTTCACTGACATCGCCGACGGCATCGAAGCCCTGGCGCGCATCATTGATAACGACAACGACAACTGCAACGGCCAGATCATCAACATCGGCAACCCGGAAAACGAAGCCAGCATCCGTCAGCTGGGCGAAGAACTGCTGCGTCAGTTCGAAGCTCACCCGCTGCGCAGCAACTTCCCTCCGTTCGCCGGTTTCCGCGACGTGGAATCCAAGGCGTTCTACGGCACCGGTTACCAGGACGTGGCTCACCGCAAGCCAAGCATCGAAAACGCCAAGCGCCTGCTGAACTGGGAGCCTACCGTCGAGATGAGCGAAACCATCGGCAACACCCTGGATTTCTTCCTGCGTGAAGCCATGCTCGAAATCGCGGACAAGCGTTGATGCAAGCGGGTCTACGCATCGACGTCGACACCTACCGAGGCACCCGCGAAGGGGTGCCAAGGTTGTTGGAGTCGCTCGACGAAGCCGGGGTCAAGGCGACCTTCTTCTTCAGCGTCGGGCCGGACAACATGGGGCGCCACTTGTGGCGCCTGATCCGCCCGCAGTTTTTGTGGAAGATGCTGCGCTCCAATGCTGCCGGTTTGTACGGCTGGGACATTTTGCTGGCCGGTACTGCCTGGCCGGGCAAACCCATTGGCCGCGACCTGGGGCACCTGATGCGCCAGGCCAAGGCAGCCGGGCATGAAGTCGGCCTGCACGCCTGGGATCACCATGGCTGGCAGGCCAACACCGCAAGCTGGAGCGACAAACAGCTGGTCGAGCAGATCCGCCGTGGCGTCGACACCTTGAGCGACATCCTCGGTGAGCGCATCGACTGTTCAGCCGCTGCCGGCTGGCGTGCCGATGAGCGCGTGGTGCAAGCCAAGCAACCGTTCAACTTCCGTTACAACAGCGATTGCCGTGGTACCAGCCTGTTCCGGCCGACCCTGGCGGATGGCAGTGCCGGCACGCCACAAATTCCGGTGGACATGCCGACCTTCGACGAAGTCGTGGGCCCGGTAGTGGCTGCCAAGGATTTCAATGCCTTCATCCTCGACCGCTTCAAGCCGTCGAAGCTCAACGTTTATACGATCCACGCAGAAGTAGAAGGGATTCTGATGGCCAATGATTTTCGCCAGTTGCTCGCCCAGGCAGGGCAGCGCGGCATCGCGTTCAAACCGTTGGGCGACCTGTTGCCCGCCGACGTGACCACCCTGCCCCAACAACAGTTGGTGCGCGGTGTGCTGAGCGGCCGTGAAGGCTGGCTCGGAGTGCAAAAGGCATGATCCGCCGCTGGGCCCTGCCCCTGCTCCTGTTGGCTTTCGGGGTGTTCTACCTGATCCCGCTGGCCACCCACGGGCTGTGGATTCCCGACGAAACCCGCTATGCGCAGATCAGCCAGGAAATGCTGCTGACCGGCAAGTGGGCGTCGCCGCACTTCATGGGAATTCGCTACTTCGAAAAACCGGCCGCCGGGTACTGGATGATCGCGCTGGGCCAGGCGATCTTCGGCCAGAACCTGTTCGGCGTGCGTTTTGCCTCGGCCTTGAGCACCGGCCTGAGCATCCTGCTGGTGTACTTCGTGGCCCGGCGTTTGTGGAACGACCCGCGCAAGAGCCTGGTCAGCGCCGTGCTGTACATGAGTTTCGTCAGCGTCGCGTTCCTGGCGGGCTATGCCAACCTCGATCCGCAGTTCACCTTCTGGGTCAACCTGACCGGGGCTGCGCTGTGGTTCTGCTTCGACAGCACCACCCCCCGTGGCCGCCTGGGGTCCTGGGCCTTGCTCGGGTTCGCCTGCGGCATGGGCTTCATGACCAAGGGGTTCCTCGCCTGGTTGCTGCCGGTGTTGATCGCCCTGCCCTACATGGTCTGGCAAAAGCGCTTTCGTGAGCTGCTCACCTATGGCCTGGTGGCCGTGGTCGTCGCGATTGTCGTCAGCCTGCCGTGGGCGCTGATGGTGCATGCCCAGGAACCGGATTACTGGAATTTCTTCTTCTGGCACGAGCACATCCAGCGCTTTGCCGGCGAAGACGCCCAGCACTCCGAACCCTTCTGGTACTACCTGCCGTTGCTGGTAGCGTTCACCCTGCCGTGGATGGCGTTGCTGCCGTCCACCGTCAAACAGGCGTGGCTGGAAAAGCGCAGTGCCAACATCGGCTTCCTGTTGCTGTGGCTGCTGATGCCGTTGGCGTTCTTCAGCCTGGCCAAGGGCAAGCTGCCGTCGTACATCATGCCGTGCCTGCTGCCGCTGGCATTGTTGATGGGCCATACCCTGGCCGATAAGTTGGCCCAGGCCCGTGGCCGCGTACTGCGCATCAACGGCTGGCTGAACCTGATCCTCGGCGTGCTGGGGCTGCTGGCCCTGACCTGGTTCCAGTTGAAGAAACCGCTGTATGAGCACGGCCAGGAAACCTTGAGCCTGGTGCTGGTGTTCATCTTCCTGTTCGGCTGGATCATCGCCAATCTGCTGCAAGCCGCCCGCCCGCTGCACCTGTGGGCCGCACCGGTGATCGGTAGCTGGCTGCTGGTGGCACTGGTGCCGGCCGCGTTGCCGCACTCGGTGGTTTATAACAAGACCCCGGACCAGTTCATCATCGATCACCTCCAGGAATTGCAGCCCACCACCGCGTTGCTGAGCAACGACCTGGGTGCGGCCTCGGCCTTGTCATGGCGCCTGCAGCGTCCCGAAGTGATGCTTTACAACACCGTTGGCGAAGTGAAATACGGCATCGCCTTCCCGGACACCGCTTACCGCAAGATCGATGCCGCCCATGTCCAGCAATGGATGACCGACGCGCGCAAACAGGGTTCAGTGGGCGTGGTGATGCGGGTCAAGGGTGACGACGAGCGCCAGGAAGTGGAGCTGCTGCCCAAAGACGGCAAGCGCTACGAGCAAGGCAATATCGTGATTCTGATTTTCCCGCAGAGTGCCCCATGACCACACTGCTGCTGTTGTTGGGCGCGTGCCTGCTGACCTGCATGGGCCAGGTGTCCCAGAAGTTTGCCGTGGAAGGCTGGCGTGACCAGCCCGAGGGCTGGGCCTTGAAGCTGCGCTCGCCGTGGCTGTGGTCGGCGCTGATATGCCTGGGCCTGGGTTTGCTGGTGTGGCTGCTGGTGCTGCAACGCCTGGAAGTCGGCATCGCCTACCCGATGCTCAGCCTCAACTTTGTGCTGGTGACCCTGGTGGCGCGCTTTGTGTTCCACGAACACATCGACGGCCGCCATTGGTTCGGCGTGCTGCTGGTGATTGCCGGTGTGGTGTTGCTGGGGCGTCAGGTATGAGTCGCGCTCGCGGTTTTGCCCTGGCCCTGGGCAGCGTTGCACTGGTGAGCGGCGCCCAGTTGGGCATGCGCTGGAGCATGACGCGCCTGCCGCTGCCCGCCGAATGGCTGACAGCGCTCGACACCGGTGCCATCGACCTTGGCGCACTGGGCGTGGTGATCCTGGCGATCATCGCCTATGCCCTGTCGATGCTCTGCTGGCTGGGCGCGCTGAAAGACCTGCCGCTGGGGCGTGCCTATTCGCTGCTCAGCATCAGCTACGCGCTGGTGTACCTGCTGGCCGCCAGCCTGCCGGTGTTCAACGAACATTTTTCCGTTTCAAAAACTGCGGGAGTGGCCTTGGTCATCCTCGGAGTCCTGACTATCAACTCTCGTCGTGCTAGCACCACAAGTCCCAGGAATGCCCCATGAAAATCAGTGTATTTGGTAGTGGTTACGTCGGTCTGGTGCAGGCCACCGTATTGGCCGAAGTCGGTCACGATGTCATCTGCATGGACGTTGACGAGAACAAGGTCAAGCAACTGCAACAGGGCCACGTGAGCATTTTCGAGCCGGGCCTGGCGGCCATGGTCAAGGAAAACCTCGAAGGCGGGCGCCTGACGTTTACCTATGACGAAAAACTCGCGGTCGAGCACGGCGAAGTCCTGTTTATCGCCGTGGGCACGCCTTCGGATGAAGACGGCTCGGCCGACCTGAAATACGTGCTGTCGGTAGGCGATGCGGTGGCCCGTCACCGGGTGCAACCGGTGATCCTGGTGGAAAAGTCCACCGTGCCCGTCGGCACTGGCGACACCTTGCGCGCCCACATGGAAAAAGCCCTGCACCTGGCCGGCCGCCATCTGGAATTCGATATCGTCTCCAACCCGGAATTCCTCAAGGAAGGCTCGGCCGTTGCCGACTGCCGCCGCCCGGACCGCATCGTCATTGGCTGCGAGCGTGAAGAAGTGCGCGAGGTGATGCGTGAATTGTATGCACCGTTCAACCGCAACCACGACCGCATCATCTTCATGGACCTGCGCAGCGCCGAGCTGACCAAGTACGCCGCCAACTGCATGCTGGCCACCAAGATCAGCTTCATCAACCAGATCGCCGAACTGGCCGAACACCTGGGCGCCGACATCGAAGCCGTGCGCTTGGGCATCGGTGCCGACTCGCGCATTGGTTATCACTTTATCTACCCGGGCTGCGGTTATGGTGGCTCGTGCTTCCCCAAGGACATGCGCGCCCTGATCCATAGCGCCAAGGCCGCCAACTGCTCCAGCGACCTGCTGGAAGCCGTGGAAGCGATCAACCAGCGCCAGAAGAGCAAGCTGTTCGAACGCGCCAACGCGTTCTTCAAGGGCGACCTCAAGGGCAAGACCTTTGCCTTGTGGGGCCTGGCGTTCAAACCGAACACCGACGACATGCGCGACGCACCAAGCCGTGTGCTGATGGAAGCCCTGTGGGCCGCCGGCGCCAATGTGCGCGCGTTTGACCCGGAAGCCATGCAGGAAACCCAGCGCATCTATGGCGATGACCCGCGCCTGATGCTGATGGGCACCCCGGAATCGACCCTGAGCGGTTCCGACGCCTTGATCATTTGCACTGAATGGCAGCAGTTCAAGGCGCCGGACTTCGACCTGATCCAGCAGCGCCTGAAAACCCCGGTGATCTTCGACGGCCGTAACCTGTACGACGGTGAACGCCTGGCACGCAAAGGCATCCAGTACTTCCCGATGGGCCGCGGCGACTCCTGCAATTTGCCGATCCCCCAGCAAAACTGGGTACCTCAGGCCGAGGAAGCCTAAGACGTGGACAGAGCTCATCCGCCCCTGCTCAGCCCGACGATTCGCCGACACTCATGGTTGCTGGGGCTCCTGGCGCTCGTCCTGTTTATCGCGGGCAACTGGAACCAGGCAATCATCGGCTTTGATTCGCGCTTCGTGCTGTTCGCCCAGGAGATGCTGCGCCATGGGCCGGGGTTCTTCCCGACGACCTACGGGCAGCCTTATGCCGACTACCTCGCCACCTCGACACTGCTGACCTGGCTGCTGTCCCTGCCCCTGGGGCAGGTCACCAGCCTGACGGCCTGGCTGCCGACGGCCATCGCGTCGGCACTGATCGTGGTGCTGGTCTACCGCCTGACGGCGCCCTACTCCCGGCGCTGGGCGCTGCTGAGCATCGCGGTGATGCTGCTGAGCAGTACCTTCATCAGCGAAACCCGCGCAGTGTCCCTCGACCAGATGTTGGCCGCGGTGGCCCTGGCGGTGTTTTACCTGGGGTATGCCCATGATCACTTCGGCGCCGGCAAGCGCTTGCACTGGCTGTTTGCGCTGCTGATCGTGGGGTTCGCGATTCGTGGGCCGATCGGCCTGGTGATTCCCACCGGCATGCTGTGCAGCTACTACCTGATCAATCGCCAATGGCGGCAGCTGTTCAGTTTCGGCCTGTTGGCCCTGGCATTGCTGGCGGCGTGTGTCGGCCTGCTGTTGCTGCTGGCCAAGCTCAGCGGCGGCGAAGGGTTCATGCAGGATGTGATCCGCATGCAGTTCCTCGGCCGCATGGACGGGACTGAAGGCTCCGGCAGCGTGCTGTATTACTTCAGCAGTTCCCTGGGCAACTACGCCCCGGCGTATCCGCTGGCCATACTGGCGCTGATTGCGATTGTCGCCGGGGGCCGCGAAGACCAGGGGCCGGCGCTGAAGCTGGTGCTGTACTGCCTCGCCGCAGGTTTGATCGTGATGATCGGCCTGTCGGTGCCCCAGGCGAAAAAGGCCCGCTATGTACTGCCGATGCTGCCCATGGCGGCGATCATCGCCGCGTATCCGTTCCAGGTTGAACGGGGGCGACTGTTCGCCGGGCTGCGCTGGCTGATGCTGGCGCTTTGGACGGCAATTCCCGGGCTGCTGATCGCCGGCTTGTTCGTGGCGCGTCATCGCTTCCCCGGGGAGATTGGCAGCCTCAACCCGGTGTTCGGGATCCTGATAGCCCTCCAGACGCTGGCACTGGGGTTTCTGTTCAAGACGCGCCTTCGCTACCTGGGCCCGGCCTTCACCGCCGTGCTGGCGGTATGGCTCGCCTATATCGTGATGGTCGAACCCCTGGAGCGCCGGCTGTATGACACGCGCACCTTTACCCTCCAGGCCCAGACGCTCATCCAGCAGGAACGGGCGCCGCTGGTGCTGCACGCGCTGGGCAAGGATGCGAAAGCCATCAAGTTCATGGTCAACCTCGATTGCGACCGGGTGCCGCTGTTTACCCAGTTGACCGCCGAACTGGCACCGATTCAGGCACCTGCCTGGCTGATCATGAGCCAGGCGGACTTTGAAGGGTTGAGCGATCCACGGTTTCGCTCACTGGTGCCGGTGTTGACCGGGCAGTTCGACAAGAACCCGTATGTGTTGCTGCATTTGGTCAAAAACCCACAGCCTTGATGCCTGGCAATGGGATAAGCGGGCAACCCGCTTATCCCATGTCGGTGCTATCCGTAGTTTAAAACTCCGGTGTATGTAAGAAGCTTCTTTATCCGATAACTTCTGTAAATTTCCAGACAGTAACTATCGAGAAAAATCCTACGCTTCTATCCGTAACCACCGATGCAACTCCCCTTCCCGCTTAAAGTCCCCAACTGTAGACTCGCCTGCCAAGTGAGTTAATTAATTACTACCTTCCCCACTATTTAAAACAGCACCCGAGGCTCGACTCAGGGCCTTCCTGACAATTTTGAAAGAAACCAGCTCAAATCGTGCTCACCCGGTTATAGAAAGAGTTGCAATAACAATAAACAAGTTTAAACAGCACTTAATCCTGCCGTTTATTTACTCTAGAGGAATGCTCCGTGTCCGACCAACCATTGCCCGCCCTCTCTTCTGCGACAGGTTTTACATCCATTCTTCAAACCCCCTCTTCACCGGCAAGAGTTGGCTATGTCCCGGTTCCCAAGCTGGATCGACTGATGGAGTTGCGCGATGCGCTGGTGGTGCTCAAGGGCCCGCTGGCCAACAACCCGTCACTGCGGGAAAACGTGCAGAACCTGCTGATCAACGAAGAAACCAATGACCGGGTGCTGGGCAAGGTCAGCAGCCCCCTGCCACCCCCGACGCGGCTGATACCCTTCGGCTGAGGCGGTTAACTGCAAAAATACTGCACTTGACCTGCATTAATATGCATTGGCGGCAACTTTGCCCGATGGGCACACTGCGCAGGTTCCTCCCCCAAATGCAGGAACTTTTTTTGAAGGGCTTTTCCGGGAAACCAGACAGGCCTTTTTTTTCGCCCGCTTTTTATGGACCGTCTGTCAATGCTCGCTCGCTGGTTACCCGCTGCCATCAATACCCGCCCCGCCGAATGGAGCCGTGCCGCGATCGGCATGGCCCTGGGCACGCTCTTCAGTGTCTGGGTGTGTGCCCAGGTGTTCGGCATGGAGGTGGCCTTGCACCTCATCGGCCCGCTCGGGGCCTCGGCGGTGCTGCTGTTTGCCGTGTCATCCGGCGCACTGGCCCAACCCTGGTCGATCATCGGCAGCTACCTGTGCGCCGGGGTCGTTGCCTTGCTGGTGGCCCGGGTACTGGGACGCACCCTGGGCAGCGCCTGCCTGGCCGCCGGGATGACGGTGATTCTGATCTGCTGGCTGCGTTGCCTGCACCCGCCGGCGGGTGGGCTGGCCATGAGCCTGGTGCTGGCAGACCCCGCCTCCATCGCCCTGGGTTGGCAGGAAATGGGCGCGGTCATGCTGGGTGCCGCCGCCATGGTGGCGTGTGCCCTGGCCTACAATAATGCGACGCGCACACGTTACCCCAAGGGCGCCAGCGAACCGGCGGCACCGAGCTTTATGCCGACCGCCATCGAAAACCCCGGGATCAGCGCCGAAGACCTCAAGCAGGCGCTGGCCGAGCGCGAGCAGTTCCTGGACGTGACCCCACAGGAACTGGAAGAACTGATCCAGGCCAGCGAACGGTACGCCCGGCGACGCGCTATCGGGGCGGTTTTCCAACGCTAGGGCCGATGCAGCCCATCGTGCAAAAATGCAAAAACGACCTGCAGGATTCCGACTTGTACTGGGCAAATTTGCACTGGTACGATCGCGAGAGCGTTCGCCCCCGAACATCTTGATAAAGAACAATAAAAGCAGGGAGTTAGAGATGACTGCTCAGGTTTCATCCGAGGCAAGCAGCGCCGGGATTCTGCAAGACGAGGTCCTGGCTGAAATACGCAACCACATAGGCCACCTGACGCTCAATCGCCCCGCCGGCCTGAATGCCATTACCCTGGACATGGTCCGCAGCCTCAGCCGGCATTTGCAGGCCTGGGCGGACGACCCCCAGGTGCACGCCGTGGTGCTGCGCGGTGCCGGGGAAAAAGCCTTCTGCGCCGGCGGCGACATTCGCTCGCTGTACGACAGTTTCAAGAACGGCGACACCCTTCACGAAGACTTCTTCGTCGAGGAATACGCCCTCGACCTCGCCATCCACCATTACCGCAAACCGGTGCTGGCGCTGATGGACGGCTTTGTCCTCGGCGGCGGCATGGGCCTGGTGCAAGGCGCCGACCTGCGAGTGGTCACCGAGCGCAGCCGCCTGGCGATGCCGGAAGTGGCCATCGGTTATTTCCCTGACGTGGGCGGCAGCTATTTCCTGCCGCGTATTCCCGGTGAACTGGGGATCTACCTCGGTGTGACCGGGGTGCAGATTCGCGCGGCCGACGCCCTGTATTGCGGGCTTGCCGACTGGTACCTCGACAGCGCCAAACTCAGCGAGCTCGATCAGCGGCTCGACCGCCTTCAATGGCACGACTCGCCGCTCAAGGACCTGCAAGGCCTGCTGGCCGGCCTGGCCGTACAGCAATTGCCCGACGCTCCGCTGGCGGCACTGCGCCCGGCCATCGACCACTTTTTTGCCTTGCCGGACGTGCCGAGCATCGTTGAGCAGTTGCAGCAAGTCACCGTTGCCGACAGTCACGACTGGGCGTTGACCACCGTCAGCCTGATGCAGACCCGCTCGCCCCTGGCCATGGCCGTCACCCTGCAGATGCTGCGCCGGGGTCGCCACCTGCCCCTGGAACAGTGCTTCGCCCTGGAATTGCACCTGGACCGCCAATGGTTCGCCCGCGGCGACCTGATCGAAGGCGTACGCGCCCTGCTGATCGACAAAGACAAAACCCCTCGCTGGAACCCTCCGACCCTCCAGGCGTTGGAGGCTGATCATGTCGAGAGCTTCTTCCGCGACTTCGACAAGAACGAGAACTAAGTCATGCAAGATATTGAATTTACTGAAGAACAGGTAATGATCCGCGACATGGCCCGGGACTTTGCCCGAGGCGAAATCGCCCCTCACGCCCAGGCCTGGGAAAAAGCCGGCTGGATCGACGATGCCCTGGTCGCCAAGATGGGCGAACTGGGGTTGCTGGGCATGGTGGTCCCCGAGGAATGGGGCGGCACTTACGTCGACTACGTGGCCTACGCCCTGGCGGTGGAAGAGATCTCCGCCGGCGATGGCGCGACCGGCGCACTGATGAGTATCCATAATTCAGTCGGTTGCGGGCCAATCCTCAACTACGGCTCACAAGCGCAAAAAGAAACCTGGCTGGCGGATCTGGCCAGCGGCCAGGCCATCGGCTGCTTCTGCCTGACCGAGCCCCAGGCCGGTTCCGAAGCCCACAACCTGCGCACCCGTGCCGAACTGCGGGACGGCCAGTGGGTGATCAACGGCGCCAAGCAGTTCGTCAGCAACGGCAAGCGCGCCAAGCTGGCGATCGTGTTTGCGGTGACCGACCCGGACCTCGGCAAGAAAGGCATCTCGGCCTTCCTGGTGCCCACCAACACCCCGGGCTTCGTGGTGGACCGTACCGAACACAAGATGGGCATCCGTGCCTCGGACACCTGCGCCGTCACCCTCAACCAATGCAGCGTGCCCGAAGCCAACCTGCTGGGCGAACGCGGCAAAGGCCTGGCCATCGCCCTGTCCAACCTCGAGGGTGGCCGCATCGGGATTGCCGCCCAGGCGCTGGGCATCGCCCGGGCCGCCTTTGAAGCGGCGCTGGCCTATGCACGTGACCGGGTGCAGTTCGACAAGGCGATCATTGAACACCAGAGCGTGGCCAACCTGCTGGCCGACATGCAGACCCGCCTGAACGCCGCGCGCTTGCTGATCCTGCATGCCGCCAGACTGCGCAGTGCGGGCAAGCCGTGCCTGTCGGAAGCTTCCCAGGCCAAGTTGTTTGCCTCGGAAATGGCCGAGAAGGTGTGCTCCTCAGCGATGCAGATTCATGGGGGGTATGGCTATCTGGAGGATTACCCGGTGGAGCGTTACTACCGGGATGCGCGGATTACCCAGATTTACGAGGGCACCAGCGAGATTCAGCGGATGGTGATTGCTCGAGAGCTTAAGAACTATCAGCTGTAAGCAGTTGATTTAAATTGAAATTGTGGGAGCCATCAGACTCCCACCTTGGCCTCACTTATCCTTGAACTCCGGCGCACGCTTGGCCACAAACGCCGCCATGCCTTCCTTCTGATCCAGTGTGGCAAACGCTGCATGGAACACCCGGCGCTCAAAGCGCACACCTTCAGACAGGCTCACTTCAAACGCACGGTTGACGCTTTCCTTGACCATCATGCTGATGGGCACCGACTTGCTGGCAATCAGGGTCGCAACCTTCAGCGCCTCATCCAGCAACTCATCCGCCGGCACGATCCGCGCGACAATCCCGCAACGCTCCGCTTCCACCGCATCGATAAACCGGCCGGTCAGGCACATTTCCATGGCCTTGGCCTTGCCCACGGCGCGGGTCAGGCGCTGGGTGCCGCCCATGCCCGGCAGCACGCCGAGGTTGATTTCCGGCTGGCCGAACTTGGCGTTGTCACCGGCCAGGATGAAGTCGCACATCAAGGCCAGCTCACACCCGCCGCCCAGGGCAAAACCGTTGACCGCCGCAATGATCGGCTTGCGGCGGTTGGCCACGCGGTCGCTGTCGCTGAACAGGTCGTCCAGGTAGATCTGCGGGTAAGTCAGCTCGGCCATTTCCTTGATGTCGGCGCCGGCGGCAAAGGCTTTTTTCGAGCCCGTGAGCACGATACAGCCGATTTCCGGATTGGCCTCCAGGCTGTCCAGCGCCTGGTTCAACTCGCTGACCAGTTGAGCATTCAAGGCGTTCAGCGCTTGCGGGCGATTGAGGGTGATCAGCCCGACACGGCCCTGGACGTCCAGCAAAATGGTTTCGTAACTCATAGATACTCCTCAGAGATTGCGTGAAATGACCATGCGTTGAATATCGCTGGTGCCTTCGTAAATCTGGCAGACCCGCACATCGCGGTAGATCCGCTCCAGGGGAAAGTCGCTCAGGTAACCGTAACCGCCGAGGGTTTGCAAGGCCGCCGAACAGACCTTTTCGGCCATTTCCGAGGCAAACAGCTTGGCCATTGAGGCTTCCACCAGCGCCGGCTTACCGCTGTCACGCAGCGCGGCGGCGTAATGCACCATCTGCCGGGCGACGGCGATTTGCGTGGCCATGTCCGCCAGGCGAAACGCCACGGCCTGGTGCTCGATGATCGGCTTGCCAAAACTTTCCCGCTCGCGTGCGTAATCCCGGGCCGCTTCAAACGCCGCTCGCGCCATGCCCACCGCTTGCGAGGCAATGCCGACGCGCCCGCCTTCAAGGTTGGCCAGGGCGATTCGGTAGCCTTCGCCCTCCTCGCCCAAACGATTGCCGACCGGCACTTTCACGTCCTCAAACAGGATCTGGCAGGTGTCGGAAGCGTGCTGGCCGAGCTTGTCCTCGACCCGCGCCACGCTGTAGCCCGGCGAGTCAGTGGGCACGATAAACGCGCTGATGCCCCGCTTGCCGGCGGCCGGATCGGTGACCGCAAACACGATCACAATCCCGGCGTTTTGGCCGGAGGTGATGAACTGCTTGCAGCCATTCAACACGTAGTGATCGCCTTCCAGCCGGGCCCGGGTTTTCAGGCCGCTGGCGTCGGAGCCGGCCTGGGGTTCGGTCAAGGCAAACGCGCCGAGCATCGCGCCGCTGGCCAGGGGCTTGAGGAACTGCTCTCGCTGTTGATCGTTACCGAACTTGAGGATCGGCACACAGCCCACCGAGTTGTGCACGCTCATGATGGTCGAGCAGGCGCCGTCGCCGGCGGCGATTTCTTCCAGGGCCATCGCATAGGCCAGGTAGCCGGTGTCGCAACCGCCCCATTCTTCCGGGACCAGCATGCCGAAAAAGCCCAGTTCGGCCATTTCGCCGACGGCCTCCCTGGGAAAGCGATGCTCGCGGTCCCACTCGGCGGCGAACGGTTTGAGCCGTTCCTGGGCAAATTGCCGGGCGGCCTCGCTGATTTGCAGTTGTTCGTCATTCGGGAGCATAGGTGTTCCTTAGTACAGGCATTCAACGGCCATGGCCGTGGCTTCACCGCCGCCGATGCAGATGGCTGCAACGCCGCGCTTGAGGCCTTTCTGGCGCAGGGCCGAGAGCAGGGTCACCAGGATCCGTGCGCCGGACGCACCGATCGGATGGCCCAGGGCACAGGCGCCGCCGTGGATGTTGACCTTGCTGTGGGGGATTTCCAGCTTGCTCATGGTCACCAGGCTGACCACAGCGAAGGCTTCGTTGATTTCAAACAGGTCGACCTCGTCGAGGTTCCAGCCGGTCTTGGTCATCAGTTTACGGATCGCCCCCACCGGCGCGACCGGGAACAGGCCTGGCTCGTCGGCAAAGGCTGCGTGGCCATGGATCACCGCCAACGGCTTGAGCCCACGCTTTTGCGCTTCGGACTCACGCATCAGCAGCAGCGCCGCGGCACCGTCGGAAATCGAGCTGGAGTTTGCCGCCGTCACCGTGCCGCCTTCGCGGAAGGCCGGTTTCAAGGTGGCGATCTTGTCCAGTTTGGCTTTGGGCGGCTGTTCATCGTGGGTGATGGTTTTCTGCTCCTTGCCCACGGTGACCTGTACCGGAACGATTTCGGCGATGAAGTTGCCGTCGGTGATCGCCTGTTGCGCACGGGTCAGGGACGCAATGGCAAACGCGTCCTGGGCCTCGCGGGAAAAGCCGTTGTGCTCGGCGCAGTCCTCGGCAAAGGTGCCCATCAGGCGGCCCTTGTCATAGGCGTCTTCGAGGCCGTCGAGGAACATGTGGTCGAGCACCCGGCCGTGGCCCATGCGGTAGCCGCTGCGGGCGCGGTCCAGCAGGTACGGCGCGTTGGACATGCTCTCCATGCCACCGGCGATGACCACGTCCACACTGCCCGCCAGCAACGAGTCATGGGCCAGGATGGTGGCCTCCATGCCGGAGCCGCACATCTTGTTGAGGGTGGTGCAGTGGGTGGATTTGTCCAGGCCGGCGCCGAGGGCCGCCTGGCGCGCAGGGGCCTGGCCGAGGCCGGCGGGCAGCACACAGCCGAACAGCACTTCATCCACCGCGTCGCTGGCAATACCGGCCCGTTCGACCGCCGAGCGTATCGCTGCAGCGCCCAGTTGCGGGGCAGTCAGGCCTTTGAGGTCGCCCTGGAACCCGCCCATCGGAGTACGTACCGCGCTGACAATAACGATTGGATCAGTCATGAAAAATCTCCTTATTTGGCCGCCATACGCAAGGCACCGTCGAGACGGATCACCTCGCCGTTGAGCATGCTGTTTTCAATGATATGCCGCACCAGCGCGGCGTACTCGCCTGGCTTGCCCAGGCGCGGCGGGAACGGCACACCGGCGGCCAGGGACTCACGCACTTGCGGGGTCATGCCAGCCATCATCGGGGTTTCGAAAATGCCGGGGGCGATGGTCATCACCCGAATCCCGTAGCGCGCCAGTTCGCGGGCCGCCGGCAGGGTCAGGCTGGCAATCGCGCCCTTGGAGGCGGCATACGCCGCCTGGCCGATCTGGCCGTCAAAGGCCGCCACCGAGGCGGTGTTGATGATCACGCCGCGCTCGCCGTCGGCATTCGCCTCGGTTTCAGCGATGGCGGCTGCGGCCAGGCGCAACAGGTTGAAACTGCCGATCAGGTTGACGTTGATCACCTGGGCAAAGTTGGCCAACGCGTGTGGGCCATTTTTGCCGAGAATTTTCTCGCCACGCACCACGCCGGCGCAGTTGACCAGCCCGTGCAAGCCACCAAACGCAGCAACGGTGGCCTGCACCGCAGCCTCGGCGGCGGCTTCCTGGCTGATATCCGCGACCACGCTGCGCGCCTGCTCACCGAGTTTTTGCGCCTGGGCGGCGACGGCGTCGGCGTTCAGGTCCACCAGCATCACCTTGGCACGGGCCGCTACCAACATCTCGGCGGTTGCCGCGCCGAGGCCTGAAGCGCCGCCGCTGACCAGAAAAACCTTGTTCTCAATCTGCATCATTGTTTCCTTGAAGAGGGATTACGCCGTAGCCGCCTGGGCCTTGGCGATTTCCTGATTACGCAAAATGAAGCGTTGCAGCTTGCCGCTCGGGGTCTTGGGCAGCTCGCTGACAAATTCGATTTCCCGTGGGTACGAGTGGGCCGCCAGGCGCTTGCGCACGTGCTGGCGCAGCTCTTCGGCCAGGGCCGGCTCGGCGCGGTACTGCTCGCTGAGCACTACAAAGGCTTTGACGATCTCGGTGCGTTCCGGGCAGGGCTTGCCCACCACCGCCGCTTCCACCACCGCCGGGTGCTCGATCAGGGCACTTTCCACATCGAACGGGCCGACCCGGTAGCCGGAGGTGGTGATCACATCGTCACTGCGCCCCACGAAGCTGATACTGCCGTCGAGGTTCAGCTCCACCGTGTCGCCGCTGAGGTAGTACTTGCCGACGAAAGCCTTCGTCTTGACCCCGTCGTAGCCGGCGAACCAGCACATTGGCGATTGCTCGCGGTCGATCGCGAGAATGCCCGGCTGGCCGGCGGGCAGTTCCTGATGGTCGTCGTCCAGCACCACGATGCGATGCCCCGGCGAGGCAAAACCGGCAGAACCGACATGCACCGGGTGCTCTAGGCCGTGGTGATTGCACAGCACCATGCCCAGTTCGGTCTGGCCATAGTGGTCGTGGATGGTCACGCCGAGGTTGTCGGCGAACCAGCGAATCACCTCCGGGTTCAACGGCTCGCCGGCGCTGCTGACAATGCGCAGCTTGCCTTTGATCGACTGGGCGAACTGCTCGCCGCCAGCAATCAGCAGGCGGTAGGCCGTCGGCGATCCGGTGAGGTTGGTGATCCCGTATTTGTTGATGACGCGGCAGGTGCTTTCGAGGGTGAACGGGCCGTCGTAGAAGGTGATCGGGTGGCCCATGGACAACGGGCCGGTGACGCCGAAATAGATGCCGTAGGCCCAGCCCGGATCAGCGACGTTCCAGAACGCGTCCTCGGGGCGCAGGTCCACGGCGTCACGGGTGTAGCTCTGGAACGCGACGATCGCCTTGAGCGGCACGGCCAGGGCTTTCGACGGGCCGGTGGTGCCGGAGGTGAACATCAGCAGGAATGGGTCTTCGGCGCCCAGCAGTACCGGCTCGCAGGCATTGGAATAGTTGGGCAACTCGGCCCAGAAGCTGAAATCGCCACGCACGATGCCTTCGCCGTTGGGGCCGGAGACGGTGACGATGGTTGGGCAGTCGGCCACTTCATTGAGCTTGGGACGGTTGACGGCGTCCGTCACCACCAACGCTGCGCCGGAGCTGTTCAGGCGGTGTTCGATGGCTTTGGGGCCGAAGGCGGTGAACAGGGGCTGATAGACCGCGCCGATGCGCCAGGTGGCAAGTACCACCACCAGCAACTCGGCGGTGCGTGGCAGGAGGCCCGCTACCTTGTCACCGCGTTTGACGCCCTGGGCCAGGAGGAAATTGGCGAAGCGGGCGGCCTGGTCTTGCAGTTGGGTGAAGGTGGACGTGGCGCTGCGGCCGTCCTTGCCCTCCCAGAACAGTGCGATGCGGCCGGGCAATGCGTGGCGGTCGCAGCATTCGACGCAGGCGTTGAGCGCCTGCAGGTTGCCCGACAGGGCGGCGTCGACGGTGTGTTGGTAGTTGAACTGGGTGGTGGCAGCCGAGTAATCACGCATCGCTTCAAATCCCTGTGTGTTTTTATTTTCAGGATGGGTACGTAGACCGGTGAAATAGTCGCTCTAGAGCGGTGGACGGGCAATGGTCAAAGCTTTCAACTTGGTTGACTGGTTTGGCCAAGGGGGCTGCGCTTTTGGGGGGTATATCCGTTGCTGCGGTAACGGCCGCTTAGGGTTCCGCTCTTACAGCGGCTCACTTTTGAACAGCGCAAAAGTAAGCAAAACGCTCTTGCCCCACCACTCGGCACCTCGCTCAGGCTCGGTGTGCCCTCTCTCCGGTACTACTGCGCGGGCCGCCGCGACGGGGCGTCCCTGCCCCGTCGCGGCTAAACCGGCGTCCTGCCGGTTTACCCGCTCCGTACTACCTGCGTTCGGCCAGCGTGGTTTAACGGGGCGCCTAAGATCAAGATCAAAAGCAGATCAACAGCACAGCGGCCTACAGGCCGGCTTGAGTGGTGTGAAGCAAAGGCAAAGGCAAAATCAAAATCTAAAGCGGGCACGGTACAAATGTGGGAGCTGGCTTGCCTGCGATAGCATCAACTGGGTGTACCTGATGCACCGAGGTGTCTGCATCGCCGGCAAGCCAGCTCCTACAGAAAAGCAGAGCTGCATCAGTTTCAGATTTGGTTTTCGCTTTGGCTTTGGCTTTTGCTCTGGCTTCTACCACTCAAGCCGGCCTGTAGGCCGCTGTGCTCTTGCTTTTGATCTTGATCTGGCTCTGACTGCCCCAATAAGCCCGAGGCCGAACGCAGGTGGTGCGGAGCGGGTAAACCGGCAGGACGCCGGTTTAGCCGCGCTGGGCCAAGGATGGCCCATCGCGGCGGCCCGCGGAGCAGCGCCGGAGTGAGGGAACACCGAGCCTAGGCGAGGTGCCGACAGGCGGGGCAGAGCCCTTTGCTTACTTTGGGGCTTTTCCAAAGTGAGTCGCTGTAAGAGCGAAACCATAAGCCGCCGTTACCCAAATAACGGATATGTCCACCAAAAGCCCCCCCCGGCGATAGACCCCACCAATCACCCAGTCAGCCCAAGCGATTGGACGCTCTACCCCCAAGCTTCTAAGCTTGAGGCCTGCGCCACCCAAGAAGCCCGCCCATGATCGTCCGCCCCAAACCCAACCTGCTCGGCATCCTGTTCTCCCTCAAGGGCTCAATCGCCAAGCGCATCGCCCTGCGCAGCCTGCTGGTCACCTTGCTGGCCTCCGTCATCGTGCTGGTAGAAACCCTGCACCCGGCCTATTTCTCGAAGGTCAACGCCACCCCCTTCACATTGCTCGGCCTGTCGCTGTCAATCTTCATGAGCTTTCGCAACAACGCCTGCTACGACCGCTGGTGGGAAGGCCGCAAACAACTGGGCCAGATGATCATTGAAGTACGCTCGCTGATCCGCGAAACCCAAATTTTCACCACCGCCGAACGCGAAAGCATACTCCGCAGCCTGTGCGGCTTTGCCCATGGCCTGGTCGCCCGCCTGCGCCTGGAAGACGAAGCCCGGGCAATCCAGCCGTGGGTCAGCGTCGAGGCCAGCCACCCGAACCTGCCCGACCGCATCCTGCAAGACCTCGGCGCACGCTGCTCAAACCTGGCCGAACAAGGCCACATCACCGAATGGCGCTACACCCAACTGGAAACCCGGCTGTACGGCCTCAGCCAGGTCCAGGCCTCCTGCGAGCGAATCAAGCACACGCCGCTGCCCTTCCCCTACACCTTGCTGCTGCACCGCACCATCTACCTGTTCTGCATTCTGCTGCCCTTCGCCATGGCCGAGCCGCTGGGCTGGCTGACGCCGGTCTTTACCGCGATCGTCAGCTACACCTTCTTCGGCCTGGACGAAATCGGCGACGACCTCGAAGACCCGTTCGGCTTCGACGAAAACGACCTGCCCTGCAACGCCATCGTCCGCACCCTGGAACGCGAGATCCTCGCCGCCCTCGGCGAAACCGAGTTGCCGCCGGCCCTTGAACCGATTGAGTTCGTGCTGACGTGATGCGGGTTTGACAGTCGCGATGACCTGACCGAAGCTGATGGCTTTGCACTAGCTCCCCAGCTTTCGGACGCCTGCATGTCAAAGTCACGCCGTTACTCCATCATCGGCCTGTGCGCCCTGTTGTTTATCGCCGCAATCACCTGGTATTTCACCCGTACACCCCCGGTGGTCGTGCCCCCGGCCATCGCCCACGGTTACGCCAAGGCCTTGAAACAGGCACATAACGGCGAACCCGGCGCCGCCCGTGTGCTGTATCAACAGTTGGGGCGTCCGGACCTGTCCGACGTGCGCCGCGCCGCCTTGCATGCCGAACTGCCCAACTACCCCAGCCCCCAGGCCCTGAAGCTGGCGGACAAGGACCTGGCCAACGACGCGCCAATGGTGCGCGAGGCGGCGATCCACAGCATCGTCGGCCTGGTGCCCAGCGGCCAGCGCACGCTGTTGCTCGGCCCGCTGCTGGATGACCCGGAACAAAGCGTTCGGTTCGCCGCGGCCAATGCCCTGCTGGGGCTGTCCCCCGACACCCTGGGGCTGTACTTCGGCCCATTGCAGCAAGTGCTCGACGAATACGTGAAGTTGCTCAAGGGCCAGCCCGAAAGCCCCGAAGGCTGGATTCAGCTGGCGCGCCTGTACATTCACAGCGCGCTGCTGCCCGATGCACAAAACGCCCTGGAACAGGCGATGCGCCTGCAACCGGACAATCTGCAGGCGGTGGTCGCGCAAATCGAATTGCTGGATAAACAGGGCAAGGTCGACGAGTCCCGCCAGCTCCTGGCCAAGCAGTTGCAGGCCCATCCCGACTCGGCTTACCTGCAACATGCCTTGGGCATGTGGCTGCTGCACCATGGGGAACGCCCTTTTGCCCTGCTCAGCCTGTCCCGGGCGGTGGAGCTGGAACCGAACAATCAGGATTATCGCTACGACCTGGCCACCACCCTGCACGCCCAGCAGGAAGTGGAAGCCGCCCAGCGCCAACTGGAAGAAATCGTCCAGCGCAACCCGGCCAATCGCAAGGCGCGGGTATTGCTGGTCAATTACTGGAAAGAAACCGGCCAGTTGCAGAACGTCCAGGTCTTGCTGGCGCAGCTTGAACAGCAGAACCCGGACGACCCGGCGCTGCAACAAGGCCTGTAAACGCTGTAATTGATACAAAACGTTGAACCGCTACACGGCGCCACGGTCAAGTAAATATGGCGCGCCCCAGCGGGCGCTCCCCCCTACTGATACGTGACCCGAGGGCACTTCTTGTCTACATCCAAAGAGCTGTTCACAGCAAAGGCGGCCACCGGTATTGAAGGTCTGGACGACATTCTTGCCGGGGGGCTTTCACGCAGCCACCTGTTCCTGCTCGAAGGTGAGCCAGGCACCGGTAAAACGACCGTAGCCCTGCACTTCCTACAGGCAGGCGCCCGCAATGGCGAACGTTCGCTGTACATCACCCTGTCGGAGACCGAACGCGAGTTGCGCCAGGGTGCCAAGTCCCACGGGTGGGACCTGGACGAACACATTCATATCTTTGAACTCACGCCGCCGGAAAGCCTGCTGAATGCCGAGCACCAGCAGAGCCTGCTGTACTCCTCGGACCTTGAGCTGGGTGAAGCCACCCGGCAGATTTTCGAAGTGGTGGAACGGGTCAAACCCACCCGCGTGGTCATCGACAGCCTTTCGGAAATCCGCTTGCTGGCCCAAAGCTCCCTGCGCTATCGCCGGCAAATCCTCGCCATCAAGCATTACTTCGTGCGCTACGACGCCACGGTGTTGCTGCTGGACGACCTGACCACCGAGTCCCTCGACAAAACCGTACACAGCGTGGCCCACGGCGTGATTCGCCTGGAAGAGCTGACCCCCAACTACGGCGCCGAACGCCGGCGCGTGCGGATAGTGAAATACCGTGGCCAGAAGTACCGCGGCGGCTTTCACGACTTCACCATCATGGAAGACGGCGTGCATGTATTCCCGCGCCTGGTGGCGGCCGAGCACCGTGGCGGCTACAACCGTCAGACCTTGACCAGCGGCATCGGCGAAATGGATGCCTTGTTGGGCGGCGGGATCGAAACCGGTTCCAGCACCTTGATCCTGGGCCCGGCCGGTACCGGTAAATCGCTGATCTCGATGATCTTCGCCGCCGCTGCCGTTGCCCGGGGCGAGAAAGCCGCGCTGTTCATTTTTGATGAAGAGTTGGGGCTGCTGTTCGAGCGCATGAAGAACATGGGCATCGACCTGGAAGCCCTGCAAGGCACCGGCAACCTGCTGATCGAGCAAGTCGATGCCGCCGAACTGTCCCCCGGCGAATTCTCCCACCGGGTGCGCCGCTGCGTGGATGAACGCGGGATCAAGACGGTGGTGATCGACAGCGTCAACGGCTACCAGGCCGCGATGCCGGAAGAAAACGCGCTGATCCTGCACATGCATGAACTGCTGCTGTACCTCAACCGCCGTGGCGCCGCGACCTTCATGACCGTGGCCCAGCATGGGCTGGTGGGCGACATGCAGGCGCCGGTGGACATCACCTATCTGGCCGACACCGTGATCCTGCTGCGTTACTTCGAAGCCCTCGGCAAAGTCCGCCGGGCCATCTCGATCATCAAGAAACGTACGGGCAGCCACGAATCGACGATTCGTGAATACCGTATCGGCAGCCGAGGCATGACCATCGGCGAACCCCTCGACGCGTTCCAGGGTGTGTTGCGTGGCGTCCCCACCTACATGGGCACCGATAACCCGCTGCTCAAGGAAGAAGGTTCGTGAGTGGCGCACCCGCCATCTCCGAGCGGGCAATCATCCTGGCGCCACTGGGCCGCGACAGCACTCTGGCGCTGATGATGCTCAACGAGGCGGGCTTCAGCGGCATCGTCGCCAGCCACCTGCAGATGCTGTGCGACGAACTGGAACAGGGCGCCGGATTGCTGATCGTCGCGGCCGAGGCCATGCACGGCATCGACCTGGAACCGCTGCTGACTCATTTGCAGCATCAGCCGGCGTGGTCGGACTTGCCCATCGTGCTGATGACCCACCATGGCGGCAGCGGACAGAACGGCTCATCGCGCTTGAGTACGCTGCTGGGCAACGTCACCTTCCTGGAGCGGCCGTTCCATCCGGTGACCCTAATCAGCCTGGTGACCACGGCGCTGCGCGGTCGCCGGCGGCAATACGAAGCCCGCGACCGTCTGATCGACCTGAGCCAGAGCGAACAACGCCTGCAAAGTACGCTGGAAACCCTCGAACAGCAGGTGGAAGAACGCACCGCACAGCTGCGCAATAACGAAGAAGCGCTGCGCCAATCACAGAAAATGGAAGCTGTGGGCCAATTGACCGGCGGTATCGCCCATGACTTCAACAACATGCTTACCGGCATCATCGGCAGCCTTGAGTTGCTGCGACGACGGGTGGCCCGAGGGCGCATCGACGACCTCGACAGCCTGATCGACCTGGGCGTGACCTCGGCCAACCGCGCCGCCGCCCTGACCCACCGCCTGCTGGCATTCTCCCGGCGCCAGTCGCTGGATTCAAAACCGGTGCAGATCAACCAACTAGTGGCGTCCATGGGCGAGCTGCTGCAACGCAGCCTCAACGAGAGCATTGCCCTGGACATAAGGCTGAGCGAGCAGCTGTGGACCGCCGAGGTCGACCCCAATCAACTCGAAAGCGCCCTACTGAACCTCGCGATCAATGCGCGGGACGCCATGCCCAGTGGCGGCCAACTGGTGGTGGAAACCACCAATCGTCACCTCGACAACGTGTTTACGGCGGCCTACGGCACCCTCACTCCCGGTGACTACGTGGAGCTGAGCGTCAGCGACACCGGCTGCGGCATGCCCGAAAGCGTGATCAGCCGCGCCTTTGACCCGTTCTTCACCACCAAGCCGATTGGCCAGGGCACGGGCCTGGGGCTGTCGATGATTTATGGCTTTGCCCGCCAGTCCCATGGCCACGTGACGATTCACAGCGTGGTCGGCGAAGGCACCACCGTCAGCCTGTTCCTGCCGCGTTTCGTGGGCGAAATAATCGCTGATGAAACGCCCAATCCCGCCTTGCTGCCCTTCGCCAATGCCGGCGAAACCGTGCTGATCGTCGAAGACGACCCGGCCGTTCGGGTGCTGGTCAGCGCCGTGTTGAGTGAGTTGGGCTATGCGTTTGTGGAAGCCGGTGACGCCGACGGCGCCATGCCGATCATCGAGTCCAGCCAGCGGATTGACCTGTTGATCAGTGACGTTGGCCTGCCCGGCATGAATGGCCGGCAACTCGCGGAAATCGGCCGCCAGGTGCGCCCGGACTTGAAGGTGCTGTTTATCACCGGCTATGCGGAGCATGCGGCCGTGCGTGGGGGGTTTCTGGACCCCGGCATGCAGATGATCACCAAGCCCTTTACCTTTGATTTGTTGACGGCGAAGGTGCGGGAGATGATCAGGGCGTGAAGAGGGAGCACGCCCCCTCTTCACCTGCCCTCAGGCCAACAACCGCTGAATGTGCTCCTGCAACGTATCCAGATCAAACGGCTTGGCCAGGATCGGTGCGTTGCGGGTGATCGGGCTGTTGCAGTCGAGAATTTCCTGCGGGTAGCCGCTGATAAAGATCACCTTCAATTCAGGCCGCAGCTTGATCGCGGGCTCGGCGATCTGCACGCCGGAGATGCCGCCCGGCAGGCGATAGTCGGTCACCATCAGGTCCAGGTGCGGCTTGGTGGCCAGGATTTCAAACGCCTGCTCACCATCAATCGCCTTCAATACCCGGTACCCGAGGCCCGACAGGTACTCACCCAACACAAACATAATCGACTCGTCATCTTCGACGATCAGAACCACATCTTGCGCATCTTCACTCATGGGAAGCCTTTGTCCGGTCAATTGCTGCTGATACGACCATAGGGTCACGCAGAGGTTGCGTCGGATTCACGATTGATTTCACGCCCCGGCCTCCAGGGGCAAACAGACGCGAAACAGGGCGCCCTCGCCTATCCGGCTTTCAACTTCGATAGTACCGCCGTGGGCCGCGATAATCTGTTCGGAGATAAACAGGCCGAGGCCCAGGCCCGCCACCGCATGGCTGGCCGACACCCGCTCGAACTGCTGGAAAATCCGCTTCTGGTTGTCTTCGCTGATACCAATCCCGTGGTCCCGCACCTCGACGCGCGCCTCACCGTGCTCGGCATACACCCGCACTTCCACCGGGCTCTTGGCCCCGTAACGCAGGGCATTGGTCAGCAGGTTGGACACCACTTGCTCGATACGGAACTCGTCCCAGTTGCCCACGACCGGGCCTTCTTCGATCCATTTCACCGAGGACTCGGCCGCGGCGACTTGCGGGGCAAAGTTCTCCAGCAGGTTGCGCACCAGTTGCGTCAGGTCAAAGCGCCCTGGGCGAATGGACAGCTTGCCGGTACGGATGCGCGACACGTCGAGCATGTCTTCGATCAAGCGGATCAGGCTCTGGATCTGCCGCTCATCGCGGTCGACCATGGCGTGCATCTTGTCCAGGGTGAACGCGGCGGCGTTGTCCCGGGCCAGGTGCATCTTGCGCAATTGGGTTTCCAGGATCAGCCCGTTCAGGGGCGTGCGCACTTCATGGGCAACGATCGACATGAAGTCGTCACGCATGCGCACCGCCTGCTCAAGCTCGGCCTGGGTCGCCTGCAAGCGCGTCAACAAGGCTTCCTGCTCGCGACGGCTCTGCTCCAGGGCTTCCACCTGCAGCTTCATCGCCTTGCTCTGGCGGTAGAGGTCGACGAACACATTGACCTTGCTCTTGACCGCATGGATATCCAGCGGCTTGTGCAGGAAGTCCACGGCCCCGCTTTCGTAGCCCTTGAACGCATAGTTGAGTTCACGGCCGGCGGCGCTGACAAACACGATGGGGATGTTCTTGGTCTTTTCAGTGCCACGCATCAACTCGGCCAGTTCGAAGCCGTTCATGCCCGGCATCTGCACGTCGAGAATGGCCATGGCGAACTCGTGCTCCAACAGCAGCGACAAGGCCTCGTCGGCGCTCAGTGCCTTGTAGACCTGACGGTCCTCGCGCTTGATCAGCGCTTCAAGGGCCAGCAGGTTTTCCGGCAGATCGTCGACGATCAGCAGTTTGGCCTGGACAGTACTTAACATGGGGACGATTCCAGGGAGGCCAGCAACTCGCCGATGCGGCTCAAGGTGAGGATATAGTCGGGTTCATGCAGCGCCAGGGCGGCCCGGGGCATCACGGCGACCCGTGCCTCCAAGGGGTCCTGGACCACGGTGATGCCTGCGCACTGCTTGACGTGGGCCAGGCCCCGGGCGCCGTCCTGATTGGCGCCCGTCAGCAGGACAGCCAGCAAGCCCGCGCCATAGACGTCGGCCGCCGATTCGAACAGGTAGTCAATGGCGGGCCGGGAATGGTGCACACGGTCCTCCTGGCTCAGGGACAGGCTGCGGTCGTGCTCCACCGACAGGTGATAGCCGGGGCCGGCAAAATACAGGGTGCCTGGCTGGATCAGTTCCTTGTCGCGGGCCTCGACCACGCTCATCGACACGCGCCGGTCGAACACTTCCGCCAACTGGCTGCGACGCTCGTCTGGCAGGTGCAACACGGTGATGATCGGCAGGCTGAAGCTGGCGGGCAAGGCGCTGAAGATACTCAGCAACGCCTCGACCCCGCCTGCGGAAGCGCCGATCACAATAGCCTCGATCCCGGATACCGGGCTGGCAGCAGCTTGGTTCATAATTTTCGGTAGATCCGTTCTTGCTTGACCAGGGGTTCGAACCGTTTGCTGTAGGCCGAGAAATCCAGGGTTTCCTTGCTGCCCAGCACCAGGAAGCCGCGATGGCACAGCGACTCATGAAACAATCCAAACGCTCGATCCTGCAACTTTTTATTGAAATAAATCAGTACGTTACGACATGAAATTAATTGAGTTTCTGAGAATACGCTGTCCGTCGCCAGGCTGTGATCGGCGAAGGTCACGTTCTCGCGCAGGGTCTTGTCAAAGATCGCGTGATCGTAAGCCGCGGTGTAGTAATCGGCAAATGAACATCGCCCACCGGCCTGCTGGTAGTTGTGGGTATACGCGCGAATGTTCTCCAGGGAGAAAATCCCCTGCTTGGCTTTTTCCAGGGAGCGGGGATTGATGTCGGTGGCATAGATGATGGTGCGCTCCAGCAAGCCCTCCTCCCGCAGCAGGATGGCCATGGAGTAAACCTCTTCCCCGGTACTGCAGCCCGCGATCCAGATCTTGATCGACGGGTAGGTCTTGAGCAGCGGCACCACCTCCTGGCGAATCGCCAGGAAATGCGACGGGTCGCGAAACATCTCGCTGACGGGAATGGTCAGGAACTGCAGCAACTGCATGAACGCCGTCGGGTCGTGCAGCACCCGCTCCTGCAAGGCCGAGATGGTATTGCAGTCGAACTGGCGCAGGGCATGGGCCACGCGGCGTTTTACCGACGCGCCGGAGTAATCGCGAAAGTCATAGCTGTACTTGAGGTAAATAGCCTCGATCAGCAAGCGCAGTTCAATATCGGTGCTTCGTTCCAATTAGCGTCTTTCCACTTAAATGCGTTCCATCTTCGGGAGCCATACCCGAATCAACGAAAACAATCGGTCAAGGTCGATGGGCTTGGCCAGGTAATCGTTGGAGCCCGCTGCCAGGCAGCGCTCCTGATCGTCCTTCATGGCCTTGGCCGTTACCGCGATGATCGGCAGTTTGCGCCAGCGCGGGTCCTGGCGGATCAAGGCCGTGGCCTCGTAACCGTCCATCTCCGGCATCATCACGTCCATCAACACCAGGTCGATGTCATCGACCTCATTGAGCTTCTCGATCGCCTCACGGCCGTTACGGCCAATGACGACAATCGCGCCCTTGTGTTCCAGGGCGCTGGTGAGGGCGAAGATATTGCGCACATCGTCATCCACCAGCAGCACCTTGCGCCCCTCGAAGACCCTGTCGCGACTGCGGGCGGTCCTGAGCATTGTCTGGCGTTCATGGGACAACTTGGATTCGACTTTGTGCAGAAAGAGTGTGACTTCGTCCAGCAGGCGCTCGGGAGAACGGGCGCCCTTGATGATGATCGAGCGCGAATACTTACGCAGTTCGGCCTCTTCGTCCCGGGTCAGGTTGCGCCCGGTGTAGACGATTACCGGCGGGAACGAACAGATGTCTTCGGTGGACATGCGCTTGAGCAACTCGTTGCCCAGCATGTCCGGCAGCTTGAGGTCGATGATCATGCAGTCGTAGATATTGTTGCGCAACAGGTCCAGGGCTTCCTGGGCGAAGCCAACGGCAGTGATTTCGATGTCATCGTCGCCGATCAGGCGGGCAATGCTGTCGCGCTGCAAGTCGTCGTCTTCCACCAGCAGGATGCGCTTGACCTTTTGCGTCAGCTTGGCCTCCAGGCGCGCAAAGACATCCTTGAGTTCTTCACGGGTGGTCGGCTTGACCGCATACCCCACGGCGCCCATGTGCATGGCCGCCTCGACGCGGTCTTCGACGGAAATCACGTGCACCGGGATGTGGCGGGTCCCGGCATGTTCCTTGAGGCGTTGCAGCACGGTCAATCCGGAATGGTCCGGCAGGCGCATGTCCAGCAGGATGGCATCGGGAATGTACTGTTCCGCCAGGCTGTAGCCTTCGTCCGCGCCATGGGCCACCAGGCAGTGGTAACCGAGTTCATGGGCGAGGTCGAACAGAATGCGCGCAAAGTTGGGCTCGTCTTCCACCACCAGGATGCAGCGGGTGGTAAACGGTGCCTTGTCACGGTCATCGATGAAGCGCGGGATCTGCGCCGCGTCGGCGACAGGCAGCGGCGAAACCTTGACCGGGGCCGGCGCGGGGGCCGGGACCACCACACGCGGCGCCTCGATGGCCGGTGCGTCTGCGTCACGCTCAACGTAGTGTTCCGGCAGCACCAGGGTAAAGACGCTGCCCTGGCCCGGCTCACTGGTCACACTGATGTACCCGCCCAGCAGGCTGGCCAGGTCACGGGAGATCGACAGCCCCAGGCCGGTACCGCCGTAACGGCGGTTGGTGGTGCCATCGGCCTGGCGGAAGGCTTCGAAGATGCTTTCCTGCTGGTCCGGCGCAATTCCGATCCCTGAGTCGCGCACGGTGAAGGCAATGCCCTCGTCCGGCTGGCGGGAGACCGTCAGGCTGACCTGGCCCTTCTCGGTGAACTTGACCGCGTTGGACAGCAGGTTCTTCAGAATCTGCTCCAGGCGCTGGCGGTCGGTGTACAGCATGTGCGGTGAACCTTCCTGCACCTGCACCTGGAACCCGAGTTTGCGGTCGGCCGCCAGGGGCTCGAACATCCCACGCAAACCATCCACCAGGCGCGCGACGCTGGTGTTCTCGGGGCGCATTTCCAGCTTGCCGGCCTCCACCTTTGAGATGTCGAGGATGTCGTTGATCAGGTTGAGCAAGTCGTTGCCGGCCGAATAGATCGACTCGGCAAACTTGACCTGTTCGGCGCTGAGGTTTTCCTGGGGGTTCTCTGCCAGCAGCTTGGCCAGGATCAGCGAACTGTTGAGCGGCGTGCGCAGCTCGTGGGACATGTTGGCGAGGAATTCGGACTTGTACTTGCTGGAGCGCTGCAACTCGTCGGCACGCTCTTCCAGCTCGATCTGTACGCGATTGAGCTGGACGTTCTTCTGGTCCATGGCATCGCGCTGTTCGGCCAGGGTCTGGGTCTGCTCGGCCAACTGTTCGTTGGTCTGTTCCAGTTCCGCCTGCTGGGTTTCCAGGTGTGCCTGGGACTCCTTGAGAATGCGTGACTGCTCTTCCAGCTCTTCGTTGGCGGTCTTGAGTTCTTCCTGCTGAACCTGCAGCTCTTCATTGAGCTGTTGGGTTTCGGCCAGTACTTCTTGCAAACGCTGGCGATAACGGGCGGCTTCGATGGACGTGCCGATGTTGTCGGCGATCAACTCCAGCAATTCCACGTCACGTTCCTCCAACTCGCGCAGGAAGCCCAGTTCGATCACACCGTTGACCCGGCCATCATCGCTGGTCGGCACCACCAGCACACTGCGGGTAGGGCCCTCGCCCAGGCCGGAACTGACCTTGAAGTAGTCCACCGGCACATCGTCGAGGCGAATCAGGCGGTCCTGGCGGGCCGACTGGCCGACGATGCCCTCATCGTTGTAGATCGACTGTTCCTGCTGCTCTTGCTCACGGGAGAAGCCATAGGTGGCCACCCGTGTGAGGCCGCCGTGCTCTTCACGCACATACAGCGCGGCCACCGCCGAGCCCATGTATTGGGCGAAGAACTGCAACACATTGCGGCCCAGCATGTTCAAGGTCAGCTGGCCCAGCACCTGTTCGGCCAGTTCGGTCTGGCCGTTGCGCAGCCACGCCTGCTGTTCAAGGCGCTTGGCAATCCTCTGTTGCGACTCGAGGTTTTCGCTGTAACTTGTTGATAGTTCTAATAGATTTTTTCTTCCGACATACGCCAGGATGCCGCTCAACCCGAGCACAAACACCAGGTACAGGCTGACGCTCATGATAGTGGTGCGAGTGACGTCTTCATTGCGGGTGATGCGGAACTGTTGCTCCATCGCCACCGCCCGGTCGTACTCCTTGCGGATCTCGTCTGTCAGGCTCTTGCCGCGCCCGGCTTTCACGGCCGAACGGTAATCGCCGTTCTGGCGCTGCATATCAATCATCGACTGGGCGTAGGTGTTCCACGCCATTTGCAGCGACTCCAGGCGCTTGAGTCGGTCCACCTGCTCCGGGTTATCCGCCACCAGCTCCTGCAAGTTGCGCAGGTCGGAGATGATCCGCGGCTTGGCCACTTCGTAAGGGTCGAGGAAATGCTCGTCGCCAGTGATCAAAAAGCCGCGCATGCCGGTTTCCAGGTCAACCGTCAGCTTTGAGGTTTCGTTGAGGTTGTTGATCACCCGATCGGTGTGTTCGACCCACTGGATCACCGACAACAGGTAGGTGATCAGGCACACGAAAAACACCGCGCTGAGCACGCCGACACCCAGGGGCAACGCCACGTTGCGGCTCAACAGTTTACGGAAGCTTTTCTCATCGACTGACGACGCGGGAGTCATGGGGATGCCTTGGCCAAATGCGGAAAAACGAGGAGTTTGCCCCAAAGTCGCGCCTGAGCGCTATTTTTCTGCCAGCATTGGCCACATTTACTGCCTAACTCATTGAAAAATATACGAGCACCCGTGTTTTTCTACAGGTTGCAATGCGCGCTGAAACGCGGCTTCGGCACACCACGATTGAGTAACACCGGAGGACATTCCTACGCATTACCGGCACAATGCCTACCTTGTTTCGGGAACTTGCCGAGATTGACGCAACTCATTAGAGGATGGTCTTTCAACTGATCAAGACCTGTACCCTCCACTTCTCGGGAACTCTCACTATGTCCGCCGCAGCCTCCACCATCCTTGTAGTCGAAGACGACGCCATCGTGCGCATGCTGATCGTCGATGTCCTCGAAGAGCTGGAGTTCCAGGTGCTTGAAGCGGCAGACGCCGAAAGCGCCCTGGGTATCGTCAACAATTCCGCGCTGACCATCGACTTGATGATGACCGACGTCGGCCTGCCAGACATGGACGGTAAGCAGTTGGCCGTCAAGGCGCGCGAATCACGCCCCGCCCTGCCCATCCTGTTTGCCAGCGGCTACGCAGAAAATATCGACGTGCCGGACGGCATGCAGGTGATCGCCAAACCCTTCTCGATTGATCAACTTCGCGACAAAGTAAAATCCATGCTGGCCTGATTTCCTCGGTCACTTGCGTGATTGCCCCCACACAAACCAACTAATTCTTTCGTTTGACTAGCGAGTCTGAATTTTGCTGCTAGTTTCAAACGACATATCCTACAAGAAATAGTGAAAAAGGACAGTCCGATAGCCTGTTTAAACACGCTATCGGGAACGTCACCAGGGAATTGGGGAGTTGTCATGTTCAGGTCATCGTATCTTCCGGCATTCGTGCTGGCGTCATCCGTGTTGCCTATGTTTGCGGCCCACGCCGATAACGCCGAGACCGCCAACAAGAGCAACAACCCCCTGAACCTCGCGCCGGGCGCGAACCTGCAGGATTACTACACCCCCAGGCTCTTCGACAGCAACGCCCACACCAATGACTTGCTGCTACGAGGCACATTGCCAGTAGCCCCATCGGATTTCATCGGCGTGCCCCAGTTACTGCGCGCCACCCTGCCCCTGAGCACCCGCCCCGATCCCCACAGCGGCTACAGCACCGGGATTGGCGACCTGAACCTGTTCGATATTTTCCTGCTCAAGACCGACGGCGTGCAGTTGGGCATTGGTCCGCAAATCACCGCGCCCACTGCCGAACACGATGAGCTGGGCACCGGCAAATGGCAGGCGGGTCTTGCGGCGGTGGCCATCGATGCGTCGCCCCGTGGCCTGCTTGGCGCACTGGTGCAATACCAAAGCTCGTTCGCCGGGGACCGCGACCGGGCTCATGTGGAAAGTGCCACCTTCCAGCCCTTCGTCATGCATAACCTGCCCAAGGGCTGGTACTTGCGCTCCACCGGCACCTGGACCTTCGACCTGAAGAACGACACCCATTACATCCCGATCGGTTTCGGTGTGGGCAAGGCGTGGAAAGCCGGGACCAATATCCTCAATGCCTACGTCGAACCGCAGTGGACCGTCGCCCGCAAAGGCGATGGCCTGCCGCAGTTCACCCTGTTTGCCGGGATCAACGTGACGTTTGGGAAATAAGGAAGTGTCATGCACGCTCTGATTCGTAGTGCCGGTTTCTGCCTGTTAACCCTGGCTGCCGGTGTACAGGCACAGCCCCTGGATACACGCATCGGCCCGATCACCATGGAGGGCGAGCTGCCGGCCCACAGCGAAATTGCCAAGCTGTATGGCGAGCTGGATTTCCAGCAGGCCACCCAGAGTTTTCTCTGGGCCTTGCCGCTGGTGTCCTACGCCCAATGGCAGGACGAATTCAGCACCAAGCTCGGCGCGCGCAGCGGCGACCTGATGGTGCTGACCACCTACGAAGACAAGCTCGGTGTGATCACTGCCAACGCCACCACGCCTTACATTCTCGGCTTCGTCGACCTCAACGAGACCGGCCCGCTGGTGATCGAGCTACCACCGGGGCCAACAGCCGGCGGTGTCGGCGACTTCTGGCAACGGGCAATCATCGACATGGGCCAGACCGGCCCCGACCAGGGCAAAGGCGGCAAGTACCTGGTACTGCCGCCGGGCCAGCAACCACCCGCCGATGCCGGCAAGTATTACCTGGCCAAGTCAGAAACCATGAACGTGCTGGTGGGCTTTCGCGTACTCGACCCCGACCCGGCCAAGGGCAAGGCACTGATCGAACAATTCAAGATGTACCCCTACGCCCAACGCGCCAACCCGGCCAAGACCCGCTTGCTGTCCCCCGGCGGCAAACCCTGGTCCGGCACCCAGCCACGGGGCATGGCTTATTGGGAGCGCCTGCACGGGATTATCCAGAAAGAACCGGTCAACGAGCGTGACCGCTTCTATATGGCAATGCTCTCCAGCCTGGGTATCGAAAAGGACAAACCGTTCAACCCCAACGATCGACAGCGCCAGGCCCTGGAGCAAGGTGCACAGATGGGCGAGCTGATCGCCAAGGCCAACGCCTTCGCCAAGCGTTTCCCCCAGGCCCAGTACTGGAAAGACCGGCAATGGGACACGGTGCTGAACATTACCGAGCCGTCCCAGCGCGTGGCCTACTACGATCAACTCTGGGAACGCAGCGCCTGGTTCTACGAGGCCGTGACCAACACCAAGGGCATGGTCTCCAAGACCCCGGGCCTGGGCCAGACGTACCTGGGCGCCTATACCGACAACAAGGGCCAATGGCTCGACGGTGGCCAGTCTTACACCCTGCACGTGCCCGCCAATCCGCCGGCCAAGCAGTTCTGGTCATTGACCGTGTATGACATCGCCAGCCGCTGCCTGATCGACAACCCGCAGCGTAAAGCGGACCTGTCGTCACGCCAGGACCTGAAGAAAAATGCGGACGGATCGGTAGATCTTTACTTTGGCCCTCACGCGCCAAAAGACTTCGAGAGCAACTGGGTGCAAACTCTGCCCGGCAAACACTGGTTCAGCTATTTCCGACTGTACGCCCCCACCGAGGCCTACTTCGATAAAAGCTGGAAACTCGACGACATCAGACTGATTCAGTAAGGACGCAACAACATGATTCGAACTCCGACGCGCCTGCTGTTGGCGAGCCTCTCGATTCTCATGAGCACCGGCGCCTGGGCCGACTTCACCGCGACGCCGAGTGAAGCCCGGGCCATCGCCAAGGAAGCCTACCTCTATGGCTTCCCGGTGGTGGAGATGTACAAGACCCTCTACACCCAGGCCGTCGACAAGACCGGGCCAAACTACAAGGCACCGTTCAACCATATCGGCAACACCGCGCAGCTGTTCACGCCGAAGGACACTGCGTTCGTCACGCCGAACTCCGACACGCCCTACTCTTTCGTCTGGCTGGACCTGCGCGCCGAACCGGTGGTGCTGACCCTGCCGAAGATCGAAGACAACCGCTACTACTCGGTGCAGCTGATCGACCTCTACACCCAGAACTTCGGCTACCTGGGCACCCGCAGCACCGGCAACAACGGCGGGCACTACATGATCGCCGGCCCCAACTGGAAAGGTCAGCAGCCCCCCAACGTCGACCGCGTGGTGTACAGCGAAAGCAACATCGCCTACGCGCTGTACCGCACACAGTTGTTCGATGACAAGGACCTGGGCAAGGTCAAGCAGATTCAAAGCGGCTACAAGGTCCAGACCCTCAGCAACTACGTGAACCAACCCAAACCCGTCAAGCCGCCGAAGATTGCCTGGCCCAAGCCAACCCCCACCATGAGCGACAGCATCCACCTGTTCCGCTACCTGAACTTCATGCTGGGTTACGCAGCCCCTCAGGACAGTGAGAAAGACGTGCTCGCGCGGTTTGCCAAAATCGGCGTCGAGGCGGGCAAGCCGTTTGACCTCAAGGCCCTGACGGCTGAGCAACGCAAGGCGCTGGAAGACGGGATTGCCGACGGAAAGGCCGAATTTGCCGCGTTCAAGAAAGACAAGATCGACACTCACCAGGTTGCCAGCGGTGACTTTTTCGGTTCGCGGGACCACCTCAACAACAATTATCTGTATCGCTACGTGGGCGCCAACCTCGGGATCTTCGGCAACTCGACAGATGAAGCCGCCTACTTGAGCTACTTCGTCGACAGCGAGGGCAAACCGGCCAACGGTGCACGTCACAGCTACACCGTACATTTCGCCAAGGACCAACTGCCACCGGCCGAGGCGTTCTGGTCGCTGACCATGTACGACGCCAAGACCAAGCTGCTGGTGCCCAACCTGAAGAAGCGCTACCTGCTCAACTCGCGGATGTTGCCCAACTTCAAGTTTGACGCCGACGGCGGCCTGACCTTGCTGGTGGCGCACCACGAGCCACCGAAAGCCGAACAAAGCAACTGGCTGCCGGCACCACCCGGCCCGTTCTACGCCGTATTGCGCATTTACCTGCCCAAGCCTGAGGTAGGTAGCGGCCAATGGAAGCTGCCACCGCTCACACCGATCAAATAGCGCCTGATCCAGTAGCACCGCTGCACCCCTGACATCAGGCATTTACAAGGAGTAGAGCCATGGTTTCACGTAGTCAATTGAGTGCGTTTACCGCCGCCACGCTGGCACTGATGCCAGGGATAGGGTTTGCCGACAATGCCAGGGATTGGCAAAACACCCCCAAGGACTTGAACCTGGTGTTCGGCTACTACAACCGGGTCGACACCAACACCCCGATCGACACCACGCTGCCGATCACCGGCCTGTCGTTGAATGCCGACCTTTATCTGTTCCGCTACGCCCGTTCATTTGACATCGACGGGCGCAATACCGCGATCCAGTTTATCCAGCCTTACGCCGATGTTTCGGCGTCCTTCGACAACGCACAGTTTTTCAGCGGCACCAAGCACAACGGTGGCATGGGTGATACGCAGGTGGTGTTTGCCCATAACATCTTCGGCGGCCCCGCACTCAGCGCCGAGGAGTTTGCCAGCTGGAAGCCCGAGACATTCCTCACCGGCGCGCTGTGGGTGACGATGCCCACCGGCGATTATGACAAGGACCGCATCATCAACATCGGCTCCAACCGCTGGGTGTTCAAGCCGGAACTGGCCTTCGGTACGCCCATCGGCCCGACCTGGCTGGAGATCAATACCTACGTGTCACTGTTCGGCGCCAACAAGGATTACCACGGTGACAGCAAGCTGGATCAAAAGCCGCTGTATGCCATCGAAGGTCACTACAGCTACACCATCAACCGCGCCCTCTGGGTCTCCCTGGACGCCACTTACAACCGGGGCGGCGAAAGTAAGATCGACGGCGACTGGCAAGACAACAAGCAGGAAAACGGCCTGCTGGGCGCCAGCCTGGGTTTTATGCTGTCACCGCAATTTGGCGGCCTGATCGCCTATAACGACACGGTGTCCGAGCGCACCGGTTCGCCGGATGTAAACACCTGGACCTTCCGCCTGCAGTACGTCTGGTGAACAGCGTGCGCTACGCAGCGCTCTATGCCGGGTTACTCGGCAGTGTCGGTGTGTCCGCCGCCAACCTGCCAGACCTTGGCACCGCCTCCGGCCCGGTTGTCAAAGCCGACGCCGAGACCTGCCACCGCCTGCAGCAAAACTTTGATATCGACCTCAAGCAAGTGGTCAAGGCCGGCTGCGAGCCCTCTACCGAGCAGATCGCCAAGCTGATGGACAACCCGGTGGGCAACCTCGTGCTGCTGTTCAATCAGTTCGACTACAGCGCCCTAAAGGGCCCCCACAGCAATGGCACCCGTTACTTGGGCAAATACAGCTTCATGCCCACCTTCCCGATTTCCCTCGGTGAAGACTGGAACCTGATCAACCGCCTGCCCGTCAGCTATGTGAGCGCACCGGTCAACCAGAAGGCCGGCGACCTGGTGGGCATGAGCCCTTATGGGGTGCTGACCGACCGGGCATTCCCCTCGGTGGTCAATGACCCGTTCGACCGCACCTCGGGCTTCGGTGACTTGGCTTATGTGGGTGTGTTCTCCCCCAAGCAGCCGGTGCGCTTTGCCAATGGCGGCAAGATGGTCTGGGGCTTCGGCCCGACGGCGATGTTCCCCACCGCTGAAAAAGACGTGCTGGGCACCGGCAAGTACTCCCTCGGTCCGGCATTTGTAGCCGCCTACCTCGGTGAAGACTGGACGCTAGGGGTGTTCCCCCAGCATTGGTGGTCGGTGGGCGGCGATGCCCGGCGCAAAGACGTGAGCCTGACCAATATCCAGTACTTCATCCAGCGCACCATTCCGGGCCCCAGCCAATGGCGGGTGGGCATGACACCCAACGTCACCGTCAACTGGAAAGCCGAAGGCGGCAACAAGGTCAACTTCCCCATCGGCCTGGGGGCCGGGCGGATCGTGTACTTCGGCAAGCTGCCGGTGCGCATTTCCGGCGAGGTGCAGTACTCGGTGATTCACGCCGACGACCTGATCAGCAGCCGCTGGAATTTCCGCCTGTCGTTTATCCCGGTGATCCCGACTTTCATGCTTTGAACGAGGTGCGCCATGCGCAGTTTTCAGTGCACACGCGTGTTGTTGATCGGCCTGATATTCAGTGCCCATACCGCGGCCTGGGCCGACGAACTTGAACCCAAGGCCCTGACCGCCCTGGAGCAGATGGGCGGCTACCTGCGCAGCCTGCAACAGTTTCGCATCGACGCCCACAGCCACACCGACCAGGTGCTGGATAACGGCCAGACCATCGAATTCAGCCACCAGACCCGCCTCGTGGCGATGCAACCGGACAAGCTGCAAGTCTCGGTGGAAAGCGACGGTGAACGGCGCAGCCTGTTCTACAACGGTAAAAGCTTCACCCTGTACGACAGCCGCAGTGGCTACTTCGCCAACCAGGCAGCCCCGGCGAACATCGGCGGGCTGCTGGATCAATTGAGCGAGCGCTATGGCATCGAGTTGCCCCTGGCCGACCTGTTCCGCTGGAACCCCGGCACCGCCAGGGAGGTGGGCATCAGCAACGCCGTGCTGATCGGCAGCGAAACCATCGACGGCCAGACCTGCACCCACTACGCCTACCGCCAGCCGGACATCGACTGGCAACTGTGGATTCGCCAAGGCCCGCAGCCGTTGCCATGCCGGCTGGTCATCAGCCGCCGCGACACCGCCGAACACCCCCGGCACAGCGTCAACTACCTGTGGCAACTCAACAGCCCGCCCGCGGCCAAGGACTTTGAGTTCAGCCCACCGGCCGGCGCCCGCGCGGTGCCCCTGCAACAGCTGGAGCCTCAGGGAGAACAGCCATGAAAAGCACGGCGGCGGTGCTGACCGCGAGTTTGCTGCTGACGCTGTTCGACCCGCTGGCCGCCCAGGCCTGGCAACTGCGTGGCGGTGGCGGCGCACGGACGTTTGTGGTGCCCCATGGTGGTGGCGGCGGTTACCGGCCGCCAATGCCTGCGCCGCACCCGATGCCCGCGCCCCGGCCAATGCCGCCGCACCCGGAGCCGCACCCGCAGCCCCATCCTCAACCAGCACCGCACCCCGAGCCCGGGCCGCATCCGTATCCAGGCCCGGGACCACAACCTGGCCCACATCCTTATCCGGGACCCGGGCCACAACCGCATCCGATGCCGCCACCGCCACCGCCTCCACCGCCTCCGCCACCCCACGGAGATGACTGGTACCACCCGTGGGCGACCGCAGCCGTCGTCGGCGCCACCACGGCGACCCTCCTCGCCATCGGTACCCGCGTGACCACGGTGCCGGTGGATTGCGTCTCGGTGGTCGCCAATGGCGTGGCCTACCAGCACTGCGGGCCCACGTGGTACCAGCCGCAATACGTCGGCAGTTCCGTGCAGTACATCGTGGTCGCCGCGCCCTGGTGACCCACTGTTTCAAGGATGATTGTGATGACAGCGCTCAACGATTTAACCGCCCTGCAAGCCAGCATCGCCGAAAGCGTACTGGGCCAGGACCAGGTGATCCGGCAGATCCTCATCGGCCTGCTGGCCAACGGTCACTTGCTGCTGGAAAGCCTGCCGGGGCTGGCCAAGACCCGTACGGTCAAGGCCCTGGCCCGGCACCTGGATGCAAAGATGAGCCGTATCCAGTTCACCCCCGACCTGCTGCCCTCGGACATCACCGGCGCCGAAGTGCTGCACCAGGTGGACGGCCAGAACCAGATCCGCTTCCAGCCCGGCCCCTTGTTCGGCAACCTGATTCTCGCCGATGAAATCAACCGCGCCCCGGCCAAGGTCCAGGCGGCGTTGCTCGAAGCGATGGAAGAACGCCAGATCACCGTGGCCGGTGCCAGCCACCCGCTGCCCGAGCTGTTTATCGTGGTCGCCACCCAAAACCCCATCGAACAGGAAGGCACTTATCCGCTGCCGGAAGCGCAGATGGACCGGTTCCTGATGAAAGTCCTGCTGGACTACCCCAGCGCCGACAACGAAAGCCAGGTGCTGCGCCTGCTGCGCGAAGAAGAACAGCACGCAGCCACCGCAGCGACCCAGGGCTTCACCCTTGCCCCCGAGGTGATCTTTGCCGCACGCAAGGAAGTCAGCGCGATCCAGGTGTCCCCCGCCATCGACCGCTACCTGATCGACCTGATCAACGCCACCCGCCATCCCGCCGACTACGACGCCGACCTGGCGCGCTGGATCAGCCTCGGCGCCAGCCCCCGTGGCGGCATCGGCCTGGACCGCGCCGCCCGCGCCGATGCCTGGCTGCAAGGCCAGGCCTTCGTCACCCCGGACAACGTGCGCACGGTGGCGCATCCGGTGCTGCGCCACCGCCTGCAATTGAGCTACGACGCGGTGGCCGATGGCGTCACCGCCGACCAGGTGCTGGACCGCTTGCTGGACAAAGTGGCGATACCGGCATGAACGCCGACGGCCTGGTCTATGTGTCCCTGGGGCAGTTGATGGCCTTGCAGTTCCAGACCCGCGGCCTGAGCTTTGTCGCGCGCCAGCCCCAGGGCAGCATCCTCGCCGGCAACCATGCTTCACGGCTGCGCGGGCGCGGCCTGAACTTCGATGAGCTGCGCCGCTACCAACCCGGCGATGACCTGCGTCACCTGGACTGGCGTGCCTCGCTGCGCACCGGCAAACCGGTGGTCCGCACCTTTACCGAAGAGCGCGACCGCCCGGCGCTGATCGTGGTCGACCAGCGCATGTCGATGTTTTTTGGCTCGGTGCGCAGCTTCAAATCCGCCATCGCGGCAGAGTTGGGCGCGCTGGCGGCGTGGATGGTGTTCAACGCCGGCGACCGGGTCGGCGGCCTGGTGTTCAACGATGAACGCATCGACCGCGTGGCACCGTTGCGCAGCCGCAAACGTGTGGAAACGCTGTGCAGCCGGATCGTCGAACAGAACGCCACCCTGAGCGCCTCCAACCCGGACCACGAAGCCGACGGCCAACTCGACAAGGTGCTGCAACAGTGCCTGGCGCTGGCCGGGCATGACCATTTGATCTGCATCGTCAGTGACTTCGCCGGGGCCGGTGAGCGCACCCTGCAATTGATGCGGCAGCTGTCGGCCCACAACGACGTGATCGCCCTGCAGGTCTACGACCCGCTGGCGCTGAACGTGCCGGACAGCGGGCACCTGATGGTTACCCAGGGCCAGTTGCAGGTCGAACTGGCGGTACAGAAACGCCAGGTGCGCCAGCCGTTGGGCGACTTTCTCGGTGGCCGCCTCAAGGACGTCGCCAGCCTGCTGCGCCGCAGCCAGGTGCCGTTGTTGATGATCAGCACCGCGCTGCCCGCCGTTGACCAACTGCGCGATGAACTGGGCCGGCGCGCGGGAGCGCGGCGATGAACAGCCATGTGCCGAGCATCGAACAGCTCAAGGAGATGGGCTTGCCTGCCCCGATCAGCTATTGGCCGCAGACCTGGGGCTGGTGGGCGCTGCTGGGGTTGCTGGCAATTGCCTTGCTGGCGCTGGGCATCCGCGCCTGGCTGCGCTGGCGGCGCAATGCTTATCGCCGCGAAGCCTTGGCGCGCCTCAACGCGCTCGACGACCTGCGCGAATTGCCCGAACTGCTCAAGCGTGTAGCCCTGTCGATGCCCCTTGCGCCGCAGGAGCACCAGCGCGTGCCGACCTTGAGCGGCGCCGACTGGCAGGCGTTCCTGCTGCGCCATGCCGGTGCCCCGCTGCCGGAGGATTTCAGCCGCCAACTGGCAAGCCTTGCGTATGGCTCGGCGGACGTTTCCGGCGCCCAGCGGGAACAGCTGTTGGCCCAGTGCAAAGCCTGGGTGGAGCATCATCATGTGGCAGCTTGATTACCCCTGGCTGTTGCTGCTGCTGCCGCTGCCGTGGCTGGCCTACCGTTACCTGCCGGAATACCGCGAAGCCCGCAGCGCCGTGCGCGTGCCGTTCTTTGCCAGCCTCAGCCGGGCTGTCGGCCAGACGCCGGCAGCCAGCGGCATCCGCACCAACCGCCGGCAACTGCTGCTCAACCTGCTGGTCTGGGCGTTACTGGTGCTGGCCATCGCCCGTCCGGTGTGGATCGAAAAACCCATCGAACGCCAACAGCCGGTCCGTGACTTGATGCTGGCCATCGACATTTCCCAATCCATGGAAACCCAGGATTTCACCGACACCAACGGCCAGAAGATCAACCGCCTGGCAGCCGTCAAACAAGTGGTGCACGGTTTTATTCAGCGCCGCAAAGATGACCGCATCGGCCTGATCCTGTTTGGCAGCGGCGCCTACCCCCAGGCGCCATTGACCCTCGACCATGCCAGCCTGTCGCTGCTGCTGGACGACAGCGGCATCGGCATGGCCGGGCCCAACACCGCGATTGGCGATGCGATCGGCCTGAGCCTGAAACTGCTGGACCAGGCCCATGAGCAAGAGAAAGTGCTGATCCTGCTCACCGATGGCAACGACACCAGCAGCGCGATCCCGCCGGACCATGCGGCGTCGATGGCGGCCGCCAAGGGCGTGGTGATTCATACCATCGGCATTGGCGACCCTGACGCCTCGGGTGAAGCCAAGGTCAACCTCAGCGCCCTGCAACAGATTGCCGACGCCACCGGTGGACGGTATTTCCGCGCGGAAAACCGCAACACCCTGGACCAGGTGTACGCCACCCTCGACCAGATCACCCCGCACCAGGTGAACACCCTGAGCCACCAGCCCAAGCGTGACCTGTTCTGGATGCCCCTGGCGGCGGCCATTGGCGTACTGGCGCTGTATCACGTGATCGCCGCGTTGTGGCCGCACCTGAGCCAGCGTCATCGGGAGGCCCGCGATGGAACTCAACCTCAGTGACTTCCACTTCCTGCGCCCGGCCTGGCTGCTGCTGGGGTTGTTCGGCTTGTTGCTGCCGTTGCTGTGGCGCCGCAGCAAGGACTTGCAACGTTGGCTGCGGGGCAATATCGCGCCTCATCTGTTGCCGCATTTGCTGCTCACGCCGACGGACCCTCATCGCCTGCGGCCGGTGCACCTGGCCAGCGCCTTGCTGGTCCTCGGCGCGCTGGCCAGTGCGGGCCCCACCTGGGAACAGGACCGCCCCGACTTCCTGGAAAACCGCGCGCCGCTGATCATCGCCCTCGACCTGTCGCCGTCCATGGACACCGCCGACGTGCCGCCTACCCGGCTACAGGCCGCCAAGCACAAGCTGCAAGACCTGGTACAGCGCCGTCAGGGTGCGCGCACTGCATTGATGGTGTACGCCGGCAGCGCACACCTGGTATTGCCGCCAACTGACGACCCGGCGCTGCTGGACAGCTTTATCCAGGCCCTGGCCACCGACCTGATCAGCAAGCCCGGGCGGGATGTGGCCGGGGTGATCGACCAGGCCAAGCGTTTGCTGGCGGCCGAAAAGGCCCCAGGCAGCCTGTTGCTGATCACCGATGGCGCCGACCTCGCGCAGTTGCCGCAGCTCAAGCAACACCTCGCAGACAGCCCGTTGCAGGTGCTGGTACTGGCGGTCGGGGTGAATTTCGACGCCGGCGCGTTGAAGCAACTGGCGGCCGCCACCGACGCACCACTGGGCAGCCTGACCCTCAACGATGACGATCTGGACTGGGTTGAGCTGCACGCCCAACAGCACTTCCAGAGCGCCGACGAACAACAGCGCAACCTGCAATGGAAGGACGCCGGCTATTGGCTGTGCTGGCCGCTGCTGCTGTTGGCGTTGTTCAGTGTGCGCCGGGGCTGGAGCCTGAACTGGATGGCGGTGCTGGTGCTGGGGGTGTGCCTGCAACCGGCACCCGCCGAGGCCAATGCCCTGACCGACGCCTTCTTCACCCGCGACCAACAGGGCCGCTGGGCCTTCGAGCACCATCACTACCCCGCCGCTGCCGCACTGTTTGTCGACCCTTACTGGAAAGGCATCGCCGCCTACAACGCCGCCGACTACGACCTGGCCCTGACCACCTTTTCCCAGCTCGACACCCCGCAGGCCGCGTTCTACCGGGGCAATATCCACGTACGCCGCTTCAAGTTCGACGATGCCATCGCCGCCTATCAACAAGCCCTCCAGCAACAACCGCAGTTCCCCGAAGCCAGCGCCAACCTGGCCCTGGCATTGGCACTGAAAAAGGACACCGAAAACGCCTCGGACAACGCCCCCGAGGTCAAACCCGATGCAGTCAAGTTCGACAAGGCCGCCGGCAAGGGCAAGAGCAAGACGATCCAGACCGAACAGGCGAGCAACGATGCGTTGTGGTTGCAGAACCTGACCACTTCCCCGGCGAACTTCCTGCGGCGCAAGTTCAGCCTGCAAGACCAGGGAGCCCAGCCATGAACCGTCTCTGCTGGCTGTTGCTGCTGGCCGCGAGCCCGTTATGGGCGGTCGAACCGCAACTGAGGGTGCAGGCGCAATTGGTGCCGGGCAACAACGTGGTGGTGGGCGAGCAGGTGCAACTGCAGGTCGATGTATTGACCGACAGTTGGTTCACCGCCGCCGCCAGCCTGCCGCCGCTGCAACTGAACGGTGCGCGGGTGCAGGCGCCGGACGGTGAGTCCGAGCACCTGAACCAGGTGATCGAGGGCAAGACCTTCTACGGCATGCGCTACCGCTACCGCATCACACCGGCCGTGGCCCAGACCTTTACCATTCCGGCGCTGACGGTGCAGGCCCAGCCCGGTCAAGCCAGTGCCCCCTTGAGTGCGCAGACTGCACCGCTGTCGTTCCAGGCCACCCAGCCGCCGGGGTTCGATCCCGGAGAAAGCGTGTTGGTGGCCGAGGGTTTGCGCCTGACCCAGACGGTCAGCACCCCACCGCTCAAGGTCGGCGACACCCTCACCCGCACGCTCACCCTGCAAGCCGACAACACCCCCGGCCTGTCCCTGCCGCCGCCTGACCAAGCGCAGGTAAAAGGCCTGCGCCGCTACCCGCAGTCGCCGGTCATCAGCAACCTGGATGATGGGCGCGGCAACATCAGCGGCGGCCAGCGCATCGACCGGCTGGTGTACCGCGTCGAGCAAGCCGGCAAATACACACTGCCCGCCATCAGCGTGAAATGGTGGGACAGCCGCAACCATCGCCTGCAAATCACCCGAGTGCCTGAGGTCACCCTCGAGGCAACAGCGGCGAGCGCCTACACTCCGGCATTTTCCATCGCCGAAGACCTCAAGCAGCTCGGCCAACACAGCCGCTGGCAGTTGTCGCGCCACGGGTTGGCCTGGGGCTCTGCGTTGGTGGTGCTGGTGCTGGCGGCGTACCTCGTACATGGCATCTGGCCACGTATTCCGCCGCTGTGGCGACGTGGCTGCGAGGCATTGCGCTGGCTGTTTCGTCGACTACGCTTGCTACCACTGAACCCCCGTCGCGAAAAGGATTTCCCATGACGTCCCTCCGTTCTGTCCTGCCCCTTCTCCTGCTTATCAGCCTGCCTGCCCTGGCCACCGACCCGCTGCCCTCGTGGAACGACGGCCCGAGCAAAAAACACATCATCGAATTCGTCCAGGCCGTCACTGCCGAAGGCTCCCGGGACTACGTAAAACCGGCCGAGCGCATCGCCGTATTCGATAACGACGGCACGCTGTGGACCGAACAACCGGCGTACTTCGAGGTGCTGTTTGCCTTCGACGAAATCAAGCGCATGGCCCCCCAGCACCCGGAGTGGAAAACCACCCAACCGTTCAAGGCCGTGCTCGAAAACGATCACCAGGCCCTGGCCCAAAGCGGCATGGAAGGCCTGCTGAAAATCATCGGCGCGACCCATACCGGCCTCACCACCGACGCGTTCATCGACAACGCCAAAACCTGGCTCGCCCAGGCCCGCCACCCGAAAACCGGCAAGCCCTACACCGAGATGATCTACCAGCCGATGCTGGAAATGCTCGACTACCTGCGCAGCCAGCAATTCAAGACCTACATCGTTTCCGGCGGCGATACCGCCTTCATGCGCGCCTTTGCCGAAGTGGTCTACGGCGTGCCACCGGAACAGGTGATCGGCTCCAACTTTGTCACCGCCTTCCAGATCAAGGACGGCGCCCCGCAGGTACTGCGTACCGCCAAGCTTGCCCACAACGACGATGGCCCGGGCAAACCGGAAAGCATCGATTCGATCATAGGCCGCCGGCCGGTCCTGGCTTTCGGCAACTCCGACGGCGACCTGCAAATGCTCCAGTGGACGGCCGCAGGCCCGGGCAAGCGCTTCATGGGCCTGGTGCACCACACCGACGCCAAGCGCGAGTGGGCCTATGACCGAAATTCATCGATCGGGCGCCTGGACAAGGCGCTGGATGAAGCAAAGACAAAAGGCTGGAACGTGGTGGACATGGCGACCGAATGGAACCGTATCTACCCCTTCGAGCCGGCTGTGCAAAAGCAGGTGCAATAAGAAAAGACGTCGCGATGGACTGTAATAAACGTTGGTCGCAGGCAATGCGACTCAAGCCGAGAAAGGAGCAAGTCATATGACTCGCAGATGCAAGTGGCTACCGAAGCTCGCCCTGGTGGCGGCCTCGGTGATGGGGATCTCGGCGTTAGCCGGGGCCGCCGAAAAACCCAATATCCTGGTGATATTCGGTGATGACATCGGGCAAACCAATATCAGCGCGTACTCAATGGGTGTGGTGGGCTACAAGACCCCGAACATCGACCGTATCGCCAAAGAAGGCATGATGTTCACCGATTACTACGCGGAGAACAGCTGCACCGCCGGGCGCTCATCCTTTATCACAGGCCAGACGCCGTTGCGCACAGGCTTGTCCAAGGTGGGGATCCCGGGTGCGCCGGTAGGCCTGCAAAAACGCGACATCACCATCGCCCAGGCGCTTAAAGGGCTGGGCTATTCCACCGGGCAATTCGGCAAGAACCACCTGGGGGACAAGGATGAATACCTGCCCACTAACCACGGTTTCGACGAGTTCTTCGGCAACCTTTACCACCTCAACGCCGAAGAAGAGCCGGAGCGTCCGTACTGGCCCAAGGATGACGCCGAGTTCGTCAAAGCCAACACCCCGCGCGGCGTGATCCACAGCTTCGCCGACGGCAAGATCGAAGACACCGGCGCCCTGACCGCCAAGCGCATGGAGACCATCGACGACGAAACCACGGCCGCCGCCCAGGCGTTCATCAAGAAACAGGCCGAAGCCAACAAACCGTTCTTCGTGTGGATGAACACCACGCGCATGCACGTGTTCACCCATGTGCGTGACTCGATGAAGGGCCAGAGCGGCATGCCCGGCAACGAATACGCAGACGGCATGCTGGAGCACGACGGCGATGTGGGCAAACTCCTGCAAACCCTCGACGACCTGAAAATCGCCGACAACACCATCGTGGTCTACACCACCGACAACGGGCCGAACCAGTTCTCGTGGCCGGACGCGGCCACCACGCCGTTCCGCAACGAGAAAGACTCCAACTGGGAAGGCGCCTACCGGGTGCCGGCGATCATTCGTTGGCCAGGCAAGATCAAGCCCGGTGAAGTCTCCAACGAAATGGTCTCGGGCATGGACTGGTTCCCTACCCTGCTGGCCGCCGCGGGTGACGCGGACGTGAAAGACAAGCTGCTCAAGGGCTGGGCCCCGACCGCTGGCGGCAGCAACTTCAAGGTGCACCTGGACGGTTACAACCAACTGCCCTACCTGACCGGCCAACAGCCCAAAGGCGCACGTCACGAGTTCTTCTACTTCAACGACGACGGCGCGCTGGTGGCCGTGCGTTTCGACAACTGGAAAGTGGTGTTCGCCGAACAGCGCCAGCCGGGCGGTTTCCGGGTGTGGAGCGAACCGTTCGTGCAACTGCGGGTGCCGAAGATCTTCAACCTGAGGATGGACCCGTATGAACGGGCGGATGTGGTGTCTGACCAGTACTACGACTGGAGCACCAAAAACGTCTACCTGGGTGCAGTGGCGGTGACCAAATCGGCGAAGTTCCTCGAGACCTTTATCGAGTACCCGCCGAGCCAGAAACCGGCCAGCTTCAGCATCGACCAGATCCGCGCCGCCGTGGACAAGAAGATTGATGAAAAAATGAAGGCTAACCCGGCGCAATAGCCGTTGAGCGCCGTTCTCGCGAGCGGCGCGTAACCTGTGGCGAGGGGGCTTTTCCTGTGGCGAGGGGGCTTGTCCCCCGTTGGGCTGCGCAGCAGCCCCAATAAGCTGACCGCGGTGCTTCAGGCAGCACTTCGTTGCATGCTTTGGGGCCGCTTCGCAGCCCAACGGGGGGCAAGCCCCCTCACCACAACAAGCCCCCTCACCACAACAATCTCTTTCGCCACATTTTGATCCGTGTTCCCTACAAGGCTATTTTCAATGTCGTCACGCACCGCCAGCAAACCCGCTGCACTGGCTCACACGTCCACCACCCTGATCCCCGCCCTGCTGCTGTTCATCTCCGGCATGGCCGCGCTGGTGTACCAGGTGTTGTGGATCAAGCAACTGTCGCTGGTCGTGGGGGTGGAGGTGTACGCCATCACCACCGGCATCAGCGGATTTTTTGCCGGGCTGGCGCTGGGTGGCTTGCTGTTCGGACGCTGGGCGGATCGCCTGTCGCGACCGCTGCTGCTGTATGCAATCCTCGAAATTCTTGTCGCCGTGCTCGGCGTGGGCGCCACTGTCGCCCTAAGCATGGCGGCCAGCCCGTTTGCCTGGCTGGAGCAACATATCGGCCTGCTGGCCTGGGTGCTGCCGTTTGTACTGGTGGGCATTCCGGCGCTGCTGATGGGCGGCACCTTGCCGGTGCTGGTGCGCTCGCTGGACATCGACCCCAAAGCCCTGGGCCAGGCCGGCGGCCGCCTGTACGCGGCCAACACGGCGGGAGCGATTGCCGGCACCCTGCTCACCGCCTTCGTGCTGATCGCCACGTTTGGCGTGCGCGGCAGTGCCCTGGTGGCCGCGATGCTCAACCTGCTGGCCGCCGTCGGCGCGCTGCTGTATGTGCGACAGCACACGCCCGCGCCGTTAACCCACACCCATGACACCCAGCCAGCGCGCCTGGCTCTAGTCCTCTACGCGATCGCCGGCGGCGTGGCCCTGGGTTATGAGGTGGTGTGGTCGCAATCCATCGTGCAATTCATGAGTACCCGCACCTATGCGTTTGCGGTGGTGCTCGCCACCTACCTGGCCGGGCTGTTCATCGGCAGCCAACTGATGGCGCGCCGGGTGGAACGCATCCGTGATCCCTGGGGCGTGTTCGGCCTGCTGATCGCCGGTGCCGGGCTGGTGGCCCTGCTGGAAATCGCCCTGCTGGGCCGCTGGCTGGTGCTCCTGCAAACCCAGGCCGAAGCCCTGGTGCTGAGCCTGGGCGGCGCCGAACTGCCCGGCATGAGCGCGCGCTTTGCAGTGGCAGCGCTGTGCATCGTGTTTGTACCGACCCTGTTGCTTGGCGCGGCGTTTCCCCTGGCCCTGCGCTTGAGTGTGGGCAGCCAACACGTCGGGCGGGATGTGGGTGCGGTGGTGGCGTTCAATACGCTGGGCGGGATTGTCGGGGTGATGCTCTGTGGTTTTGTGCTGATTCCCTGGCTGGGGCTGGTGCGTACCCTCGGTTTGCTGGCGGTGGTTGCCGGTGCCGTCGGTTACATGGCCGTACGCCGTGGTCACGGGGTGAAGAAAGGCCGGCGCCAGGCGGTGGTCGCCCTCGGTTTGCTGTCACTGGCCGTGGCGCTGCTGACCCCGGTGGACCGCCTGGCCAAGTTGCTGCCCGGGGCGCGCAATGCGAGCCTGGCGTTTTATCAGGAAGGCCGTGGCGCCACCGTCGCCGTGGTCACCCAGGGCCAGGGCGCGCGGAGCTTTCAGCGCCTGTACATCCAGGGTGTGTCCAACACCGGCGACGCCATGCCGTCCCTGCGCTATATGCGTATCCAGGCGCTGCTGCCACTGCTGATTCACACCGGCGAACCGCGTTCGGCGCTGGTGATCGGCTTCGGCACCGGAATTACCGCCGGGGCCTTGTTGCGCTATCCCGGGCTGGAACACCGGGTGGTGGCCGAGTTGCTGCCATCGGTGATCCAGGCGGCGCCGCTGTTCAAGGGCAACTTCAATGCAGCCGCTGACCCGGGCGTGGAGGTGCGCCTGCGGGACGGTCGCCAGGAACTGCTGCGCAACCCGCAGGCCTACGACCTGATCACCCTCGAACCACCGCCGCCGTCGGCAGCCGGCGTGGTCAACCTGTATTCCCGCGACTTCTACCAACTGGCCGCCCGGCGCCTGGAAAAAAACGGCCTGCTGGCCCAGTGGCTACCGTTGCCGACGCAAAACATCGAGGACTCGCAGTCGCTGGTGCGCAGTTTCCTCGACGTGTTCCCGTACGCGACGCTGTGGACCAGTGAGTTCCACGAAATGCTGCTGGTGGGCTCCATGGCGCCCATCACGCTGGATGCCACACGGATTCGCCAGCGCTTTGAGCAACCCACCGTCAGCAGCGCCTTGGGCGATGTGGGCATCGATTCGGCCGCCACCCTGCTCGCCACCTGGGTCACCGACCGCCAGGGCCTGGAGCGTTTTGCCGGGAGTGCGTTACCGGTCACCGACGACCAGCCGCGCATCGAATACGCCCCCTGGGTACGCAGCAAGGAAATCGCCCGGGTGCTGCCAGCGTTGCTGGACTTGCGTGTACCGGCGCCACTGTTGAATGCAGACCCGGCGTTCGCACGCACGCTGGCCAGCGAGCAACAACGCCTGATGCAGTTCTATCGTGCCAGCCTGCATGCCTACGACGGCGACCGTGCCGCCTGGGGCCGGGATATCCAGGCGGTGTTGCAACAAGACAGCGCCAACCCTTACTACCGCTGGTTTATAGGCCAATAGTTTCACCCTGCCGCCGCAGCGGAGTGACGACTGCCTGCCACTGCGCTGCAACGTCGGGTTCACCTGTGAGGCTTAACCCTTTTTAAGCTTCAGGTACGACTGATGCAGGTCCGAAGCCCAGCCGTCGATGACGCTCTTCACGTCATCGGCCTTCATCACCTGGGAGTCGTTCGACAACGGCTTGCCGGTGCCTTTGCGCACGACCTGGGCGACTACTTTGCCGCTGTCGCCATCGAGGAACTGGGCTTCGGTGCCCAGGGTGGTTTCCTGGTCACGAATGCCGGTGCCGGTGCTCACCGCTGCGGCCACCAGGGCCACGGGAATGTACTCATACGGCTTGAGGCTTTCGGTCTTGCTGCTGACGGCCGTGATCGCCGCCCGCACCACGATCACGCCCGGGCCAGGCCCGTTGGCCAGTGGCAGGGATTTTTCCAGCTCACGCTTGAGCGCCTGGTTGTAGTAGGTGTTGATGCCCTGCAAGGTGCTGTCCGGAATCTTGGTGGTGGCTTGCGGCTTGGGGTAGTACTGGGTGGGCTCGATGTACACCGCGGTATACCGGCTCAGGTTCAGGTCGGGATCTACCCAACGCATTACCTCAGCGCCTGACGGTGACTTGGCCTCCTTCAGGTGGCTGTAGTCGGAGAGAAACCCGGAGTATTCATCCGGCTGCGTCACCTTGCTGGAACACCCCACCACCCCGATCGAGGCAATGCACACCGTGCCGATCATTAGTCCTAGCTTCATCGTCGAACTCCCTGGCTGTCATCGAAGGAACACTGAGCTGTAGGTATAGCCAACTCTGGAAAAATCGCCCGCCCCGCGTGGCAGGTTGGGAGCTATTTCACAGCACGGATTTGACAGGCATGCGCTCAACGTCAAAGCTGCACGAAGCTTAAGCGCGCCGTTAGAGCGTCAATGCATCGGACATCGGAAGTCGTAATGCCCAAGCCTGACCATAAAGCCGTACCTCACCGTGATTCATCCAGCCGTTACCTGTACCCCGTCGTGATCGCCCTGTTGCTGTTGGCCATGGCCGGGATCTGGTTTTTCCTCCAGTCCAGTACGCCCACGCTGCCGGTGCCGCCCCCTGCGCCCGTGGCCAAGCCGGTGGCCGTTGTGCCGGCGGCGGCAATGGTCGATGAGCAGCAATGCCAGGGCTGCCACCAGGATCAGGTCAAGGACTGGCAAGGCTCGCACCACCAGTTGGCAATGCAGGCGGCCACGCCCGAGACGGTGCCAGCCGACTTCAACGATGTGTCGTTCAGCAGCGAAGGCGAGACCACCCGGTTCTCGCGCCGGGGCGATGAATTCTGGGTCCACACGCCCGGTGCCGACGGCAAGGCTGCGGACTTCAAGGTGGCCTATACCTTCGGCATCGCACCGTTGCAGCAGTACCTGATCGAGGTTGGTGACGGGCGCCTGCAAGCCCTGGGCGTGGCCTGGGATACGCAGAAAAACCGCTGGTTCCACCTCTACCCCGGCCAGGGCGTGAACTTCAAGAACCCGCTGCACTGGAGCAAACCCAGCCAGAACGCCAACTTCATGTGCGTGGAATGCCACACCACCGGCTACAAACGCAATTTCGACGTCGCCAAAAACAGCTTCGACAGCCAGTGGAACAGCCTGGGCGTTGGCTGCCAGGCGTGCCATGGCCCGGCGTCGAACCACGTGGCGTGGGCGGCGAAAAAAGGTGACCTGCTGCACGCAGGCTTTGCCGTGGACCTGAAAGACAAGGACGCCACCGTCGAGATCGAAACCTGCGCCCGCTGCCACGCCCGCCGCGCTCCGCTGGGGGAAGGCTATACCGTCGGCAAGCGCCTGATGGACGACTACCTGCCCAGCGTCCTGACCCGCGAGCTGTATGCGCTGGACGGCAAGATCAAGGATGAAGTGTTCGAACACGGCTCCTTTGCCCAAAGCAAAATGGCGGACAAGGGTGTGCGCTGCAGCGACTGCCACAACCCCCACAACGCCGAGCTGAAGGCGCCAGGCAATGGCGTGTGCCTGCAATGCCACAACACCGCAGGCAAAACTGCCGTGGCCACGGTGGACGGTCGCGGGTTGCAGGCCAAGAATTACGACTCCCCGGAACATACCCGCCACGCGGCCGGCGAACCGGGTTCGTTCTGTGTCGATTGTCATATGCCCGGCAAGTTCTACATGGGCAATGACTTTCGGCATGACCATAGCTTCAGCATTCCGCGGCCCGGGGACAAGGTCAGCGAGCAGTTCAAGCTCTGGAGTGCCAGCGAGCCCGAGCATGCGCCGCGTTACGCCGAGAGCATGGTGTTGATCCGTGGCGGTCAGCCGGGGGCGGCGCAGGCCTTGTATGACCAACTGGCCCGCAACAACCTGCCGGCGATCCAGCGCGCGACATTACTCGCCGAACTGCCCAACTACCCGAGTGAACAGGCGCTGAAACTGGCGACCCGGGACCTCGGCAACCCGGCGCCGCAAGTGCGCGAGAGCGCGGTGCGGGCGATCAGCGCGTTTCTGCCGCCGCCTGAGCGGGTCGCTTTGTATGGGCCGCTGCTCCGGGACCCGGTGCTGGCGGTTCGGATCATCGCCGCCCGGGACCTGTTGAGCGCCGCCGGGCAAGGCCTTGGGCCGGCCTGGGACAAGGCGATCGTGGAATACGAAAACGTGCAGTTGAGCTTGCTGGAGCGGGCCGAAGCCAACCTCAACCTGGCGATGCTGTATCAGGCCAGCGGTCGGGGCGACAAAGTGGAAGCGCAGTTGCGTACCGCGCTGCTGCGCGACCCGGATTTCTTCCCGGCGCTGGTGACCCTGGCGCAGTGGCTGGAGGCCAATGGTCGCGCCCAGGAGGCGCGCACGCTGATCGCGGACAACCTCAAGCAGCACCCGCAGGCGCCACTGTTGCAGCACACTCAGGGGCTGATGCTGATTCGCGCCGGGGACACGGCCAACGCCATGCCGCATCTGCGCGAGGCTGCGCGCCTTGAGCCGGCGAACCCGCAATACACCTACGTGCTGGCGGTGGCGCTGCATGACAGCGGGCAGGTGGACCAGGCCTGTGAGCAGCTGGAAAAACTGCTCGCGTTGCAGCCGTATAACCGCAATGCGCGGCTGTCGCTGATCCAGTATTACCTGGAGAACGGAAAAGAGCCCAAGGCACAGGTGGTGATGCAGTCGTGGAAGAAGCTTAACCCTGGAGACCCGGCATTGAAGTAACTCAGCCCGGGGCGGCCCCCTATTAACAGTCTTTGACACTTTCCCGACAAAGCTCACAAAGACGCATGGACGGGCCGCCCCTAGCATTCGAGCATCCAAACCACCCCTCGGGTGCTCATCATGTTTCGCACTTTGCGCAGTATCCCGCTGCTGGGTTGCCTGCTGGGCAGCATCGGCTGCCATGGCCAGCCACCGGCCCCGCCGCCCATCCCCAAAGGCGACTACAGCGCAATCATCCGCTACCTGCAAAAACGCATCCCCGTTGAAATGGCCAGGCAAGGCACCGCCGGCCTGTCCATCGCCCTGGTCAACGGCCAGGAACTGATCTGGGCCCAAGGGTTTGGCGTTGCCGACAAAACCCTGGGCAAACCGGTCACCCCCAACACCGCCTTCCGCGCCGGTGCCCTCTCCAAACTGCTCACCGCCACCGCCGCCCTGCAACTGGTGGAGCAACAGCGGCTGGACCTCGACGCCCCGATCCAGGACACCCTGCGGGAATTCTACGTACGCTCGCGCTTTCACTCCGACCAGGCCGCCGCCGACCGCGACATCACCCTGCGCCGCCTGCTCAGCCACCAGTCCGGGCTGCCCAGTGAACACCTGCGGGACGTGCGCAACACCTTCGCCATGGGCCAGATGCCGATGCGCATTTCCGGGGTGTGGCTGAGCACGCCACCGGGCACCCAGGTGGCCTACTCCAACCTCGGCTACGCCCTGGCCGGCGCTGCCATCGAGCGCAGCAGCGGGCAAGACTTCGAAACCCGGTTGCAAAGCAGCCTGCTCAAGCCGCTGGAGATGAACCAGTCGAGCTTCGTCGGTACCGGCACGCAACCGGGCTTCCGCGCACGGGGTTATGAAGACGGCATTGCCAGCGCCGACGCCCAGGTACGCGACCTCGCCGCCGGTGGGTTGTGGACCAGCCCCAAAGACCTCAGCCACTACGTGCGCATGCTTTTTGCCCGGGGCCTCTACAAAGACAAACAGGTACTGGGCAGCCCGTCGATTGATGAAATGTTCACCCGACAAAACACCGGCAACGCCCTGGATTTCGACTGCCAGATGGGCCTGGGATGGTTTCTCGCGCCCTGCGGTGACGAGCCGGTGGCCCCGGGCATCCGCACCTATCAGCACAGTGGTGGCGGCGACGATTTCGCTGCGCAACTGACAATGCTGCCGGACCAGCAACTGGCCGTGATCGTGATGGCCAACGACAGCAACGCCGAAGAGCTGGTGGTGTCCCTGACCACCGACACCCTGCGCCTGATGCTTCAGGCCCAGACCGGCAACCCGGTGTGCGCCGATAACTGCCAGGAACCCACCCACGGGCTGAAAATTCGCCAGGTGCCCGCTGCCATCGACCGCACGCGCCTGGCCGGTTTCTATGCCACGGCCTGGGGCGTGTTCCGCATCAAGGACGAAAACGGCAAGCTGTATGGCGAGTTGGCCGACACCCGTTTCGAACTGCTGCGCGACGGCCAGGGCTGGCTGCGGGCACAGCAGAAGTTCCTGGGTTTCTGGCTCAAGGACCTCGGCGAGTTGGGCCGCGTACAGCTGGATGTGGTGACAGTGCAAGGCCGCCAGATGCTCACCGCCCGCAGCCACGGCCAGCGGGTGCCGGTGGGCGAACGTATCGAACCGACGCCTCTGAGCAACGCCTGGGCCGACACCATCGGCACCTATCAGGTGCTCAACACCCATGAGCCCGACGCGCCCTTGAGCGGCATCAGCGTGCGCCTGGAAAACGGCTTCCTGGTGATCCGCGGCCAACTGCATGACGAGCCACTCACCGACTACATCCTGCTGCCCGTGGACAACGCCCACGCGGTACTGGCCGGCAACGGCTATGGCCTGGGCGACACCGTGAGCCGCCAGGTCAACGGCCTGAGCGCCTCCGGCTACCACTTCAAACGTACCGATTCTCCCCACAACCCCTTGAGCCTCTGACCTCACATGAAGACCCTCCTGCGTTCAAAACCCCTGTGCCTGTCCCTGACGTCACTGTGCCTGCTGGCCAGCGCCGACACCCTGCGGGCCGAAGATTGGGAATACACCCTCAAGGCCGGCGTGGCCAACCTGCCCCGCTACAGCGGCAGCGACGAGCGGGTGACCGCGCCGGTGCTGGGGGCGGCCATCGTCAGCCCGTGGGGGATTTTCCTCGACACCGACAAGGGCCTGGGCTGGGGGTATGACGGCGGCGGCGCGAGTTTCAGTGCCTACGTCGGCGCCAGCAGCTCACGCAAGGACGAGAGCAAAAGCGGCCGGCCGGGCTCGAAGAAACTCAAGGGCATGGGCGAGATCAAGACCCGCGCTCAGGTGGGTGTCAGTGGTAGCTATAACCTGGGCGGGGTGATTATCGGCGCGACCCTGGAACATGCGCTGAAGGAGGACGATCACAAGGATTCCGGCAAGGCCTTCACCCATCTGGAGCTGAGCCTGGGCACCAACCTGTATGACGGCGACTACGGTTCGCTGGACGCCAGCCTCAGCAGCCATTTTGGCGACAGCAACTACATGCAGACCTGGTACGGCGTCACCACCGGCCAGGCCGCGCAGAGTCGCTTCAAGGCCTACAAGGCCAGCGGCGGCAATATCAGCAACGGCATGAATGTGGTGTGGAGCTTGCCGATCAGCGAGCACACCAAATTCTCGACGTTGCTGGATGTGCAGTACCTGGCCGACAAGGCCGGCCAAAGCCCGATTGTGGAGAGACGCTTGCAGACGTCGGTGATGGGGATGGTCGAGTACACCTTCTAATTGGGTAACCCAATCAATAATGTGGGAGCTGGCTTGCCTGCGATGCAGGCACCTCGGTCTTTCAGTGAGACTGAGGTGATGCTATCGCAGGCAAGCCAGCTCCCACATCTGTTCTCCATCGTTCCTCACTCGTTACTCCACATACGCCCACGTCATCCGGAACGACGCCCCGCCCCACTCCGAGTCCAGCACTTCAACCTGCCCGCCATGCCACTGGCACACGCGCTGCACCAGTGCCAGGCCCAGGCCGAAGCCGCCGGTACGGCGGTCGCGGCTGGCATCCAGGCGCAGGAACGGTTCGAAAATCTTCGCCCGCCCTTCCACCGGCACGCCCGGGCCGTCGTCATTCACCCGCACTTCATAGCCGGCACCAAACTTCACCAGTGACACTTCCACGCGCCGGTCGGCGTAGCGAATCGCATTGCGCAACAGGTTGATCACCGCCCGCGCCATAAAGCGCGGCTCGATGCGGATGTAGTCGACTTCGCAGGTGCGCAGCAACAACTGCACCCCTTCCGCCTCGGCCTCCAGGGCGACGCTGCCAATCACGCTGTCGAGCCAGCTGTGGGCCTCGATGCTTTCCCGGGTGATCTGCGTGGCGCCACGCTCCAGGCTGGCGTAGGTCAACAGCTCCGAGACCATTTCTTCCAGCTCGCCGAGGTCGGCGTACATGTCCTCGATCAGCGCGCGGCTTTGCCGTGGGTCGGCCTGTTGCTTGAGCTGGTCCAGTTCAAACGACAACCGCGCGATCGGCGTGCGCAGCTCGTGGGAGACCGCGTTGGTCAACTCGCGCTGATTGGCGATCAGGCTTTCGATGCGCTCGGCCATCTGGTTGAAGTGCCCCGCCAGCTCGCGCACCGTGGAGCGGCGCGGCAGCAGGATGCGTGAGCCGAGGTCGTTGTCGCCGAAACGTTGCGCCGCCAGGCGGATGTGCTCCAGGTCGCGCCAATGGGGCCGAACCCAGAAATACAAAACAATCGCCAGGCACAGTCCGAGGAAACCGTACGCCCACATGTACAGCCACTTGGGTTCTTCCGGCAGTTTGATTTCGAGCATTTGCGGGCCGCCATCGATATCCACCAGGAACTCCATGAAGTCCCCCCGCACCAACAACTGCCCGGCGGCCAGCAACTGTTTCTCACGCTCGGTCATCGCCAGTTGGTCACGCTGTACCAGCGCCAGGCGCAGCCCATAGTGCGGTTGCAGTTCGGCCAGGCGTGCGGCCCGGGCGTCCCCTTTCACCGGGCGCAATTGCTCCACCAGCCCATACGCCGGGCCGCGCAGGGCCTCGCGGTTGTAGGTTTCGTTGGCCTCCGGCAGCAGCTCGTCAAAGGTGTAGTTCACCAGCCAGATTGCCCCGGCCAGGCCAATGGCCAGGATGATATACAGACGCAGAAACAGCCGTAACATCTAGACCTCCCACGCAAACGGATTGAACAGGTAGCCCTTGCCCCAGATGGTCTTGATGCACACCGGTTCCCGGGGGTTGTCGTTGAGCTTGCCGCGCAGCTTGCTGATGTACACGTCGACGCTGCGGTTGAGCCCGTCGAAGGCGATCCCGCGCATGCGGTTGAGAATGTCATCGCGGGAGAGGATCTTCCCGGCAGAGCTTGCCAGCAACCACAGCAATTCGAATTCCATGGTGGTGAGGTCGATCTTCTCGCCGCCCAGGCTGACTACCCGGCAACTGCGGTCGATGGCCAGCCGGCCGAACTCAAGGGAGCCGCGCACGGTGGGTTCCGGGGTCTGGCGGCGTTGCAGGGCACGCAGGCGGGCCAGCAGCACCGGCGGTTTGATCGGTTTGATCACGTAGTCGTCGGCGCCGGACTCCAGGCCGAGGATATGGTCCAGGTCGTCTTCCTTGGCGGTAAGGATCACGATAGGCGTGTCGGACACGTTACGAATTTCGCGGCACACATGCAGGCCGCTCTGGCCCGGCAGCATCAGGTCGAGCACGACGATCTTGGGCTTGAACTCCAGGAAAGCCGCCAGTGCCAGGTCGCCCCGGTGCACCGCCAACACCTCGAAGCCATGCTGGGACAGGAAATGGGCAATCAGCCCTGCCAGCTTCTGATCGTCCTCCACGAGCAAGACCTTGCCGAGACCCAAGTTATCCATAAATTTCCAGTGCACGCGCGGATTGAAGTGTGCGCATTATAGGTGGCAAGCTGGTCAACTAAAGCAGCTGGCCATCACTGGCCGACGAAGCTTCATGCTTTTAAGAGTTTTTAACAAATAGCCTGCAATCTTTAACGCCATCACAGGGAGTTGTATGCGCAAGGATTACCTGGCGTTCTTCATGTCGTTGTTCCTGTCCCGCCTCGCTGACCAGATTCTGTTGTTCATCGTGCCGTTGATCGTGTTCCAGACCACCAACAGTGTGTCCTGGGCCGGCCTCGCGTTTTTCGTCGAATCTTTGCCGCGTTACCTGTCGTTCCCGGTGTGCGGGGCGTTGTGCGACAAATATCCCGCCGTGCGCATCCTGCATATCAGCCAGGTTTACCGGGCACTGGCCTGTGTGGCGGCGGTGCTGCTGTACGGAATGTTCGACGGGATTTACTGGATCGTCATCCTTTCGGCCCTGTGCGGCGTGTTGACCACCCAGGGCATCATGGCCCGGGAAGTGTTGCTGCCGCATATCTTCAAGCATTACAGCTATGCCAAGACCTTGTCCTATTCGCAGATTGCCGACCAGACCGGGCTGGTGCTGGGCCCCCTGGTGGCGGCGCTGATGCTGGAGGTGTGGGCGTGGCACTGGGTGGTCATGGGGATTGCCGGGTTGTTCCTGCTGGCAGACCTGGCCATGGGCATCTGGCAACGCAACACCACCGTCAATCTGGAGACTTTCGAGCAACACAATGACATCTGGCTGCAACCGCTGCGTATCGCCTTCGGGCATATCCGCGACCTGCCGGAGTTGAAAAAGATCATTGCCCTGGCGGTGGGCGTGAACCTGATCATCGGCGTGACCCTGGCGACCTCCGCCGCGATGATCATCGGCCAATACGCCGCCGGCAAAGACACCTACGCCGGATTGCAGGCGGCGGGCGCGGTGGTGACCATTGTCATTCTGTTCTACCTGGCGCGTGCGTCCCTGCCGCTCAAGGTACTGGGCGGTTTGTCGTATTCGATGATTGCCGTGGGGGCGCTGATCACCGCCATCAGCCCCAACGTATGGGCGTATACCCTGGGCTTCCTGCTGGTGACCGGTTTCGACAAGATGTTCAACGTGTACATCCGCAGCACCCGCCAACGGGTGATCCCGGTCCGGGACTTCGGCAAGACGGTGGGTGTATTGACCTTGCTCAACAACCTCTCGCAGCCAGTGGCCGGGTTGTTGATTGCGCTGCTGGCGGCGCCGCTGGGGACGCAGACGGTGATCCTGCTGCTGGCCGGGATCACCGCATTGATCGGTGCAGCGGTCGCGTCAGGCTGGCACGCCACTGTGAAAGCGGAACTCGACGTCCGGTGACTCGATCAGCTCCTGCTCGGCGGCGCGCACCCGGTCGATGACCTGGGCAATGTCCTTGGCATCGCCGTACTGGTAAGCCAGTTTCAGGTAACCCTGGAAATGCCGGGCCTCGCTTTTCAGCAGGCCGAAGTAAAACTTGCCGAGTTCTTCGTCCAAATGCGGCACCAGTGCTTCGAAACGCTCGCAACTGCGGGCTTCGATAAACGCACCGACCACCAGGGTGTCCACCAGCTTGACCGGTTCATGGCTGCGCACCACTTTGCGCAAACCCGACGCGTAGCGGCCGGCAGACAACTGGCGCAGCTCGATCTTGCGCTTCTTCATCAGGCGCATGACTTGCTCATGGTGCACCAGTTCTTCACGGGCCAGGCGCGACATCAGGTTGATCAGGTCGACATGGGAATGGTACTTGGCGATCAGGCTCAAGGCGGTGCTGGCGGCCTTGAATTCACAGTTCTTGTGGTCGATCAGCAAGGTTTCCTGGTCGGCCAACGCGGCCTGGACCCAGCCGTCGGGGGTGCGGCAACCGAGGAATTCGTGGATTTCTGGCAGGTTCATCGGGCTCACGGGCAAAGAATCACAAAAAGGGCCGCGATTATACCGACCACGCCGCAGACCGCCAGCCACCGGGCTTGATGTGCATCAACATGACGTGTGCCGGGCAGCAACTATAGTTGTTCCACGCCCACCTTTTTTGGAGAACCCGACCATGCAAGCCATCCGCAGCATCCTGGTGGTCATCGAGCCCGAGCATTCGGAAAGCCTGGCCCTCAAGCGCGCCAAGCTGATTGCCGGGGTAACGGGGGCGCACCTGCATTTGCTGGTGTGCGACAAAAAGCACGAGCATTCGGCGATGTTGAGCCTGCTCAAGGCGGGTTTGCAGGAGGATGGCTACAGCGTCACCACCGAACAGGCGTGGAATGACAGCTTGCATGAAACCATCATCGACGTGCAGCAGGCCGAGGGTTGTGGGTTGGTGGTCAAGCAGCACTTTGCTGACAGCCCGCTGAAAAAAGCACTGTTGACGCCGGCGGACTGGAAGCTGATGCGTTACTGCCCTACGCCCGTTCTGCTGGTGAAAACCTCCAGACCGTGGGCGGGCGGGGTAATTTTGGCGGCCATCGACGTGGGGAATTCCGATGCCGAGCACCAGGCTCTGCATAATTCGATCATTGATCACGGGTTTGATATCGCCAGCCTGGCCAAGGCGCAGTTGCATGTGATCAGTGCGCATCCTTCGCCGATGCTGTCGGCGGCGGATCCGGTGTTTCAGCTCAAGGAGACGATCGAGGCGCGGTATCGTGAGCAGTGCAAGGCGTTTCAGGCGGAGTTTGATATTGATGACACCCACCTGCATATCGAGGAAGGGCCGGCGGATGTGTTGATTCCTCATGCGGCGCACAAGTGGCAGGCGGCGGTGACCATTATCGGTACGGTGGCGCGGACCGGGATTTCCGGGGCGTTGATCGGGAATACGGCGGAGGTGGTGCTGGATGCGGTGGACAGTGATGTGTTGGTGCTTAAGCCGCAGGAGTTGATGGATCATCTGGAAGAGCTGGCTAATGGGTGAGGCTTTTGGGGGGGCATATCCGTTTTTTGGGTGATGGCTTCGATGGGTTCCGCTCTTACAGCGGGTCACTTTTGAAAGGAGCCCAAAAGTAACCAAAAGGCT
>NZ_AHHC01000044.1:0-26097 GCF_000242655.1 Pseudomonas sp. PAMC 25886
GCTCGTCTGTTACCTGCCGCCACGGCCACCGACACCGGCGGTTCGATCCGCCAACCGGCCGCGTTCACCAACCTCACCGGTTTGAAACCGACCTACGGTCGCGTTTCCCGCTGGGGCATGATTGCCTATGCCTCCAGTCTTGATCAGGGCGGCCCTCTGGCACGCACGGCTGAAGACTGCGCAATATTGTTACAAGGCATGGCAGGCTTCGATCCGCAGGACTCCACCAGCATCGACGAACCTGTGCCGGACTACAGCGCCAGCCTGAATACCTCGATCAAAGGCCTGCGCATTGGCGTGCCAAAAGAGTATTTCAGCGCCGGCCTCGACCCGCGCATTGCCGAACTGGTGCACAACAGCGTCAAGGCGCTGGAAAAGCTCGGCGCCGTGATCAAGGAAATCAGCCTGCCGAACAACCAGCACGCGATTCCTGCCTACTACGTGATCGCCCCGGCAGAAGCGTCCTCCAACCTGTCGCGTTTCGACGGCGTGCGTTTCGGCTACCGCTGCGAAAACCCGAAAGACCTCACCGACCTTTACAAGCGCTCCCGTGGCGAAGGTTTCGGTGTGGAAGTACAACGCCGGATCATGGTCGGTGCCTACGCCCTGTCGGCCGGTTACTACGACGCGTACTACCTCAAGGCGCAAAAGATCCGTCGCCTGATCAAGAACGACTTCATGGCTGCCTTTAATGAAGTCGACGTGATCCTCGGCCCAACCACGCCAAACCCGGCCTGGAAGATCGGCGCCAAGACCGGCGACCCGATCGCCGAGTACCTGGAAGACCTGTACACCATCACCGCCAACCTCGCGGGGCTGCCGGGATTGTCCATGCCTGCAGGTTTCGTCGACGGTTTGCCGGTAGGCGTGCAGCTGCTCGCCCCGTATTTCCAGGAAGGCCGCCTGCTCAATGTGGCGCACCAGTACCAGTTGAACACTGACTGGCACACTCGCACCCCTACCGGCTTCTGAGGAGAACACTATGCAATGGGAAGTCGTGATCGGGCTGGAGATTCATACCCAGCTCGCCACCCAATCGAAGATTTTCTCCGGTAGCGCCACCACGTTCGGCTCCGAGCCCAACACCCAGGCCAGCCTCGTAGACCTGGGCATGCCCGGCGTGCTGCCGGTGCTGAACCAGGAAGCGGTGCGCATGGCGGTGATGTTCGGCCTCGCAATCGATGCCGAAATCGGCCAGCACAACGTGTTCGCCCGTAAAAACTACTTCTACCCGGACCTGCCCAAGGGCTACCAGATCAGCCAGATGGAATTGCCGATCGTCGGCAAGGGCTACCTGGACATCCCGCTGGAAGACGGCACCATCAAACGCGTCGGCGTGACCCGTGCGCACCTGGAAGAAGATGCCGGCAAGAGCCTGCACGAAGAATTCAACGGCGCCACCGGCATCGACCTGAACCGCGCCGGCACCCCGTTGCTGGAGATCGTGTCCGAGCCGGACATGCGCAGCGCCAAGGAAGCCGTGGCCTACGTCAAGACGATCCACGCGCTGGTGCGTTACCTGGGCATTTGCGACGGCAACATGGCCGAAGGCTCCCTGCGTTGCGACTGCAACGTGTCGGTGCGACCAAAAGGCCAGGCCGAGTACGGCACTCGCTGCGAGATCAAGAACGTCAACTCGTTCCGATTCATCGAGAAGGCGATCAACACTGAAGTGCGTCGCCAGATCGAGCTGATCGAAGACGGCGGCAAGGTGATCCAGCAGACGCGCCTGTACGACCCGAACAAAGACGAAACCCGCGCCATGCGCAGCAAAGAGGAAGCCAACGACTACCGTTACTTCCCCGACCCGGACCTGTTGCCGGTGGTCATCGAGGACTCGTTCCTGGCTGACGTGCGCGCCACCCTGCCGGAATTGCCGCCGCAAAAGCGCGAGCGCTTCCAGGAGCAGTTCGGCCTTTCGGTGTATGACGCCAGCGTCCTGGCTTCGAGCCGCGAGCAAGCCAACTACTTCGAAAAAGTCGTGAGCATTGCCGGCGACGCCAAACTGGCGGCCAACTGGGTGATGGTTGAGCTGGGCAGCCTGTTGAACAAACAGGGCCTGGAAATCGACGAAGCACCGGTGTCCGCCGAGCAGTTGGGCGGCATGTTGCTGCGGATCAAGGACAACACCATCTCCGGCAAAATCGCCAAGACCGTGTTTGAAGCCATGGCCGCAGGCGAAGGCAACGCTGACGAGATCATCGAGAAGCGCGGCCTGAAGCAAGTCACCGACAGCGGCGCGATTTCGGCCGTGCTTGACGAGATGCTGGCAGCCAACGCCGAACAGGTTGAACAATACCGTGCGGCGGATGAAGCCAAGCGCGGCAAAATGTTCGGCTTCTTTGTCGGCCAGGCGATGAAAGCCTCCAAAGGCAAGGCCAACCCGCAACAGGTCAACGAACTGCTGAAAAGCAAGCTCGAAGGCTGATCGCGGTCGCCTCACTGCGGGAGCCGGCTTGTGTGGGAGCTGGCTTGCCTGCGATAGCATCACCTCGGTGCACCTGAAAGACCGAGGCGCTTGCATCGCGGGCAAGCCCGGCTCCCACATAAGCCGGTTTCCACATCACTTTCGGGGACACCTTGAATGAAGCGTCTACTCGGCCTGCTGGCCCTGTTCTCACTGCTTACCGGCTGCGCCAGCGGCCTCATCGACCCCAACGGCTACGACGAAACCGGCACCGCCTCCTACTACGGCGCCAAACACCACGGCAACCGAACTGCCAGCGGTGAACCGTTCAACCAGAATGCCCTGACCGCCGCCCATCGTCGCCTGCCCTTCGGCACGCAGGTGAAGGTCACCAACCTCGACAACAACAAAAGCGTCGTTGTCCGCATCAACGACCGCGGCCCGCACACCCGTGGGCGCCTGATCGACCTTTCACGCAAAGCCGCCGAACAGCTCGGTATGATCAGCAACGGCACCGCGCGTGTTCGCGTGCAAGCCCTCAGCAATTGACCCACGGAGCCCAGGCCATTTTCGGATTAACCGCCCTCTCGCTCTTTAGCGTGATCGAACTGATCAGCGGCCTGCTGCTGTTGATCGTCGGCGCCGAAGTCCTGGTGCGCGCCGCCGTGCGCCTGGCAGCCAGCCTCAAGGTGCGGCCGCTGATCATCGGCCTGAGCATCGTTGCCTTCGGCAGCAGCGCGCCGCAAATGGCGATCAGCCTGCAAGCCACCCTGGCCGATAACACCGACATCGCCGTGGGCAGCGTGATCGGCAGCAGTATCTTCAATACCCTGGTAACCCTTGGCCTGTCGGCCCTGATCATCCCGCTGCGGGTCTCGCGGCAACTGGTGCGCCTGGACATCCCGGTGATGATTCTCGCCAGCCTGCTGGTGTTTGTGCTCGCCGCCAATGAAGAGCTGACGCCGGTCGACGGCCTGTTGCTGCTGGTGGCCCTGGTGGCCTACCTCGGCGTGCTGCTCTACCAGACCCGCCACTCCCGCCGCCCCCGTACCCGGGACATTGTGGTGCAGGCGCCGTGGCTGAGCAGCGTGCTGCTGATGCTTGGCGGGCTGCTGATCCTGGTCCTCGCCGGGCACCTGCTGCTGGGCGCCGCGGTGGACGTGGCCGAGGACCTCGGGCTGTCGGAGCGCATCATCGGCCTGACGCTGATTGGCGTCGGCACTTCCCTGCCGTGCCTCGCTACCTCGTTGATCGCCGCCCTGCGCGGCCAGCGGGAAATTGCCGTAGGCAACGTGATCGGCAGCAACCTGTTCAACTTGCTCGGGGTGCTGGGCTTTACCGCCCTGGTGGCGCCTTCGCCGCTGTCGGTGTCGCCCAACGCGCTGGATTTTGACCTGCCAGTGATGCTTGGCGTGGTCGCGTTGTGCCTGCCGGTGTTCTATTCGGGCTACCGCGTCACCCGGGCCGAAGGCCTGGTGTTCCTGGGCCTGTACCTGGTGTACGGGCTGCATGTGGTGTCGTTCACCTTCGGCATGCCGCTGGCCAACAAGCTTGAACAACTGATGCTGTATTACGTCCTGCCAGCGCTGGTGGCTTTCCTGTTGTTCACCTCGCTGCGAGCCTGGCGCCGCCAACACAAGAGGGAATCGCAATGACCGAACAGAAAAAGCCCGGCGTTGAAATGCGCCGCCAGGTAATGGGTGATGTGTTTGTCGATCGGGCGCTGGGCAACGCCACCGAGTTCAGCCAGCCGCTGCAGGATTTCGTCAACGAGCATGCCTGGGGCAGCGTGTGGAATCGTGAAGGGTTGCCGCTGAAAACCCGCAGCCTGATCACCCTCGCCGCCTTGACCGCCCTCAAGTGCCCGCAGGAACTCAAGGGCCATGTGCGCGGCGCGCTGAACAATGGATGCACCGTGGAGGAGATTCGCGAGGCGCTGCTGCATTGCGCGGTGTACGCCGGTGTGCCAGCAGCGATTGATGCCTTCCGTGCCGCGCAGGAAGTGATCGACAGTTACCAGAAAGGCGTTTAAATCCAGCCGCCTGCCTGCAACACGAAAATCCCGATATTCGTGGTCACCGCCGCCATCAAGGTGGTGATCACGATAATCGCGGCCGCCAGCTCATGATTGCCCTCCGCCGCCCGCGCCATCACAAAACTGGCCGCCGCCGTGGGTGCGCCGAAGTACAGGAACAGAATCCCCAACTCCGGCCCACGGAACCCCAGCAGCCACGCCCCAAGGGTGGCCAGCACCGGCAGCCAGACCATCTTCATCAGGCTGGCACTCAGGGCCATGTCACCGCTTTTGCGCAACGCCGCCAACGACAGGGTGCCGCCGATACAGATCAGCGCCAGTGGCAAGGTCATGTCCGCCAGGTACTGCCCGGAAGACTCCAGCCAGCCGGGCAGGCCAATCTGGAAATACGCGAAGGGCGCCGCCGCGATCACGCTGATGATCAACGGGTTGGCCAGCACGCTCTTGAAGATGCTCCAGGGGTCGGACTTGATCACCGGGCTGTACACCGCCAGCACAATGGTCGACAGGGTGTTGTAGAACAGGATCACCAGCGCTGCGAGCACCGCGCCGAGGGAAATCCCGTAGTCGCCATACATGCTGGCCGCCAGGGCGAGGCCGATCACGCCGTTGTTGCCGCGAAACGCACCTTGGGCGTAGATGCCGCGATCTTCCCGCGGGCAACGAAAGATCGCCCAGCCCCAGGCCAGGGCGAAGCTCAGCAACGTGGCCACGGCGAAGTAGATCAACAGCCCGGGTTTGAGGGCTGAATGCAGGTCGGCGTGGAGAATCCCGAGGAACAGCAAGGCCGGCATGGTGACGTTGAACACCAGGGCCGAGGCGATGTGGATAAAGTTGTCGTTGATCCAGTTGATGCGCTTGAGCAGGACGCCCAGGAACAGCATGGCAAACACCGGCGCGGTGATGTTCAGGGTTTGTAGGAAAATTGCCAGCATGCCGGGGAGAACCTTGGGTGGGCGTCGGTAGGTGGCTAATGATAAGCCACCTGGCACGGGTTCGTCTGGAGCACACCGATCAAATGTGGGAGCTGGCTTGCCTGCGATGGCGTCGGTACAGCAAACATCATTGTTGACTGACCTACCGCTATCGCAGGCAAGCCAGCTCCCACACAGTGCACATCTGTCTCAGGTGATCGGCGCCGGGTTGAACAAAGTGATGTCATTGTGCAGCTTGTGCTGCTCCGCCCAGGTCTGCTTCTTGCCGCTGGCCACGTCCAGGTAGAAGTGGAACAACTCCCAACCCAGCTCCTCGATCGTCGCCCGCCCGGTGGCGATCCGCCCGGCATCGATATCAATCAGGTCCGGCCAGCGCTGCGCCAGCTCGGTGCGCGTCGAGACCTTCACCACCGGCGCCATCGCCAGCCCATACGGCGTACCACGCCCGGTGGTGAACACATGCAGGTTCATCCCCGCCGCCAACTGCAACGTACCGCACACAAAATCACTGGCGGGCGTCGCGCAAAAAATCAGGCCCTTGCGATTGAACCGTTCACCCGGGCCAAGCACGCCATTGATCGCACTGCTGCCCGACTTGACGATAGAGCCCAGCGACTTCTCGACAATATTCGACAACCCGCCCTTCTTGTTGCCCGGCGTGGTGTTGGCGCTGCGATCCGCCTCGCCCTTGGCCAGGTAGCGATCGTACCAGTCCATTTCCCGCACCAGCTCCCGGGCCACGTCCTGGTTCTGTGCACGGGACGTCAGCAGGTAGATCGCATCGCGCACTTCGGTTACCTCGGAAAACATCACCGTCGCGCCCGCCCGCAGCAGCAAATCCGAGGCATAACCCAGCGCCGGGTTGGCGGTAATCCCTGAGAATGCATCGCTGCCGCCGCACTGCATGCCGAGGATCAACTCCGACGCCGGTACGGTTTCCCGCCGGCGCTGGTCGAGTTTCTTCAGGCGGGTTTCGGCCAATTCCATGATCTGTTCGATCATTTCGGTAAAGCCGTGGCTGGAGTCCTGCAACCGGTACAGCCAGGGCTCACTCAGGTCTACCGAGCGGTCGTTGTCGTGCATCACCTGCCCGGCCTGCAATTTCTCGCAACCGAGGCTGATCACCAGGGCCTCACCGCCCAGGTTCGGGTTGCGCGCCAGGTTACGCACGGTGCGAATCGGGATGTAGGCGTCGGTGGCGGTAATCGCCACGCCGCAGCCGTAGCTGTGGGTCAGCGCGACCACGTCATCGACGTTCGGATACTTGGGCAGCAGCTCGTCCTTGATGCGCTTCACCGCGTGGTCCAGCACGCCCGTGACGCACTGCACCGTGGTGGTGATGCCAAGGATATTGCGCGTGCCGACCGTACCGTCGGCGTTGCGATAACCTTCGAAGGTAAACCCTTCCAGCGGCGCCTGCGCCTCGGGCACCTCGGTGGACAGCGGCAAGCTGTCCAGGGGCGGCGCCGTGGGCATGCGCAGTTGATCTTCCTGAACCCAACTGCCGCGGGGAATCGGGCGCAAGGCATACCCGATGGTCTGCCCGTAGCGAATGATCCGACCGCCTTCGGGGATGTCTTCCAGGGTCACCTTGTGGCTTTGGGGAATGAAATCCACCGTCACCAGGCCGTCGGGAAACTCGGTCCCCGCCGGTACGCCCTGGTCGTTGACCACAATCACCACGTTATCCAGCGCGTGCAAACGGATGGAGCGTGGCGAATCGGCATGTTCAATCAACTGCATGACGCGGGCCCCTTCAGGAATGCGCTTGGGAAAGTTTAGTCAGCTCAGGGCCGTTGGCCGGCGGCTCTTTGAGCACCACACGCTTGATCGGGCCGACAATCACCAGGTAGCTGAATACAGCCAGCAATGCGTTGGCCCCCACAAACACCAGCGCCCATTTGAAGGAACCGGTGGTGCTGATGATGTAGCCAATCACGATCGGTGTGCTGATGGACGCCAGGTTGCCGAACATATTGAACAAACCACCGCTCAAGCCAGCGATTTGTTTCGGCGAGGTGTCGGACACCACCGCCCAACCCAGTGCGCCAACGCCTTTACCGAAGAAGGCCAGGGCCATGAAGCCCACCACCATCCATTCAATGTCCACGTAGTTGCACGCGACGATGCTGCTGGAAATCAGCAAGCCGCCAATGATCGGCGCCTTGCGGGCGAAGGTCAGGGAATGGCCTTTACGCAGCAGGTAGTCGGAAATCACCCCGCCCAATACGCCGCCGATAAAACCGCAGATCGCGGGCAACGAAGCGATGAAGCCGGCCTTGAGGATGGTCATGCCGCGCTCCTGAACCAGGTACACCGGGAACCAGGTCAGGAAGAAATAGGTGATGCCGTTGATGCAGTACTGGCCCAAGTACACGCCGAGCATCATGCGGTTGGTCAACAACTGACGGATGTAATCCCATTTCGGCCCGTCGGTTTTCTTGCCTTTGCCCTTGTCCTGGTCCATGTCGACCATCGCGCCGTTGGCAGCGATGTGCTGGAACTCGGCTTCGTTGATCATCGGGTGCTGGCGCGGGCTGTGGATAACTTTCAGCCAGATCAGCGAGAACACGATGCCGATGCCGCCCATCACCACAAACACGTGCTGCCAGCCGAAGGTGTAGACGATCCAGCCCATCAGCGGTGCGAACAACACGGTGGCGAAGTACTGCGCCGAGTTGAAGATCGCCGAGGCAGTGCCGCGTTCAGCGGTAGGAAACCACGCCGCCACAATGCGGGCATTTCCGGGGAAGGATGGCGCTTCGGCCAGGCCCACCAGGAACCGCAGCATGAACAGCGCAACGATGGCGGTGGAGACACCGAACTCACCGACATAGCCTTGCAGCACGGTGAACAGTGACCAGGTGAAAATGCTCAGGGCGTAGACCTTTTTCGAACCGAACCGGTCCAGCAGCCAGCCGCCGGGAATTTGCCCGGCCACGTAGGCCCAACCGAATGCGGAGAAGATATAGCCGAGGGTGACGGCGTCAATGCCGAGGTCTTTTTGCAGGCTGGAGCCGGCAATGGCAATGGTGGCACGGTCCGCGTAGTTGATTGTGGTCACCAGAAACAGCATGAGCAGGATCAAATAGCGGACGTGAGTCGGCTTGGTCGCTTGCATGAAGATGTACTCCCACTAATTATTTTTTTTGCGGGTAATCAAATTGTAAGCCTGTGGCGGGCACGGACCCGCCACAGTGCTGGCGTTACGAACCGATGTAGCTGGTTTTCACCACGGTGTAGAACTCTTGCGCATAGCGACCCTGCTCACGCGAACCGTAGGATGAACCCTTACGGCCACCGAATGGAACGTGGTAATCCACACCGGCAGTCGGCAGATTGACCATCACCATCCCGGCCTGGGAATGACGCTTGAAGTGGTTGGCGTACTTCAGCGATGTGGTGGCGATACCGGCCGACAGGCCGAACTCGGTGTCGTTGGCCATCGCCAGCGCCGCCTCGTAATCCGCCACGCGCACTACGTTGGCCACCGGGCCGAAGATCTCTTCACGGCTGATGCGCATCGCGGCTTCGCTGTCGGCAAACAGCGTCGGCGCGAGGAAGTAGCCTTCGGTGTCACACGTCACCAGCTCACCACCGCTGACCAGCCGGGCACCTTCGCTCTGGCCGATGTCGATGTATTTCAAGTCCTGGTCCAGCTGGGCCTGGGAAACCACCGGACCAATGTCGGTACCGGTTTTCAGCGCGTGGCCGACCTTGATCGACTTCATGCGCTCAGCCATGGCCGCGACGAACTGATCGTGAATCCCGGCGGTGACGATAAAGCGGCTGGAAGCGGTGCAACGCTGACCGGTGGAGTAGAACGCGCTCTGTACCGACAGCTCGACGGCTTGCTTGAGGTCGGCGTCGTCGAGAATGATCTGCGGGTTCTTGCCGCCCATTTCCAACTGCACCTTGGCCTGGCGCGACACGCAGCTGACAGCGATCTGACGCCCCACACCCACCGAGCCGGTGAAGCTGATGCCGTCGACTTTCGGGCTGTTGACCATGGCATCGCCGACCACACGGCCGCTGCCCATCACCAGGTTGAACACACCGGCGGGGAAGCCTGCACGGGAGATGATTTCGGCCAGGGCCCAGGCGCAACCCGGCACCAGTTCAGCCGGCTTGAGCACCACGCAGTTGCCGTAGGCCAGGGCCGGGGCGATCTTCCAGGCAGGAATCGCGATCGGGAAGTTCCACGGCGTGATCAGGCCAACCACGCCCAAGGCTTCGCGGGTCACTTCAACGTTGACGCCCGGGCGCACCGACGGCAGGTAGTCGCCGGACAGGCGCAGGCATTCACCGGCGAAGAATTTGAAGATGTTGCCGGCGCGGGTCACTTCGCCGATGGCTTCGGGCAGGGTCTTGCCCTCTTCCCGGGCCAACAGGGTGCCGAGCTCTTCGCGACGGGCAAGGATTTCAGTGCCGACTTTATCCAGGGAGTCATGACGCGCCTGGATGCCGGACGTGGACCACGCCGGGAATGCCGCGCGCGCAGTGTCGATAGCGGCATGCACTTGGGCGAGGTCAGCCTTGGCGTATTCGCCAATGACATCAGACAACTCAGACGGGTTGATATTGGCCGAGTAGTCGGCGCCGGCAACCCACTGGCCACCGATGTAGTTTTCAAAACGCTTGGCTTGGGACACGAATTCTCTCCTGACGCAAAAAGCCGCTGATTACTCAGCGGCCTTGGTGATGGGTTATTGCGCGCCTTGCTTGTCGATCAGCGCGGCCAGGGCTTCGTATTCTTCCGGCAGCAGATCGGTCAGCGGCGTACGCACGGGGCCTGCGTCATAGCCGACGATTTTCGCCCCGGCCTTGACGATGCTCACGGCGTAACCGGCCTTGCGGTTACGGATATCGAGGTACGGCAGGAAGAAGTCGTCGATGATCTTGCCGACGGTGGCGTGATCTTCCCGGGCAATGGCGTGGTAGAAATCCATCGCGGTTTTTGGAATGAAGTTGAACACCGCCGAGGAGTACACCGGCACGCCCAGGGCCTTGTAGGCAGCGGCGTAAACCTCTGCAGTCGGCAAGCCGCCCAGGTAGCTGAAACGGTCACCAAGGCGGCGGCGGATCGACACCATCAATTCGATGTCACCCAGGCCGTCCTTGTAGCCGATCAGGTTCGGGCAGCGCTCGGCCAGGCGTTCCAGCAGCGGCGCGGTCAGGCGGCAGACGTTGCGGTTGTAGACCACAACGCCGATCTTGACCGACTTGCACACCGCTTCAACGTGGGCGGCAACCCCGTCCTGGCTGGCTTCGGTCAGGTAGTGCGGCAGCAGCAGCAGGCCTTTGGCGCCCAGACGCTCGGCTTCCTGGGCGTACTCGATAGCCTGGCGAGTGGCACCGCCGACACCGGCAAGAATCGGTACGCTGGTGGCGCAGGTATCCACCGCGGTTTTCACCACTTGCGAATATTCGCTGGCCGCCAGGGAGAAAAACTCACCGGTGCCGCCAGCGGCGAACAAGGCGGTGGCGCCGTAAGGGGCCAGCCATTCCAGACGCTTGATGTAGCCCGCCTGGTGGAAATCACCCTGGGCGTTGAAATCGGTCACCGGGAAAGACAGCAGACCGTGAGAGAGGATGGACTTCAGTTCTTGTGGATTCATTATTCGAACACCCTGGGCGAAGACTTTCTGTTGTGAGATTACGGATGGTTATCTTGATGTCGTACGTCATCGTACAACTATAAAAATATTCGTCAACTGCAATTCATCGACCGTCTACCGGTTCGGGATTTGTACACGCCTGCCTTGACGTAGGAAATTTCTCCTCTATGCTCGCTTTAGCTGTATATACATACAGTTATTACGGAAGATTCCTACGACATAGCAAGGAGCTAACATGTCAGGTCTTGAACTCGCTGCACCTGAAAAAAACCCGCCCACCCTGCGTTTTGAAGGGGGTGAACACACCGCCATCGGCGACGACACCCTGTTGCGCTTCGTCAAGGATGCCCGGGCGATTCCCGCCCGGCAGGTCGAATTGCACCTGCCCAACGGCCTTGCCCTGCGCTATGGCCAGATCATCGCCCTGGGCGGCGATTTCTATGGCATTCCCGGGCGCCCCATCAACGAAGGCACATCGCCCGCTGATCGCGTGCAGCGCTTTACCGATGCGTTCAACTCGCTGGCGGTACTCCCGGCATCACGGGAGGAAGCGGGCAAAATCCTGGCGGTGATGCAAAAGGAGATCAACGCGGTCAACCAGGCGATCAAGGACGGCAAGCAACCCCACGAGGCCTATGACGCGTTGGGTGACACGTTGTCGGAAGAATGGAACCGCATCACCGGCGGCGGCAGTGCCGTGTCGGCGCTGGTTCCCCTGGGGCGTTACCTGAAACTGGCGGCAGACAATGCCGACCACTTCGGCGAGTGGGCGTTGGCGGCCTACCTGGCGGGCCATACTGCGGCGCTGCAACAAGCAGTTGTGGCCCATCAGACCGGTACCGACCAGGCGCTGGAACTGGCCTACGCGATGAACAGCTTTGCTGATCACTTTTTGACCGACCTGTTTTCTGCCGGCCACCTGCGGGTTCCGCGCAAACAACTGGCGGCAGTGGTGACACCGGGTGAACTGGGCTCGCTGATCAGCCGCTTCATGCACGATGAAGACAGCAAGTTCGGGCTCAATGTGCGCAACGCCCTGGGCGATCAGTGGCATGCCTACGGTGATAAACGTTATTTCGACAGTAACGACGCGGCCAACCGGGCGATGGTCAAACGTGCCGTGCAGGCTTCGGCCGACGAAATCTTCGAAACGTTTATCAGCGGCGTGGCGCCCTCCCCGGCCAATTTCAGGGCGCCGTTGTACGTGCCGGACCTGAACGCCGCGCAAAACCCGGCGAACAACTTTTCACCGCTGTTCAAGGCTGAAGGCGACAAGGTGTTGCGGCGCAAGGACGTCAACAACCTGAACGACAAGCAGTGGACCAACGACTGGTGGGGGTGGAGCACGTATCTGCTGCTGAAGGACTACAAGCCGAATCAGCCGGCCTGAAAGACATGAGTTAAGCCTTGTGCATTAACCTGTGGCGAGGGAGCTTGCTCCCGTTGGGCTGCGAAGCAACCCCCGCGAGAACACGGGGTTCTTTCAGAGAGAACTCGGGGGAATGGTTTTGGGGCCGCTGCGCGGCCCAACGGGAGCAAGCTCCCTCGCCACAATGAGCTTTCAAGCCTTCCAGGCTGGAATCAACCGCGCTGCGCTTCTGCCTCTTCATGGGCATGGCGCAGCCGCTCACGACTGTTGGTCAGGTGCAACCGCATGGCCGCCCGCGCCGCATCCGAGTCCTGGCGCGCGATTGCCTCATAGATCTCTTCGTGTTCACGGCTCAGGCGACTCATGTAGTGCTGCTGGTCATCATGGGCCAGGCGGGCCGAGTTCAGCCGCGTGCGCGGAATGATGCTGGTGCCCAGGTGGGTCATGATGTCGGTGAAGTAGCGGTTGCCGGTGGACAGGGCAATCTGCAGATGGAACTGGAAGTCCGACGCCACCGCATCACCGGCGTGGGCCGCGCTTTCGTTCAGGGCATCGAGGGCGGCGCGCATGCCAGCCAATTGCTCCTCGCTGCGACGCTGGGCGGCGAGCCCGGCAGACTCCACTTCCAGACTGATCCGCAGCTCAAGGATGGCCAGCACATCCCGCAGCGTCACCACGGTGGCCGGGTCGATGCGGAAGCCGCTGGGGCTTGGCGTGTCCAGCACAAAGGTGCCGATACCGTGACGGGTTTCCACCTGCCCCGCCGCCTGCAATCGCGAGATGGCTTCACGCACCACGGTGCGGCTGACCCCATGGGCGTCCATGATCGCCGACTCGGTGGGCAGTTTGTCGCCACGTTTGAGTTGGCCGTCGCGGATCTGCTCGGACAACACCGTGACCAATTCCTGGGCAAGGCTGCGGCGCTTGCGGGGAAGACGAGGGGCGGCGCTGGCGTTTTCCATGATGAATCATCTATCTCGGCGATCAGAAGTACGCATGATAGCCCATGGCGGTTGTACGATCACCGTTACGTCATGACTTTCATCTATAACCGCCGGGGTTTTCGCCAGGCAAAAAAATGCCCCGGCATTGCCGAGGCATTTTTAACACTGGCCCGAGGACCGGCGTTTTGTTACTTCACCACTTTCAGACTCGGCCGACCGCTTGGACGCGGTGGCTCGGAATCCGGCGGCGGTACATCATCTTCGCCTTCGAGCTCGATCGCTTCGTCTTCCTCAAGGGACGACTCCAGATCAAACACCATGCCCTGGCCGTTTTCCCGGGCGTAAATCCCGAGGATGGCGCCAATAGGCACGAACAGCGTATGCGGCACACCGCCGAAACGCCCTTCAAAGCTGACCGCTTCATTGTCCATGTGCAGGTGTCGCACAGCACTGGGTGAAACGTTCAGGACGATTTGTCCGTCACTGGCAAAACCTTGCGGTACCTGAACCGCAGGAAACTCGGAATTGACCAGCATGTGCGGGGTGCAATCGTTGTCCACTATCCACTCATAGAGCGCGCGGACCAGGTAAGGTCGACTGGAGTTCATCAACGGCTCCTTAAGCCTTAGCGCATATCGCGTTCGACACCAGACAGACTCGCCTGGAAAGCCTCACGCGCAAACTGGCGCTCCATGTAGTCAAGCAGCGGCTTGGCAGGCCGCGGCAATTCAATGCCCAAAATCGGCAAGCGCCAGAGTATGGGTAATAGGCAGCAATCCACCAGACTTTGTTCCTCGCTGAGGAAAAAAGGTTTGTCGGCAAATAACGGCGAAACACCGGTCAGGCTCTCGCGCAATTCCTTGCGCGCCTGAACCCGTGCCGCTTCTTTACTGCGTGAATCCAGAATCAGGTCCACCAGGCCACACCAGTCACGCTGGATCCGATGGATCAGCAGGCGGCTGTTGGCACGCGCCACCGGATACACCGGCAACAACGGTGGATGGGGATAACGCTCATCCAGGTATTCCATCACCACGGTTGACTCCCACAACGCCAGGTCACGATCGACCAGGGTGGGCAAGCTGCCGTAAGGGTTCACTTCGATCAGCTTCGGCGGATGACGCCCCGCCTCCACAGTAATGATCTCTGCGCTGACACCCTTCTCTGCGAGCACGATGCGTACTCGGTGGGAATAGTGGTCGGCGGGGTCGGAGTAACAGGCCAACCGATTGGTCACGCCCATGGCGGTCCTCCTCGCTTGTTGAAATTATCGGAAGCTCAAAAACGAGCGCGCCCAGTGAGCATCTCCGTGACGCCTGGATAAACCAGACTTACCTTCAGAGATGCCGCTGGGCGCGCAAGATTAACAGCAATTACTTACGGTTGGATCAATGCACATCCTTCCAGTATTCGCGTTTCAGCAGATAGGCGAACACGAAAAAGAAGGCCAGGTACAGCAACACATAGGTACCAATGCGCTGATGCTGCAGCTTCACTGGGTTGGCCGAGTAAGCCAGGAAGGTCACCAGATTCTTGACCTTCTCGTCGAACTGCTCTTCGTTCAGCGCGCCGGTCTTCGGCACTATGGTCAGCTGATCGCACGCTTCATGAGTCAAAGGCGTACCGGTGAGCGGATCATACTGCTTCTTGCCGTCTTCGACGATTTGTACTTGCTTGCATCCTACCACCTGGCGGCCTTGCAGGCCGACCAGAACGTTAGGCATACCGACGTTCGGGAACACTTTGTTGTTCACGCCGTAGGGACGCGTCGGGTCTTCGTAGAAGGATTTCAGGTAGCCATAGAGCCAATCGGTACCACGCACACGGGCCACCAGGGTCAGGTCGGGCGGTGCAGCCCCGAACCAGGTCTTGGCGTCGGCCGGTTGCATGCCAATGGTCATGTGGTCGCCGATCTTCGCACCAGTGAACACCGAGTGGCTGAGCATCACGTCATGGGGGATGCCCAGGTCATCGGCTACGCGCTCGTAACGCTGGAACTTGGCACTGTGGCAGCCCATGCAGTAGTTGGTGAACGTACGCAGCCCGTCCTGCATCGCAGCCTTGTCCGACACATCGATGTCGACTTTTTCCAGCTCTGGGCCGTGTTCAGCGGCGAAAGACAGCAGCGGCAAGGCCGCAAGAATGAATGCAACGAATAATTTTTTCATCAGCCAGTCACCCTTTCCGGTACCGGTTTGGTCTTCTCGAGCCGGGTGTAGAACGGCATCAGAATGAAGTAGGCGAAGTACAGGAAGGTGCAGACCTGCGACAGCAACGTACGCTCCGGGGTCGGCGCCAACACGCCCAGTACACCCAGGATCACGAACGCAATGCAGAACACCCACAGCCAGATCTTGCTCAGCCAGCCCTTGTAGCGCATGGACTTGACCGGGCTACGGTCGAGCCAGGGCAGCACGAACAGCACCGCAATCGCCGCGCCCATGGCGATAACGCCCATGAGTTTGTCGGGAATCGCCCGCAGGATCGCGTAGAACGGGGTGAAGTACCAGACCGGGGCAATGTGTTCCGGGGTCTTGAAGGCGTTCGCCTGTTCGAAGTTCGGTTTCTCGAGGAAATAACCGCCCATCTCCGGGAAAAAGAACACGATCGAGCAGAAGATGAACAGGAACACCACCACGCCGACGATATCTTTCACGGTGTAGTACGGGTGGAACGGAATGCCGTCCAGCGGTACGCCGTTTTCGTCCTTGTGCTTCTTGATGTCCACGCCGTCGGGGTTGTTCGAACCCACTTCGTGCAACGCCAGGATGTGCAGCACCACCAGGCCCAGAATCACGATCGGCAAGGCCACCACATGCAACGCGAAGAAGCGGTTCAGGGTGATCCCGGAGATCAGGTAGTCACCACGAATCCACTGGGTCAGGTCGTTGCCGATGACCGGGATCGCGCCGAACAGCGAGATGATCACCTGGGCGCCCCAGTAGGACATCTGGCCCCACGGCAGCAGGTAGCCCATGAAGGCCTCGGCCATCAGCGCCAGGTAGATCAGCATGCCGAACACCCACACCAGCTCGCGGGGCTTCTGGTAGGAACCGTAGAGCAGGCCACGGAACATGTGCATGTAGACGACGATGAAGAACGCCGAGGCGCCGGTAGAGTGCAGCAGACGCAGGATCGAGCCGTACTCGACGTCGCGCATGATGTATTCGACGGAGGCGAAGGCTTCTTCGGCCGACGGGGTGTAGCTCATCGTCAGCCAGACACCGGTAACGATCTGGTTGACCAGTACCAGAAGTGCCAGGGAGCCAAAGAAATAGAAGAAGTTGAAGTTCTTCGGTGCGTAGTACTTGCTGAGGTGGTCTTCCCACATTTTGGTCGCGGGGAAACGCGCATCCACCCAATCCATGAACTTGCTCATCAGGCTTTCTCCCCCTCGTCGACGCCAATGACAATGACACTGTCAGTCTCGTAGTGATGTGGCGGAACTGGCAGGTTCAGTGGTGCGGGTTGTGACTTGTAGACGCGGCCGGCGAGGTCGTAGTGAGAACCGTGGCACGGGCAGAAATAGCCCCCGACCCAGTCCTTGCCCAGGTCCGCGGGCGCCACTTCCGGGCGGAAGGTAGGAGAGCAACCCAAGTGGGTGCAGATACCGATCAGCAGCAGAATCTCCGGCTTGATCGAGCGAATTTCCTTATCGACGTAAGCGGGTTGGTCGGAATTCTTCGAGTCGGGGTCAGACAGTTGGCCCTCGATCTTCTTCAGATTTCCCAGGATTTCCTCGGTACGACGAACGATGAACACTGGCTGACCGCGCCACTCAGCAATCATTTGCTGGCCTGGATCGATCTTGCTGACATTCACCTTCACCGGTGCACCTGCGGCTTTCGCCTTGGCACTGGGAAACCATGACCCCACGAACGGGACCGCAGCCCCCACCGCTCCTGCAGCACCCACCACGGATGTGGCTGCTACCAAGAAGCGACGCCGGCCTGCATTCACGCCGTCATTGCTCATTCAGTCCTCTCCCATCAGCTTTGTGGCCTGTTAAATCAGGCGTCTACTAAGTGTTAAATCTGAACTTATAAAAATTTTGCCGAATGGTAATGAAAAGCCCCACGTCTGACAAGGTAATTACCCCCGGCACTGGCTCCAAGCCTTTGAGTATAGGGGCTCTACGGATGTGGCAAGTTGTCACAGAGATTTTTTTACATAAATAGCAGGCAATAAAAAACGCCCAGCTCCGTGAGGAGGCTGGGCGTTTTCTGGAACGTAAAAGCGAATTAACGCTTCGAGTACTGCGGACGCTTACGCGCTTTACGCAGACCAACTTTCTTACGTTCAACTTCACGAGCATCGCGAGTAACGAAGCCAGCTTTGCGCAGAGCGCCACGCAGGGTTTCGTCGTACTGCATCAGAGCGCGAGTGATACCGTGGCGGATTGCGCCAGCTTGACCACTTACACCGCCACCGATAACGGTGACGTAGATGTCGAACTTTTCAACGGTCTCGGTCAATTCCAGCGGCTGACGAACTACCATGCGGGCAGTTTCGCGACCGAAGAAATTTTCCAGAGTGCGGTTGTTGATCGAGATGTTACCAGTACCCGGACGCAGGAAAACGCGAGCGGTAGCGGTTTTGCGACGGCCAGTGCCGTAATTTTGAGTCGCCGACATAATGAACTATTCCGTTAAAACTTCAGTTCTTGGGGCTGCTGAGCAGCATGAGGGTGAGCAGCGCCCGCATAGACTTTCAGCTTGCGATACATGTCGCGACCCAGTGGGCCCTTCGGCAGCATACCTTTGACCGCGATTTCAATCGGGGCTTCAGGCTTTTTGGAGATCAGGCCTTCGAAGTTCGAAGACTTGATACCGCCTGGGAAACCGGAGTGACGGTAGTACATTTTGTCTTGCGCTTTGTTGCCGGTAACACGTACCTGCTCGGCGTTGATGATGACAATGTAGTCACCGGTATCAACGTGAGGGGTGTACTCAGGCTTGTGCTTGCCACGCAGACGGCTGGCGACTTCAGTGGCCAGACGACCCAGGGTCTGACCAGCGGCGTCGACGACAAACCAGTCGCGCTGAACTGTTTCTGGTTTTGCAGTAAAAGTTGTCATTCTTTAATAGCCTCAGGGGCCGCCCTGTAAATTAGACGGCGGATCTTACTGAATAGTGCGTACTTTGACAAGTCAAAGGCAGCCGGATACAGACGCTATCGGGGGCTCGGGTCGGCGCGTCCGTTCAACGGCAAGATTCTTCGGCAGGCGGCGCATCACTTCCACTGCAGAAAGAGGTGGGCAATTATGCAGATTGCCAAAAAAATTTCAACCTGCTTTTATGATTGTTTTCCCCGAAGGAGTACCCGATGGACTATCGACAGCTGGGCCGAACCGATCTGAACGTGAGCGCGATAGCCTTGGGCACCATGACCTGGGGCGAGCAGAACAGCGAGGCAGAGGCCTTCGCACAGATCGAACGGGCCAAGGCCGCGGGGATCAACTTCCTCGACACCGCGGAAATGTACCCGGTACCGCCCAAGGCCGACACCTACGCCACCACCGAGCGCTACATCGGTAATTACTTCAAAAGCCGTGGCGACCGTGCCGATTGGATCCTCGCCAGCAAGATCGCCGGCCCCGGCAACACCATCGACTACATCCGCGATGGCAACCTCAAGCACAACCGCAAGCACATCGCCGAAGCCCTGGACGCGAGCCTCAAGCGCCTGCAAACCGACTGGATCGACCTCTACCAGCTGCACTGGCCCGAGCGCAGCACCAACTTTTTCGGCCAACTGGGCTACAAGCACAAGGCTGAAGAAGACCTGACCCCGCTGGAAGAAACCCTCGAAGCCCTGGATGAGCAGGTCAAGGCCGGCAAGATCCGCCACATCGGCCTGTCCAACGAAACCCCGTGGGGCACCATGAAGTTCCTGGCCCTGGCCGAAGCCCGCGGCTGGACCCGCGCGGTGTCGATCCAGAACCCCTACAACCTGCTCAACCGCAGCTTTGAAGTGGGCCTGGCGGAAATCGCCATCCGTGAACAATGTGGATTGCTGGCCTATTCGCCCCTGGCCTTCGGCATGCTCAGCGGCAAATACGAAGGTGGCGCACGCCCGGCCAAGGGCCGCCTGAGCCTCTACAGCCGCTTCAGCCGCTACTTCAACGCCCAGTCGGAAGCAGCCTGCAGCCGCTATGTAGCATTGGCCCGCGAGCACGGCCTGGATCCAGCGCAGATGGCATTGGCGTTTGTGACACAACAGCCGTTCGTGACCAGCAACATCATTGGCGCCACGACCCTGGAGCAACTGGATAGCAACATCGCCAGCGCCGACCTGAAACTGTCGGATGAGGTGCTGGCGGGGATTGAGGCGATCCAGAAGGATCATCCGAATCCTGCGCCGTGATTGATCCTGTGGTGAGGGGGCTTGTCCCCCGTTGGGCTGCGAAGCGGCCCTGAAACCTGCCACCTCGGCTGGCCTGAAAGAATGAGGTGGCTTATTGGGGCTGCTGCGCAGCCCAACGGGGGACAAGCCCCCTCGCCACATGAATCTCTCTGCGCCGTCAAAGCGCCCGCGCAATAATCTCCTTCATGATCTCGTTCGTCCCCGCATAAATCCGCTGCACCCGCGCATCCGCCCACGCCCGGGCAATCGGGTATTCCCACATAAACCCGTACCCCCCGTGCAACTGCACGCACTCATCCAGCACCTTGCACTGCAAGTCCGTGGCCCAGTATTTGGCCATCGCCGCCGTGGGCACATCGAGCTTGCCTTCCAGGTGCAGCTCCATGCACTTGTCGACAAACACCCGGCCAATCTGGGTTTCCGTGGCGATTTCCGCGAGCTTGAAACGGGTGTTCTGGAAGTCGATGATCGCCTTGCCGAACGCCTTGCGGTCGCGGGTGTACTCCAACGTCCATTGCAACGCCGCCTCGGCTGAAGACAGCGCGCCAATCGCCACCGTCAAGCGCTCCTGGGGCAACTCCTGCATCAGATAGGCAAAGCCCATCCCGGCCTGCCCCAGCAGGTTTTCCTTGGGTACACGCACATCCTGGAAGAACAGCTCCGAGGTGTCCTGAGCCTTCATCCCGACCTTCTCCAGGCGCTTGCCCTTGTCGAAGCCCGGCGTGTTGGCCTCCACCAGGAACAGGCTGGTGCCCTTGGCGCCGGCCTTGGGGTCGGTCTTGGCGACGACAATCACCAGGTCCGCCAGGTAGCCGTTGGTGATGAACGTCTTGGAGCCGTTGATCACGTATTCATCACCGTCCAGCACCGCCGTGGTCTTGACCCCTTGCAGGTCCGACCCGGCACCCGGCTCGGTCATGGCGATGGCCGTGACCATCTCCCCGGAGATCAGCTTGGGCAGGTATTTGTGCTTCAGCGCCTCACTGCCGTAATGCAGGATGTAAGGCGCGACGATGTCCGAATGCAGGGAGAAACCAATCCCGGTCAGCCCCAGCCGGCTGATCTCTTCGATCACCACCGCGCTGTAGAGAAAGTCCGCCCCGAGGCCGCCGTACTCTTCCGGCAAGTGCGAGCAAAGCATCCCCGCCTCCCCCGCCTTGTTCCACAGGTTGCGGTCAATGTAACCCTGCTTTTCCCATTGCCCGTGGAACGGCGCCGCGTCTTTTTCGAGGAAGGTGCGCACGCTCTGGCGGAAGAGTTCGTGCTCCGAGCTGAACAAGGTTCTGGGAATCATGGGTCACCTGCGTGAATTGTCGGACAAGACCGGGATCACAGAGCCTAAGCCGCGAAGGCGTCACGGGACACTGGACACATGCGACAAAAAATAAGACGATCCAGCCGTCTGGTGACCACTTTCCCCTATAAGAATAAATGAAATTATGTCTAACCAAATCTCCACGCCCTTGCGGCGCGTCAGCATTTTGGCCATTGATCGGGTATTCGCTTCAACCCTCATGCAAGCCAAGGATTTTTTCCATCTCGCCAGCCTGCGCTACGGTAAACAGCTGGGCCAGGGCCTCACACCGGCGTTTGAAACCCGCCTGGTCAGCCCTGACGGGCAATCGGTGCGCAGTTTCAGCGACGTGATCATGCCGGTGGACGGCGGCCTCGAAAACGCCGACATCATCGTGCTCCCGGCCTTCTGGGACGACTTCGACTCACTGTGCCAACGCTACCCCCAAGTACTGCCCTGGCTGCGCGAGCAACATACCCGTGGCGCCGTGCTCTGCGGCGAAGCCACCGGGGTGTTCTGGCTCGCCGAGGCCGGCTTGCTGGACGGTAAGGAGGCGACCACCTACTGGCGCTTCTTCAACGCCTTCAGCGAACGCTTTCCCAAGGTGCAACTGAACCAGGACAAGCACCTGACCGACGCCGACAACCTGTACTGCGCCGGCGGCACCACCTCGGCCTGCGACCTCTACATCTACCTGATCGAGCGCTTCTGCGGCGCCAACATCGCCCAGGCGGTAGCCCGCGACATCCTTTATGAAGTGCAACGCAGCTATGCGCCGGGGCGTATCGGTTTTGGCGGCCAGAAGCTGCATCAGGACGTGATCATCCTGCAGATCCAGCATTGGCTCGAAGAACACTTCGCCGACAAGTTCCGCTTCGAAGACGTGGCCCGGGAGCACGGCATGAGCATCCGCAACTTCATGCGCCGCTTCCAGACCGCCACCGGCGACAAGCCGCTGCATTACCTGCAACGCCTGCGCATCGAGACGGCCAAGGGCTTGCTGTCTGGCAGTCGCAAAAGCATCAAGACCATCAGTTACGAAGTGGGTTACGACGACGCGAGCTTCTTTGCGCGGCTGTTCCGGCAACACACCGAGTTGTCACCCAACCAGTACCGCCAGCAATTCCAGCAGGCGGCGTAAAAAAAAGGCCCGCATCGCTGCGGGCCTTTTTCATTTCGAGCACATCGCTTACGGCTTGTGCGCCCGCGACAGGAACTCGTGGGACTGCATTTCCAGCAAGCGGCTCAAGGTCCGTTGGAATTCGAAGTTCAAGCGACCGCCGGTGTAGAGATCCTTGAGCTCGACTTCCGCCGAGATGATCAGCTTGACGTTACGGTCGTAGAATTCGTCGACCATGTTGATAAAGCGCCGCGCGATGTCGTCGGTGGTGACGCTCATCTGCTCGACGCCGCTCAGAATCACCGCGTGGAAGATCTTGCCCAGTTCGATGTAGTCGTTCTGGCTGCGGGGGCCGTCGCACAGTTCGCGGAATTCGAACCAGGCCACGTCATCGCAGGTGCGCAACGCAATGATTTCGCGGTTTTCGATGATCAACTTGTCGTTTTCGATCGCCTGGGTGCATTCCGGCGTCAGCGCGCGGAAGCTTTTGCGCAGGCTTTCCTGGGCCACTTCGTTGAGCGGGTAGTGGAACAGTTCGGCTTGCTCAAGGTGACGCAGGCGGTAGTCGACGCCGCTGTCGACGTTGACGATGTCGGTGTTCTGCTTGATCAGGGCAATGGCCGGCAGGAAGCGCGCACGTTGCAGGCCGTCCTTGTACAGGCCGTCGGGCACGATGTTCGAGGTGGCGACCAGGGTCACGCCGTTCTTGAACAGCTCTTCCATCAGGGTGCCGAGGATCATCGCGTCGGTGATGTCGGACACGAAGAACTCATCGAAACAGATCACCCGGGCTTCTTCCGAGAAGCGCTTGGCGATGATGGTCAGCGGGTTCTTCTCGCCCGGCAGGGTCTTCATCTCTTCGTGCACGCGCTTCATGAAGCGGTGAAAGTGAGTACGGACCTTTTCCTTGAACGGCAGCGCTTCAAAGAAGGTATCGACCAGGTAAGTCTTGCCCCGGCCAACACCACCCCAGAAGTACAGGCCCTTGACCGGCGTGTGGTCTTTCTTGCCAAACAACTTGCTGAACATACCCGGCTTGTTCTGCGAGGCCTGGACCAGATCGTCGTACAGGCGTTGCAAATGGCGCACCGCAGTTTCCTGGGCAGCGTCATGGAAGAATTCCGGGCGTTTCAGATCAGCTTGATATCGTTCTAGGGGCGTCATAATTCGTTAGCAAGGCAACAAAAACGGGCCGCCACTGTAACGACGGCCCTGAAGAATGGCAATCAACCCTTGGTCGGGTCAATCCTCGAGTGGGGTCAACGCAACGCGCAAGGCTTCAATCGCCGCATCCCGCGAGGCGCTGTCGGCGAACGCCGGGCTATCGGCGACGACTTCACCGTCCAGCCACACGCTGAAGCTCGAGGCTTCACTGCGTACATCCAGCGCCTGACCCGACTGCAGCTGCTTGGTCACCGCGCCGGCGGCTTTACCGTCGGCAAAGTTGCGCGACAACAGCAGTTGCTCGCCTTCGGCCGCCAGCAAACGGAAGCGGAAGCTGCCGTCGTCTTCGCGGAAGCTGACAAAACGCGCGGCTTTCGCAGCTTTCTTCTTGGTGGTGGCGGCAACGGCGACCGGGTTGACGAACGAACGCAGGCCCACCGCTTCACGCAGCTCGGCCAGGAACGGTGCCGCCACGGCACGGGCCTTGTGGGCGCCGATCAGCAGCAGGTCTTCCATGTCCGAAGGGCGCGACATCAGTTGGTGGTAACGCTCACGCGCCTCACCCAGTTGGCCGTCCAGCAATTGGAACAGACGGTTCTTCGCCTCGCCCCAGCCCAGGCCTTGCAGCAGTTCGCCGCGGAACTCTTCTTCCTGGGCTTTGGTGGCAAATGCCTGGTACAGGGTGAACAGGTGGGAGTTGTCCGGATCTTTCGCTTCGCCGGGCGCGCGGGAGTCGGTGACGATGCGCGAGATCGCGTCCTTCATGTCCTTGGCGCTGGTGAACAACGGGATGGTGTTGTCGTAGCTCTTCGACATCTTGCGGCCATCCAGGCCCGGCAAGGTGGCGACGCTTTCTTCGATCAACGCCTCGGGCATGGTGAAGAATTCCTTGCCATTGCCGAACAGGTGGTTGAAGCGCTGGCCGATGTCCCGGGCCATTTCCACGTGCTGGATCTGGTCACGACCGACCGGCACCTTATGGGCGTTGAACATCAGGATGTCCGCCGCCATCAGCACCGGGTAGCTGTACAGGCCCATGGTGATGCCCGCATCCGGGTCTTCGCCGTTTTCCAGGTTCTTGTCCACCGAGGCCTTGTAGGCGTGCGCACGGTTGAGCAGGCCCTTGGCCGCCACGCAGGTCAGCAGCCAGGTCAGCTCGGGGATTTCCGGGATGTCGGACTGGCGATAGAACGTCACGCGGTTCACATCCAGGCCACCGGCCAGCCAGGTCGCAGCGATTTCCATGCGCGAGCGCTGGATACGCTGCGGGTCATCGCACTTGATCAGGGCGTGGTAGTCGGCCAGGAAGTAAAAGGAGTCGGCATTGGCGTCCTGGCTGGCAAGGATCGCCGGGCGAATCGCGCCGGCGTAGTTGCCCAGGTGCGGCGTGCCGGTGGTGGTGATGCCGGTGAGGATGCGGGTACGGGTCGTCATGGGTGATCGCTTTTCATCAATTCGAAAGACGTGGCAGCACAAGATCCTTGAGATCGGTCAGCTTGCCATGAAAAAAGTGTCCGCATTCTGCCACTTTCAGCAGTTCATGGGGGCGATTCAGGGCGGCGGACCAGTCGTAGACCAGCTGCGGGTCGACCACTTCGTCGGTTTCCGGTTGGATCACGGTCAATGGGCAGCCCTGTGGCAACACGTCGTTATCCCGCAGGCGCATCACCGCCGCGGCCACCATGAACAGGTGGGCGAGTTTTTCGCCCTTGGCTTCCAGGCGGCCGCCGAGGGTGCCTGCCACAAACCCGCCGAAGGAAAACCCCAGCAGGGTGATCGGCAGGTCGGAATGCTTTTCACGCAGCCAGGTGGCGGCGGCTTCGGCGTCGTCGACTTCACCGGTGCCCATATCGTGCGTACCGGCGCTGGCGCCGACACCGCGATAATTGAATCGCAATGTGATCAAGCCGGCATCGCGCGCAGTGCGTTGCAGGGTCGATACGACTTTGTTGAGCATGGTGCCGCCCTGCACCGGGTTAGGGTGGCAGATCAGCGCCAGGCCACGTGGCTCGGGGTGATCCAGATACAGGGCTTCCAGTTGGCCTACCGGGCCATCGATCAAAACGGGGGTTTCACGCATCAGCAAGGAAGGAACTCCGTGACCTCTCAAGGGGTCGACTCGTCTAGCTAAAAGTCTGTGCATGGCATCATTGCGAGCTTAATCGCGGTATACAGCGCAGGTCCGAGCCGTTAACGTAAAGCAAAGCCGTTTATAGAGGAAGGACTCGTGGAACACTCGCTCTTAGTTTGGTTGTTGCCGACTCTCGCCTTGGTTGCCGGTGTCGCCATTGGATTCCTGGTTGCCCGCCTGCTGCCGAATGCCGCGCCTAACCGCACGCAACGTCAGCTGGATGACATTCAGGAACGTTTTGACAGTTATCAGAACGAGGTTGTTACCCACTTCAACAGCACCGCGACCCTGGTGAAAAAGCTCACTCAGAGCTACCAGGAAGTACAGGATCATCTCGCCGAGGGTGCCAACCGCCTGGCCCTGGACGACATCACCCGCCAGCGTCTGCTGGCCGCGCTGCATTCCGATGCACCGCAAGCGCCACGGGAACGCCTGACCCCACCCCGGGAAAATCAGGAACCGCCACGGGACTACGCGCCAAAAACGCCAAACGCCCCGGGGATGCTGGATGAGCATTACGGCTTGAAGAAGTAATACGTTTTCAAGCGACATGAAAAAGCCCGGCTGATCGATGATCAGCCGGGCTTTTTTTGTTTGGCTTCGTTGGATGGAGTGAGTACATATCCGTTGCTGCGGTCAGGGCTGCTATGGGTTCCGCCCTTACGGCGGGTCACTTTTGAAAGGAGCCCAAAAGTAACCAAAAGGCTCTTGCCC